>NZ_CP132204.1:3718546-4028425 GCF_030718995.1 Arthrobacter oryzae
CCGGGATGGCGGCATTGCCAACCTACGCCCAGGTCGGCGAATCCGCTGGTGTGTGGCTCCTTGCCATTCGATGCCTCATGGCGTTCTCTGTTGGCGGTGAATACACCGGAATCATGACCTACCTCTTGGAGAGCAGCCGCGCGAGGAACCGCGGCCTGGTCACTTCGCTGGCGGCTTCGGCCAGTGAATTCGGCGCGTTGCTTGCTGCCGGCATTTCTGCCCTGACAGTAGCGGTCATGTCTGCATCCGAGATGGAGCAGTGGGGGTGGCGGATCCCGTTCATCGTGGGCGGCGTCCTCGCCGCACTTATTTTGGCTCTTCGGTCCGCGCTGCCGGAAACGCCCCTGTTCCTGCAAAGCCGTGCTAGCGCGCAGCATGAGCCATTGCCGCGTGTGCTGCGGCGGCAGTGGCGGGCCATAGTCCGTACGTTCGTCATTTCCGGACTCTGTTCCGCTGCGTATTATGTGGGCATCATCTATCTCCCGACCTACCTGGTCTCGGTCCGGAATTGGAGCGAATCGTCGGCCCTCGGGCTGGCGACGCTCGCGGCCGTCGTCGTCGTCCTTGCTTCCCCTGTGGCAGGGTGGCTGTCCGACCGGTACGGGCGGCGTAAGACGCTGCTGGTCCTTTCCATTGCGGCGGTTGTTCTTCCACTCCCCATGTTCGCTGCTGCCGGGCAACCGAACGCAGGCGCCGCGGTAGCGGCAGCGGTGGTCCTTGCCTGCCTCGCCGGCAGCCTCAGCGCGGTCGGGGCCTCGGCAATCCCGGAACAGTTCGATGTCAGGGGCCGCCTGACTGCGCTGGCTATCGGCGGGACTGTAGCCACAACGATTTTTGGCGGCATTGCCCCGTACGCCGTACAGTCCCTCACAGAATCCACGGGTTGGCCGCTGGTGCCCGGCCTGCTGATCGCAATCGTTGCACTCGCTGCCATCCCAGCCATCCGACGCGGCCCGGAGACAGCAGCGCCACGGGACCAACAGCCCATGCCCCTTCCGACAGCATCGCACGCCACAGCTGGGACAGACGCACAAGGAGTGAAGGACCATGCCTGAACTGATGCGTGCCGTCGTCCTCGACGGTCCCGGAGCGCCGGACGCCCTCAAAATCCGGAACGTACCGCGACCCCGCCCACAGCGCGGGTGGGTCCTCATCAAGGTCCACGCCTTCGGCCTGAACCGCTCGGAGCTGCATTTTCGCCGCGGCCTGGGATCGTTCGGGTCCTTTCCCCGTGTTCCAGGGATCGAGGCGGCCGGTGTGGTTGCTGACGCCCCCGGCGGAGAGTTTCCAATCGGGACCCAGGTTGCCGCGCTGATGGGCGGCATGGGGCGAACTTTCGACGGCGGATACGCCGAGTACGTTTCGGTGCCGGCCTCGAGCGTGATTCCGTTCGCGAGCACACTTGACTGGTCCACGTTGGGTGCGGTTCCGGAAATGCTGCAGACCGCGTACGGCTCGCTGACGGTCGGTGTTAATGCCGTTCCCGGCAGCAGCCTGTTGATTCGGGGCGGCACCTCATCGGTCGGCCTGGCGCTGACTGTCCTGGCGAAACGCCGCGGCATGACGGTCCTTGCGACCACGAGGAACCCGAACAAGGCACAGGCCCTCGTCGACGCCGGAGCGGACCACGCCATCATCGATACCGGAAGCATCGCCGAGGAAGTTCGCACGATCTTTCCCGGCGGGGTTGAGGGTGCTGTTGAGCTTGTGGGCGCCCCCACGTTGCGCGACACCCTCAGGGCCACCGCCGTGCACGGGACGGTTTGCTTTACAGGCATGCTTTCCGACGAGTGGACGGTGCCGGATTTCTACCCCATCGACTACATCCCCGGCGGAGTTAGGCTCACCGCGTACTCCGGAGGGGCCAAGGACCTGCCCCCGGCTGTACTGCAGGAGTTCTTGGACGCCGTGGCTGCAGGGGAAGTGACTGTTCCGATAGGGCGGGTGTACGACATCGAGGACATCGTGCACGCCCATCAGGACATGGAGGGCGGTGCCGTCACGGGAAAGCTCGTGGTCACGGTGGGCGGACGTTTAGATGACCGCTCACTAATGTTGGAAGACAGGGACACCAATGGGTGACAGTAATCCTCAAATCACGGCGATGCACGCGCTGCACGACCTGCCCGCGGGAGCCTCGTTGAACTCGGTTACAGCCAGAAGTGTCGATGTTGCGGGGCGACAGGCTCTTCGAGTCGAGCTGACCGAGGCGGCTGCCTCGGGGGTCCCGGGCGTCGACTACATCGACCAGCCCACCTTCGTCCTGATTCCTGCGGACTTTGGGAACGGCGTCGTCGAGGTCGACGTCCTGAGCCGGCTCGCCGAGACTGCTCCCGACTACGCACGAGCCTTCGCGGGCCTTGCCTACCGGATCACGGAGGGGCTGGACAGCTTTGAGGCAGTGTATGTCCGTCCCCTCAACGGGGCCAAAGCAGATCCTCCGGGACCCCGCGCCCAGCGGGCCGCGCAGTATTTCGCGTACCCTGACTGGAACTTCGAACGCCTCCGCGAGGAGTATCCGGACGGTCGTTACGAGTCGGGGGCGGACATCGGGCCGGACGAGTGGATCCACCTGCGCATTGCGATCCATAAAGGGGAATTGCGCGCCAGTGTCGACGGGATCCAGATCCTGGATCTCCCTGAAACCAAGGGACGGGAAGCCCGCGGCGGTATCGGGCTTTTTGTTGACATTGGTACAGTGGCGTTCTTCTCGAACCTGTCCATTACCGCACTGTGAGCCGCTGCGGCCGGAGGTGACGGCCGCCGTCGTTTGCGGGTATCGAACCGTGCTTTGTGATGTTTCTCCGGCCGTCAGGTGATGTCTGAGGGGTGGTGCGCCAGAGGCGTAACGGTGATGTCCATATAGGGGAAAAGGGGCAGCCCGGAAAGGAGTTCGTGGAGTTCGTCGTTACCGGGAACGTCGAAGACGGAGAAGTTGGAGTATTGGCCGACGACGCGCCAGATGTGCCGCCAGCGCCCGTCGCGTTGGAGGACCTGGGAGTAGGCCTTCTCGCGGTCTTTGATTTCCTTGGCTTGCTCGGGAGGCATATCTATGGGCAGGCGGACGTCCATGCGGACCATATACAGCATTGTGTCTCCGTAGGTGAAGAATTACAGGGATTCAGGAGCTTGCCGGCAGCGGTTTTATCGGGGTTTGAGAATTTCCCCAAGGCTATATCCGACCCCAGCCGGGTGCACAGACCGGGAAAGGAACGGCAGGCGTGGCCGGGTTAGGAGATCCGGCCACGCCTGCCATTGCCTTCAGTTCCGCTGCCGGGTGGGACAGGTCAGCCGGGTCTGCAGGCGGTTATAGCTCCTGTTGCGAGTGGTCGGCGTTCGGGCGGGGACGCCACCGGCGAAGCATCGTGCCGGCCTCGTAGGCCTGCACCGACGGATAGCTGACGAGCTCGATTGTGCTGCCCCACGGAGTGCGGGCGTACAGGTATCGGTTGCCGGCCCCCGCGTCTCCTCCCGGAAGATCGTTGGGCTGACTCAGCAGCGTGCCGCCGGCGTCCTCAAGTTTCCCGGCTGCTTTGTCGATGTCGTCAACGTAGACACAGAAGTGCTGGAGGCCGTAGTCGCTGGGGACCACAGGCGGCCGCTGCGGCGCCCCAGAGTACACAAAGAGTTCTAGATTGGGGCCATCGCCAAGACGCATCATGCGGATCGACTCGATAGTGGCTCCCGAAGGTATGCCCAGTCCTGCCTCGACCTCGGGTCCCGTCAGCGGTTCGTCCAGCATGTCGTATATCTTCTCGGCACCGAAGGCTTCCGTGAAGAACCTGGTGGCCTGCTCAAGGTCGGGCACTGTGATGCCGATGTGTTCAATTGCGCGTACAGTCATCGAATTTCTCCTCTCAGATCCGGGCTGCTGCCCAGAACCCGGATTGGGTTGCCTCATACATCCGGCCACCACGGGTTCGCGTGCCGATCTCACGGACCTTTTCCTCGTCGACCATGCCTGTCAGCACGTCGCTGGCCACCCGGTCCTGTGCCCATACGACAACCCCTCCGTTGGGAGCGGCCTGCCCGACGGCCGTTTCGACACCTTGGGCGGCCAGGAGCTCGGCGAGACGATCGCGCTGCATGTCGTTGGTGTCGATTCCGACGTCCCCGGACGGCGAACTGAGCCTGACGCGGCGGCCCTGCTCCGCAAGCCAAAGGGCTGCGAACATCGCGATCTCGGTATCGCCGTGCACGGTGACCAGATCGCCGTCGGGCGCGGTTCCCGTGGTGAGCATCTCGACGGCGTCGATGGCGCCGTCGGGTAACCCTGTGCTGACCGTGCCTGTAGCCAGCAGGACGACATCGTAGCTGTCCAGGTCACTTTGTGTGGCTTCTGTACCGAGGCGGACGTCGATGGCGAGACGCTGGAGCTCCACCCTGTAGAAGTTGATCATGTTCCTCATCTCAGTGTGGAGGAAGCCGGCGGCGGACCAAGCGCGCAACTGACCGCCGATGGCTTCCTGGCGCTCGATGATTGTGACATCGTGACCGCGCTCTGCAGCGACGATGGCTGCCTCACAGCCCGACGGCCCGGCACCCACAATCAGAACCCGCTTGGCGACGTCGGCCCGGCGCAGCGCATCCTTTGCGCGGGCCTCCTGTGAAAGAGCCGGGTTGATGACGCACTGGGTGTGCTGGCCTTTGAACATCCAGCGTGAGATGCACTCGTTGACGGCGATGCAGCGGCGCACGTGGGCTCCTTCGCCGCGTCGGGTCTTGGCCACGGTTTCAGGGTCGGCGAGCTGTGCCCGGCCCAGGGCGACGAAGTCCAGTTCGCCTGACGCGACAGCATCGTTCATTTCGTCGAGCAGCCAGGTCAGCCGGCCGACACCGATCACCGGCACCGACACCCTTTCCTTCACTGCCTTGGCGTAATGAACAAGGTTGCCGGGCGGGTACATGGGCAGGAGAGTGGCGGCGGTGTCGTAGTTTCCGGCCGATACGTCCAGGGCGTCCACGTATTGCTCCAGCATCTTGCAGAACCGGAGACCTTCATCCAGCGGCAGTCCGCCTTCGTAGGGCTCCTCCACACTCAGGCGGTACATGACCGGGAAGTCCGGGCCGACGATGTCCCGGACTGCGCGGACCACTTCGAGGGCGAATCGCGCTCGGTTCTCCAGAGAACCCCCATACTCGTCGGTGCGTTTGTTGGTCTTTGGTGAGAGGAACTGGCCAAGCAGGTACCCGTGGGCACCGTGCAGCTCCACCGCGTCGAACCCGGCCTCGACGGCGCGTCTGGCCCCTTGTGCGTACATGTCGACCAGGCCCGGGATCTCAGCGAGCTCGATGGCCCGCGGCGGGGTGCCGAAGGCGCTTGTGATACCCGCTGTTGGCGCGATTGGCGGTTCATTCCGTTCGGTGTTTGCCTGCGAGTTTTGGCGGCCTGTGTGATGGAGCTGGACGGCGATCTTCGCTCCCTCGTTGTGCACCGCCTCGGTCAGGGCTGCCAGGCCTGAGCGAAACCGGTCGTGGTCAATGCGGATGGGATGGCCCACGGTGCGGCCTACCATCCAGTCGACAGAGGTGTTTTCGGTGATGATGAGGCCCACTCCACCCCGGGCTCTGGCACGGTAGTACTCGATCATGCGGTCGCTGACGTCGCCGAACGTTCCGGCGTATTGAGTGAAGATAGGGGACTGGACGAAACGGTTCCTCAGGGTCATCCGGCCTATTTGGCCGCGCTGGAACAGTGCCTCGTGCGTCCGGGGCGTTTCGTCGCCCTCCTTGTTTCGGACGGAAACGTCGAATGCGTGAGTGGTCATCATTGATCTCCTCGGGTTGAAAGGGACGTCGGGGACGTCCCTTTCAACTATGGAGAGAGCACTTCGGCCGCGCATGCCCCGGAGTGCAAAATACTTGGCCTGAGGTGCAAATCTCTCAGGACGGCTGCGGTCGCCGTGCATCCCTCGGGGCGATCCCGTAGGCGGATCGGTACGCGCGGCTGAACGAGGACGGGCTGGCGAAGCCGACTCGGGATGCCACTTCAGTGATTGACATGCCCGGCTGCGTCATCAGCAGTTGCTGGGCAGTTTCAAGTCGCCGGCGCGATAGGTACTGCCCGCACGAGTCGCCCGCCCCTTGGAACAGCAGATGCAAGTACCTGGTGGACACGGCATTTGCACGGGCGATGTCGTCAACGCTCAGACCGACACTGTTCAGATGAGAGTCGATGAAGGCGCGTATCTCCATCAGGCGGATGGACTGCGTGTCGAGGACGATGTTCGATGACGAACCGATCGCGGACGTCAGCAGGTCAACGGCCACATTGCCCGCAGTGACAGCTGCCCTCTCGTCCAGGTAGTCGGCGTCTGTCGAGGTCTTAAGCCATGAGCCCAGCAGTCGAAGACCAGGCGAGGCCGGCAGCGGCCTCCCGACAATTGATTCGAAGCGGGGCAATGCCTCCCGGGCCATTTCCCGCGGCAGGAAGAAGGTGAACTTATCCAGGTGACCGGGAGCAGAACATTCGGCCGGCCGCACTCCGTCCCAGATCAAGGCCATTCCTTCCCCGACTAGAGTCTCCCTGCCGCTCTGGGCGAAAACTTCGGCGCCGCGCTGCACAAGTAGAACAGCGATGAACTCGCCGTCCGTCTGACGAAGTTCGGCGGGGCCGCGGCGACCCACCATCCCGCCAAGCGTGCAGCCCACGGTCCAGGGCTTGCCGAGCCTCCGCGTCAGATGACGAAGCTTGGCGTGGCGTCTGACGTCAAGACGCCAGGGCAAGTGGCTGGACGCAAACTCCGTGACCATCTGGTTGCTCACAAGATCCTCAGCCGTCAAGTCGGGCCCTCCATCCGTCGAACACCGGGAATGTTGCTCCCGGCCGCCTGCCGCCCGTCAGCTACGTTGCCCCGGGCCGTGCGCATGGGTTGACGAATACTACCTTGAGAAGATTTCAAGGTCCACTGGTTGCATGGACTCACGTATGCCGCCTACAGGACGGACGGGTACGCGAAGAACGCGAATCGCCTGCCGTCCGGCGCCCAGCTGTTGCAGTTCATTGTTCCCTGGCCGCCGAATAACGTCACGATGGTGCGTGGCTCGCCACCATCTGCGGTCATCATCCGCAACTCCACCTCCATGTCAGCGGGGTGGCTGATTGTGCCGGGAGGGTAGCTGATGTACACGAACTCCTTACCATCCGGTGTGAAATGCGGGAACCAATTGACGCGCGCGTCGAAAGTCAGTTGCTGCCGGTCCGTGCCATCGGGTCGCATCCTAAAGATCTGGGCGTGGCCCTTCACCGTGGCCGTCTCCTCGGAGTTGTAGTAAATCCATTTCCCGTCGCGGGAGTATTCCGGACCGTCGTAGTCGTTGACACCTTCCGTCACCTGGTTTTCCGGACCACCCGCCGCCGGTATGGTCGCGAGATTCCGCCGGGCGCGCGGCTCGTCTCCCTCCGGCTCGACCGACACGTAGGCGAGCGTCTCCTCGTCCGGCGAGACGCCGTGCAACCAATAGCTGTACCGTTGCTCCGCCGGGTGGACATTTGACACCCGGCGCACGTCGCCACCTTCAAGGCTCACACAGTACACATGGCCGAGAGCGCTGAAGTACACGCGCTCCCCGTCCGGTGAGAGCACGTGATCGTTGTTCACGCCCTCGACGTCGCCTATGTCGATCCGTTCAAGGTCTCCGGTTCCGTCGGCGAGTATCCTGCAGAGCTTCCCCTGGCTGTTGACCACCAGCCACCGGCCATCGGGCGTCCAATTGGGTGATTCGACGAGACGCTCCGATTGGTACACGAGCGTCTCTGTACCTTCTTCGACGTCGGCGATGATGAGCTGAGACACCTGATTAGGCTGCATGTCGTCTCTGCCCGGGTATCGAGAGGTCTGGAGGCCGCGGGAGTTTGTGGATGAAATCATACGTCTTCCTTTTATTTGGGGGAGTCCGAACGTTTATTGCGCGGCTAACGACATCAGGGAGACCAGCATTGGAAGGTCAGGGCCGAGGGTGGGCTGACCGTATCGCTTCCATGGCGACGTCGTGGTCCTCCCGGATCGATCCGACCAGCCCGGAGATGGCCACCGCGCCCACGGTGATTCCGGCTACGACGATCGGCACGGCGCCGCCGGCTATCGCGAATTCTTGTTGATCGAGCCAGTCGGGGGCATGGCCGGAGAGTTGGTGCCGGAGCACGAACTCGAGGCTCGGGATCTCGTGCCGCATCGTGGTGTTGATCTTTCGCCGGACCCAGTCGTCGTGCTCGGCGGTGGTCCCGGCGAACGCTGCGTGGAATACCCGCTGCGTTCCCCGGGACACTGCCACGACAATCGGCAGGTGATCGCGTTCTGCCAGCGCCGCGGCTGCTGATCCGATCCTTCTCGCGTCCTCGTGACCGAAACTCGTGAGCGTGCGCTCAGCTGCCTGACCTTGAATTTCCTTGAGCATCGTTTGTAGTTCGATGGCGTCCTGGCCGGTCATGGGTTTACCGGATCCAACCAATTCGAGGGTTCGGGTACGAGGTCCTCGACAGCGACCCAAAACTCCTCTGGAAGCTCGGCGTTGGCTGACGCGAGGAGCGTGTCAATTCGCTCAGGCTTACTGATGCCGACCACAGACATATGTATACGCGGATCACGCAAGGAGAATTGCAGCGCAGCGGTTGCAAGATCTGTACCCCACTCGCGGCACAGGGCTTCGAGCGCGAAGGCAGCGTCGACCGTCGCATCTTTGGCGGGGCGGTAGCCATACTTGCGTTGACCGTGTGGGTTGGCCAACAACCCCCCGCCCAGGTAGGCGGCGTTGACGACGCCCATCCCGGCCGCTGAGGCCCGGTCAAAGAGTGCTCCGGCGCTGCGGTCGACAAGGGTCCAGCGGTTGTGGTTGAGGAGCACGTTGAATACGCCCAGATCCAGGAACCGATGCATTACCTTGACGTCACCACCGGCCAGGCCGATCGCCCCGATGATGCCTTCACGTTGTAGCTCGACGAGCACTTCCACCGCGCCACCCGGGGCGTCAAGGCCCTGGTCGAGCGCAAACTCCGGATCATGGAGGTATACGAGTGGCAGCTTGTTGAGGCCGAGGCGGTCCATGCTCTCCTCAACCGATCGACGGACCCGCTCACCGGAGTAGTCGCCGTCTTTTGCGTCGGTCTTGGTGGCGATGAGGTAGTCGGCTGGCAGCCCTCCGGCGCGGGTGATTCCCTGTCCGATCCTTCGCTCACTATTGCCGTCCGAGTAGCCGTTGGACGTATCGATGACCCGCACAGGGCTGCGCAGCAGTTTGGTCACGAGATCCACTGCTTGTTCGGTGGGGACGTCATAGCCAAAGATCTCCGGCATGCTGCCAATGGGGCCGCCGCCGGCGGCGACGGCGGACACGGTCAAGCCGGTGGAGCCGAGGGGGCGCAGCCAATTCGTCTGCTGCTTCATGGTCATCTCCATTTCAGTTAATCGGGTATGCGACGAACGCGAAGCGTGAACTGTCGGGAGACCAGCTGTTGACATTGATGGTGCCTTGGCCGCCGAACAGCGGGTAGCGCTGGACGGGGGTCGACCAGTCCTCGGGGGACACGACGACGACGTCGACGTTTAGGTTTGGCGGATGGCCGAGGGTTCCGGCGGGGAAGGAGATATACACGGCCGAGCGGTTGTCCGGGGAAAGATGCGGGAACCAGTCGACTGTCTCGCTGCTGGTGAGCCGTTCGAGTGTGCTGGTGGTTTCGTTGATCCGTGCGAGCTGGGCATGTCCTGCCGCGGTGGTGAATCCCTCGGTGTTGAAGTAGATCCACTCGCCGTCAGGGGACCATTCGGGTCCGTCGATGTGTCGCGGTCCGGTGTCCGGTCGTGTGACTACGCCGCCGGAAACCGGCCATACGGCGAGTTTGCCGGGATCCCCGAATTCTTTCAGCTCGACGTAGGCGAGGCGTTTGCCGTCGGGTGAGACGCCGTGGAGGAAGTGCCACATACCGTCGTCCTGGCTCACACGTTCGACTGCGCCGCCGCTGAGGGCGGCGCGGTAGATGTGTCCGTCATTGGCCGAGAGGAAAATGTGGTCTCCATCCGGGTCCAGGACGTGGTCGTTGTTCAGTTCGGGGAGGCCGTCGTAGTGGATCTGACGGAGCCCTGACTCAGGGTTCGTGACGTCCAGTGCCCAAAGATGTCCGTTTCCGTTCAGGTAGAGGGTCTTGCCGTCGAGGGACCAGTTGGGTGCTTCGATCTGGAGTTCATCGGTCTCGAATAGGAGAGTCGGTTGGTTGTGGGCCGGTCCGCCGATGAATACCTGGGCGCGCTGGCCGTCGGCGAGTTGGGGGGCGAGTGACATGGGGAGTTCTCCTATGAGGGGGGAATTGGCAGTGCTTAGACGGGCTCGGGTGCATACCATGCGGCGCCCTGGACTTCGACGTGAACGAGAAGAAGGTTGTCGCGTTTGATTCCGAGGGCTGAGACTTCATCCACGATCGCGGCCATGGTGCGCTGCTTCTGGTCATCGTTGTAAACGTTCTGGGCGACCAGTTCGATGAAGATGATGTCGTCCCGCTGCTGGTTCGGGAACGTGGGGGAGTAGACGAGTTCGCCGGGTTCGTGGAGCCGGAAGATCTGGAACAGATCATCTTCAGGCATCTCGAAGCCGGTGACCATTCCGCGGAGGATGGCTGCGCTGATGTCAGCCATCTTCGGCTGGAGGGCGCGGTGCATGTCGATTCGTGCGTGAGGCATGGTGGTGGCTTCTTTCCTGGTTTGGCTACTTCAAAGCACCGGCCGCGAGGCCGCGCTCGAAGAACTTTTGAAGGCTGATGTAAGCGATGAGTACTGGCAGGGCGGTGAGTACCGCAGCGGCGAGGACCTTGGTTTGGTCGTTGTTGAATTGTCCGACGAAGTATTGCGGGACGAGGGTGATGGTCTGCTGTTCCGGGGTCTGCAGGAACAGTAGCGGGAGAAGATACCCGTTCCACGAGCTGATGAAGACCAGGACCACAATGGCGGCGACGATGGGGCGTGTCAGCGGCATGATGATATGGCGGAAGGCCTGCCAGGTGTTCGCTCCGTCAACCCGTGCCGCTTCGATCAGTTCGTCGGGGATGCCATCTACGAAGTTGCGGGCCAGAAGTACGGAGAACGGAATCTGCAGGGCCGCCGCGGGCACGACCACTGCCCAGAGAGAGTTGTAGGCACCGGCGGCCGTCACCGTGGCAAAGAGCGGTGCCAGCAGCACGACTTCCGGCAGCGTGAGCGCACCCAGGAGCATCCAGAAGAAGAGCTCCTTTCCGCGGATGTGCAGTTTCGAGAATCCGAACGCTGCCGCGAGCGTGCATACCAGCACGATCGCAAGGACCGCCACGGAAACGAGGACGCTGTTGATGAAGAATCGTGGCAGCAGCCCGAGCGACAGGACGGTGGCGTAGTTGCCCCAGCCGCTGCCGGCCAGCGAGCCCTGAACCATTGCGATGAGTGGAAACACGAAGGGAACCACCATGAGCGTCAACACGAGCTGGAGGGCTCCCCGGGTGTACCACGTACGGACCTCAAACACGGGGAGCCCCCTTTTCCTTGCCAGCGATGTTCAGGACGATGGCAACGCTCAGGGCGAGTACCAGAAGGACAATGGAGAGGGCGGCACCGTATCCGACCTGCGAGAGGGCAACGCTGACGCGGTAAATCTGTGTGCCCAGGAACTCGGTGCCGTAGGCAGGACCGCCCTGCGTGACCAGGAACGGCCAGTCGAAGGTTTTCAGTGAGCCGATCGCGGTGAGGATCGCCACTGCCAGGGTTGTCCCCCTGACACCGGGCCAGATGACGCTGCGGATGATCCGCAGGTTTCCCGCGCCATCGAGCCTGGCTGCTTCCATAATTTCGGTTTCGATCTGGCTCATCGCGGCGTAGTAGAGCACGAACACGACGCCGGTGGACTGCCAGATCGCCACCGACATCACCACGATGAGAGCTGTATTTTGATCTGCCAGCCACGCATAATCGAAATCCTGCAGGCCCAAAGCCTGGATGACCTGATTTAGCTGGCCATCCGGAGCGTAGATCTGACGGAAAACGGGCGCCATGGTGGCAGGGGCCAGGACCACGGGGATAAAGATCAATACTTTATAGACGACGCCCAGTCGAACTTTTGAATGCAGCAGGATGGCGAAAAACATGCCTAGTCCGACCTGGATCGAGAAGGTGACGACGAAAAAGATGCCTGTGTGCGCGATCGACTTCCAGAACACGGGATCCGCGAGGAGGCGCGTGTAGTTCTGGCTGCCGACCGGCACTGGCTGGGGGCTGGCACCATCCCAGCTCAGGGTTGAGATGTAGCCTGTATAGCCGATGCAGTAATACAGGACGCCGACCGAGACGACCATCGCCGGGAGGATCCACGGGAGTCCGAGGCGGCGGTCAACCCGCTTCCCCCGGACGTCCCGGGCGGTGTGCGGATGTCCGGGTTTGGGAGGTTGACTCTGCCGGTGACTGACGACTGGTGGTTGCTTCACGGTGGTCATCGCCGCGCTGGTCTTGCCCACTGGATTACTTGCTTACCGGGTTCGCGTCAGCCACGCGCTGCATGTCTTCCGCTGCCTGGCCGGGACTGCGCTGCCCTGTGAGCACCGCTTGGTTGGCATCGATCACGCCCTGGATATGGACAGCCGACAAACTCAACTGGCGTGGTTCGGTTGATTCCTGGGTCTTCTTTGCGAAGTCCTGCAGGAGCGGGGTCTGAACCTTGGGGTTGACCAGTTCGATCGTCTCCCAGGCGGCCTCTACGCCTTTCAGCGTTGGGATGGAGTCAACATTGTTGGCCACGGTCTGCTGGCCGGACTTGCTGGCACCGAGCCATAGGGCGAAAGTTGTTGCCGCATTACGCGACTTGGACTTGGTGTTGACTGCCTGCGCGGCGTCGGGATCGCTGAAGATCGTGCTGGGGTTTCCCTTGCCGGCGACATCTGGGAAGGGCACGGGAACAATCGTGATTTTCGGCGTGTCCGAGGGGACACCGGCGCCTGACAACGCTGCCCTGAGGCTGTTGACCGTGGCGTATTGCGAGTACCAGTAGCCCATCTGAACCATGGGGACTTTGCCGGTCAGGAATGCGTTGTTGACGTCCGGGTACTGCTGCACGCCGACGGCGCCTTCGTCGAGGATGCCGTTTTCCGAGAGCTGCTTGAAGATCTCCCACGCCTTGACCAGGGCCGGGTCCGTCCACTTTTTCTCACCACGGGCCGCGGCTGTGAAGGAACCGGGCTCAACGCTGTTGGCGATTGAGTGCAGAGTGTCGACATCGAAGCCGCTGCCGCCCACTCCCTCCTTGAAGCAGCCATGCCCGTTGGCCCGGAATGTCTCGCAAACGTTGACCCACTCCTCGAGCGTTGTAGGTGC
The DNA here is from genome assembly GCF_030718995.1 of Arthrobacter oryzae. Lineage (NCBI taxonomy): Bacteria > Bacillati > Actinomycetota > Actinomycetes > Micrococcales > Micrococcaceae > Arthrobacter > Arthrobacter oryzae. The sequence continues at coordinate 3,731,866 of NZ_CP132204.1, forward strand.
GGCGAGGCCGTACTTGTCGAAAAGGTCCTTGTTGATCCACATGCTGCCGGCGCCTTGCTTCGCCCACGGGAAGGCCGCGAGCTTGTCTTGAACGGTAAAGGCGTCCACCATCGTCGGTGCGATCTGTGACTTCCAGTCAGCACCGAGCTTCTCCGTAATTGCCGAGGTGAGGTCCTGTGCATACGGCGCAAAAACACTGACCGGACCAACGGAACCGCTGGCAGCAACGGTGAAAACATCCGGGCCGTCGTTGGAAGCCAACGCCGGACGCAGCACGCCGGTGTAATCAGCGTTGGGCACCTTCTTGAAGGTCACCTTGATATCCGGGAACTCCTTATTGAACTCTGCGATCTCGCGCTGGGCCAGATCGTTATCCGGGGTCCAACTCCACCACTGGATACTTCCCGAGGTAGCGGATCCGCCGTCAGTGGACTGCGCCGGCGCGGAACAACCGCTCAGGGCCAGTGCGCTGGCGACCAGGACGCCTGTCGTTATTGCGGCTGACCGGGTCAGTCGACTCTTAGCTTGAAACATCCTTGTTCCTCCGATTTTGATGCCCCGTAGACGGGAGAAGGCCTCCGTCGGGCTTACGCCATCAACGGCGTCTCAAATGAGGATATGATGGAAGTCACAACTTAGCAATAGTTAGTTAAGAAAGTTCTGAGGAGTGTGCGGTGGGCTTGATAGATGTACTTTTGCAACCCGGCTCGCCATCCGTCTCTCCGGTCGGTGGGTGCACGGATGATGTTATTCGTCGGCGGAGATTTACGACCGCGCGCTGCCCTGGAGGCTGTTTCCGCCCGTTGAAAACGCGGCCGCGCTGGAGTGGTGTAGATTGCATGGCACCATGACAGAAACCTCTCCGCGCCGGCTCAAGGGCCGGTCCTACGCAGAGACGCGTAGTGCAGTGCTTGACCTCATACGCGCGAGCGAAAGCATCTCGCGGGTTGAGCTCTCGCAACTTTCTTCCCTCACTGAGGTGACGATCTCTAAGATTGTGAAGGAACTCCTTCTGGAGGGCATCGTCATTGAGGCCGGTCACGGCCAATCCACTGGCGGCAAGAGGCCGAGACTGCTCAAACTCAATACCGGAGTGCTCTACGCTGTCGGGGTTTCACTCGGTGTCTCAAGAATCGTCGTCGTTCTGTGCGGGTTGAACGGCAAACTTATCGAGCGGGTCGACCTTGCTGGAGTAGGCGATGATCCTCCGCCGCAGGTACTCGCCCGAGTCGCTGCCGCGGTCCAGAAAATCATCGAGGTACGCGGCATTTGGCGTGAATCTGTAGTCGGTATGGGTGTGGCCTCGGGCGGGCGCCGCCGTGGACCTTTGGGATGGGGAGCCGATCCCGAGGCGGCCCAAAACTGGGAGCAATTCGACACTGCCGCTGAGCTTGAGGGCCTGTGCGGGGTCCCTGTGCTCATAGAGAACGACGCAAATTCCGTTGCCCTTGGAACCTTCTGGGCAGGGGGTGCCAACGCTACATCTAACTTCATGACGGTATATATGGACCAAGGAATCGGCGCGGGCCTGGTGATCGGCGGGGCGATCTTTCGGGGCGCTTCAGATAATGCCGGGGAGATCGGACACATCGTCGTTGAGCCGGATGGGTTCGAGTGCTGGTGCGGATCCCGCGGCTGCCTCGAAACAGTCGGGCCGCCTCGCGGATTAGTGAAGCAGGTGGCCACCGATCCAGGTCTAAGAGCACTATTTGACGAACCAGAATCGGGGGACCAAGCCATTTATGAGCGAATTCTTGACGGGCTCGGCAAAGGCATGCCCCAAGCTGAGGCGCTGATCAGCCGGTCCGTACGCCGGGTCGCCGCCGTACTGCTTGGCCTGGCCAACACACTCGACCTGGATCGAATCCAGCTTGCCGGTCCCGGCTTCGCGGCGGCCGGGCCGCGATATGCGAAAGAACTGAAAAGGCTCGTCGAAAAGGCATCCTTCACTCGAGGAGTGCACCCCATCGCCGTGGAGCTCGGCGGCACAGGGCCGGACGTTGCTGCGCTGGGCGCGGCGTCGGTAGTGCTGCACAGCAGCCTCACGCCACATCATTTGTCGGTTCAGATCTGAACTCGACTGCGTTCATGAGCCTCTGGAGACGGTCGTTGTGAGCGGCAGATCTCATCAGTCCCATACCCGGGGCTCGTGGGCACTTGCCCTTCAGCCGGGCGCCAGAGGAACTAAACGCACGCCGTCGGCAGCGCGCCATGCGGGACAGGCCGCGGTCAAATTGACTCCTTGCCCTAGCGAGCGAGTGCTCCTGGGAGGATGTTGACCGTGCCGACGGCTTATGGGGCGTAGTTCCGCGATGTGAGTTGCTGTCGTTGGGCGCGGTGGGCTCCGCTATGCCGTTGGTGGCGCTCCACACTTCGTTGAGGCTGGACTGTCGGTTGGTTATGCGGGTTGCTGTTCTCTTCTCCAGAAGATGTTCGAAGGGAGGAATCCGCAGCCATGACGGTCGTCGATTTCCAGCAAGAGGGCCGCTCCCTAGTGAGCTATTTGTTCGGGACTGGTCAGGTTCCGGACGGCTTCACGTCGGAGCGAAAGCGGGCGCAAGACTCCACGAACCCGCCCTTTACGTCAGCCTCGTCGGGGCATCAAACGGCAAAAGAGAAGGTGTGCACAATGTGCACACCGTGGGCCATCGGATCGGGTCGTATATCGGCCGGACTGGGCCGGATTGGGGAGATTTTCGGGGGAGCGGCGGAAAATCAGGGGGAGTCCGGTTCGAGTCCCACCTTGGGCACAGCATGACCCCTCGTCAAAGGGGTTTTTGCTTTAATGTGTGGACATTGATCCTCCGCGGCCCCTCTGACACTGTTCCCGGCTTGGCTTGGTCTGGCGCCGCGGTCGCCTGTGAAGTTATGTGGGTGGCGGGATCGGAGCCCTGGCTGGTGGCCCCTCCGCCTGCTGGAATCGGGGGTTATGGGTTGTCCCTTCTTGTGTTTCCGGTGGCCAGTTGTTGGCGGTCACTGTGGTGACATGACGAAGCCGACTTTTCCTTGAGGATCTTCCTCGGATAGCTGCTTGCTGCGAACCAGGCAGAGGCGCTTATCGCGCGTTTGTCCGGCCAAACGGGGTGTGGACAGTGTCCACATTCTGTCCACGGGCGGCTTTTCGACCCGCATTTTGGTCCCTTTTTCTCAGGGTCGTGCCTTCGTTACACCACCGCTTAGACTATGGAAGTTGCCACATAAAATTGTAGTCGGGCATGGGTGTGGCAACTTCGAAACGAGGCTCAGGAATGCAGGGGGACAGTCCTATTGGACGCTAATTCCAGCGCAGCATTCGATCCGCGGATTCAGATTGTTGACACGGCGACAGGGAGCGCTCGACCGGTCGAAGCTGACAAAGTGCAGGGGCTCGACGACTTCATCCATGCATGGGAACCGCAAGTAGATACTCCATCTCCACTCAGCTTCGAAGGGTGGCAGATGACCGACGACGACCACCCAAAGGGTGGTGGCAAGCCCGCATATCGGCTAGTCCACAAGACGATCCGGACAGTCGTGGCGCCATCTCTTAGCGTTGACATGGATAGTTTGCGCCTCACGTTCGGAAATGGGGCAGTAACGCTCGGAGAACCAATATTTGAAGGAGCCCTTTCATCTAGGCGTCCTGGTCATTTTCTGCTGCCTGAATGGGGTTCCATCGAGCACGAAGATGGCTTTTTCCATTACCAGTACAAACCAAACGTTGGGATCCATGTAAGAGCGCATCAAACTGACACGCCAGTAGGGAATTACGTAGAAATTCTCTATGCCATCGGTGAGAGCAGCGACAGCAGTTATGAGGGAATGGTGGCCGCCGGACGTGCCGGTGTAGCGCCGCTCTTGGTCATGCTGGATCTGATGTTCGGGGAGCGGATGCTCGGGCCCCTCATTACAGAAGAAGTTGGCGAAGTCTTCGAGGACTGGCACTGGAACCGCATGTTAGGCGGTCGCACCGTCGCCTTAGAATCGCAGGCGCGGCCAAGCCTTCTGCCCGCCCAGGAAGTTTGGGGGCAGCTTGAACCCAAGATATCCGCCTACCTGGAACTAGATGACGTAAGCCGCCAGAGACTGAAGATTGCCGGACAGTGGTACTGGTTAGCCGAATCGCAAGCAGATCGGGTGATGGGTTTCATCTCGTACTGGCTGGTCCTTGAATCACTTGAACTTGGCGAGAATGCGAACATTGCACCCCTGCGGCGTAGGTTGGCGGCAATACTTGATGTAGATGAACACTTAGTCAAGGAACCTGTTGGTCGGTTAAATGGCATCCGAAGTGGCCTCGTTCACGGGTCGGTTCGCTCCGTTGATGAGAAGCAACTCGGCCGCGTTCGCACGCTGGCCGCCGCGGTTCTCAGACACCACGCCCTCGGTAGTTTGGCTGAAGCCGACATCGAACAGCTCCGAGGCGCGCTATTCCAAGGGCCCGCCCACAGTTAAAGTGCAGCTGCGTTCTGCGCAGTGATCGGCTGTCAAAAGGCTCTGGAACGCTAACTGCAAAGGCCACCAAGACTGGCGTAGGAGAAAGCGTTAGGGTCGCTAAGGGAGGTCCGCCCATTCAGGTTCGGGAGCCGGACGCTGAAGCGTGGACCACCCGCCTCTGGCGACGTGCCCGAAGGCTCGGTGGGTCTTGTGGAACAGTCACCGTTGCAGATGTCCGAGGAACGTCATGCGGTCCTCGAAGGAGGCAAATTGGATCCGGGTCAACGTGCCATAAGGCGGGCAGAGCCCCCTGAGGCAGGGGAGAGTTCATGCCGAACTGCATCCATGGCTCGCCTCGAGCCAGCCACCGGCATGAGAGCGCCTGGTGGCGCGACCACGCAGACCATCACATGAGATTCCTTCTGGACCCACAAGGCCCCTTCTTCAACTGCCACATGATAGAACAACTCGAGCCCGAATATTCCGAACAAAAGAAAGCACTCACCGATTGGTCCCCGGATGTGCGCTGCCAGGGAAGGGAGTGTCTGACTAGCGGTGGATTCAAGGGTTGGCCTGACACGCCGGGCGTTGCCTGGCGGGGAGGACTGATCATGAGCGGGACCATGTATCCCATGGCGACAGACGTGGATCAGCAATAGTTAGCGCAGCTGCTCCTGGCTCAGGCCAGGGAGCAGGGCATCGACCTCGTCGGCCCAGACGGGCTATTGAACCGGCTCACGAAAAACGTCCTGGAGACCGCTCTGGAAGCGGAATGGACGAACACCTCGGATACAGGAAACATGACGTGTCCGGGCGCGGGGGCGGGGACTCCCGCAACGGCACCCGCACGAAAACCGTGCTGACCGAGATCGGGCCCGTGGAGATCGATGTGCCGGCCCCGGCCCGCAATAGACGCTCGCCACTCATAATGTCCTGCGTATCACCGGCAAATGGATAGCATCCCCTTGTTTGCGCTTATCTGAGCGCACTTATTTATGGCGGACATTGATGTCCAAAACTCTAACGTGGCTTTACCCCGCTTTTCCGTTGCCAGCGCTCCTGCAAGCTGCTGCGCATCAGCCGTGTATTCCTGGCGGGCGGCAACGCCCATTTACTTTAGTCCAGTGTTGGAGGCAAAGGAAGCCTCGAGCAGCCGTGATGAACGACTTATTATCCGCGTAAGGCTCCCTAGTGGATTACCTTTAGCCGACATACATCGAGAAACAGAACGAAATGTCTCGCACCCAGCGTGTTCGTCGGCTAACGTTTGACTTGTCGTTCCGCCGAGAACATGTTATCGCGCGGCTTTTTACTATGGGGGAGGCCAAATGTCCCAAGTTCCAAACCTTGGATTGGAAGAATTGCGGGCACGCTTGCTGCGCGGACAGGCTGAGGGTCCGGCAAACGCGACGCCGGCGAATGATGTCTTTGTCACTCGCGAGGGTGATATAACGACAGGCGCTGGCGATAGCGACGGGCAAGTGCTGTCCAAGGTCGAGCGTAAGGTTTTCGCATAGTGTCGTTCTTCGGACGGCTCTTTGGCCGTCTGGAAACCAATCAGATCTCGACACAAACGGCGCCATCGACTGTAGCGATCGACACCCGACATGCTCGGGACCGCCAAACTGCCCAGACGGCACTTCCTCGAAACACCCGTGAAGAAGCAATTGGGGACACAACTTACTGGGTCTACTCCTTTACCGATCAATTCGAGCGTCAGTACACCATGGGCGCTTACTTTGATGGTCGGGAGTATCAAGTAAGAGTACTGTCTCCGCGAATCCCGGAGGAAGTCGGGCTGACACCAGACCAACTGAGCATCCACGACTGCCACATTTTTCCTAATGGCAGGATCTGTCTCAATCCACCGGCAAACGGCGCACTCACTCTCCAAGAGGCGTATTCAAAATCTGTGATCTGGGCAACTGGGTTTACTGCGTATTGCGAGATAGGCCAGTTTCCCTTTTCGAAGAATAACGAGCGTTAGGCACACGGATGGTTTTCGCGATTACTGATGACGCACTGGCGCGAGTTGCTGAGACTGTTGGACGCCTGCGCCCAGAATCAGGTGGTGCGATGTTGGGGCCCCGAGGCTCCGCGTTGGTCAGCCACTTCATATTCGACAAGCACGCCCAGACAACTGGCGCCTCCTATGTTCCTTCCGAGGAGTTGGGAGTAGCGGTGAATCAGGCAGAACTGGCTGGCGGCGGGCTCGAACTAAAAGGGATTCTGCACTCACACCCAGGCGGCATGAACCATCCGTCCACCACGGACCTCGCTTCATTCGAGTCGTACTTGGTTTCGAATCTGCACCTCGACGACTTGGCCGTTGTGATCTGCACATTCGCCCGGGAGGCCCTGCGATCGAACGAGATACAACTCGGTGACCTGCGGTATTCACTTTTCAGAGCCTTTCGAACGGGCAGCGGGACCGCCCTGCTGCGAGCTGAGAAGCCCAGGGTGCTGCCTGTTGAAGGCCTTCAGAGGGTTCTGGTGGACGTGTTGGGTGCTGACTGGTCTGCCTCGGAAACGGAAGCCATGGTGACGGACGGAACCGGCGCACTGCTGTTTCAGCTTGAAAAAGAGGAGCGGCCTCAAGCTATCGTCGTGGTGCCAGAATCATATCCAGGCATGGCGCCTGTGGTTTATATCGAACGCGATACGGGTGCCACAACAACGGTGGCGCTGCCGTGGTCGTGGGGAATGAGCTTCGACGCGCGTGTCAACGAGTACGCACACGCCCTATCCGCAGCATTCCAGCATCGAGATTCAGCCTTGCGCCCGAATCTGCAGCTCGGGACCGTCCAACTCCCGGAAATGCCGAGGCAGCCCCCTAGTGGAAGCGTTTCACCACAACCTTCAGTGACTGTCGCCGGACAGCCCGACCTGAAGTGGCCGTATCGCTCATTCCGGGAACTCCTGCGCCCGGCATTGGAGAGCGTCATGGACAGGAACGGGCGCGCAGCTACTCGGCGGCTCCTCGCCCGGTCGCAGGGCATCCTCGATTCTCAAATTAGAACCGAGCGGGTACTGATCCTTGGTTGTGGTTCTGTAGGATCTACCGCGGCGTCCCTGCTGGCTCGGGCCGGCGTGGGCAACTTCATCCTGATTGACCCTGAACGCGTTGCACGAGAGAACGTCGGTCGCAGCATATACGAGGTGCGGGACGTAGGGCGCTTCAAAGTCAACGCCCTCCATGCAGCCCTCAAGCGCATAAATCCGTCAGTTTCCGTGACGGTCATCGACCGGGATTTCCAGGACCTCTCGGCGCCATGGCTCCAATCGGTTGTTGAGAGCGCCACCGTGGTCTTTGGGGCCGCTGATGACCACAAAGCCATGTGTCGGCTCTCGCATTTTAGCTACCGCATGGGCACCCCAGGAGTATTCGTCGGTATTTACTCCAGAGCAAAGGGTGGCGAGATCATTGTGAGCCTGCCTCCGAACCAGGTTTGCTACTCATGTGCAGTTCGCACGAGGGTGGGCCTGGAGCCGGAAACCGGTGACCTCGGGGCCAGAGAAGTGGACTACGGCACGGGGCGACTGGTTGCGGAGCCCGGGCTATACGCTGACGTCTCAACAGTCAGTTCATTCGCCGCCAAGATCCTCCTCGCTGTCACTCCGTCGCTGCCTGAAGAGTCCGCTCTGTCCACTGATTTCCGGCGGCCCATTTCTGCAAGCGGAGGCACTTTCAGCCTAGTGGGAGTATCGCCCGGCTTTGCATTCTTTGGAGAGCCGGGTGCGTTAGGTAGTGCGCCAAATCAGCTCGCGTTTCAGTCCATTTGGATGCGCCCTTACAGATATGACGACTGCACTACCTGCGGAACTTCGCCGTCTGGACTCCATGATTCGGCTGAGCCAGCGCTGGATGTCCTCAGAGCACTTGTGCCGGGAGAGTAGCCGAGGTGCCCCTTTTTCCCTTCCAAGTCGGAGCGCTTCCAGAAATCTCTACTGCTGATGGCGATGACTCTTCTGCGGTTCTTCTCGAAACACTGGACGGAATTGGACGCGCTCGGGTGGGCCTCCGTTTGAGTCAAAGTGCATCAGGGATCACTGCCGAGCCTCTGTATGACAGCTCTCTGGCCGCCTCAAGGGCAGCCGACGCATGGGTGCGACTCAAGAGCATGCTCGGAGGTAAAACGGTACCCCGATCAGTGAGCCAAGAATACGGTCTCGGGGAGGTCTGGCGGCCATCAACGGTTCCGAGCAAGCAAGGGACGCTTCTTCCGGGCCTGGTCGTCGTGCTGTCCCGGTTCTCGGCCGACCCATGGACGGCCGAGTTTGTCCCACACGTGGACCGCCAAAATCGCCTACGAGGGTGGAACTTCGCGATCTGCATGCACCAACCACTTCACGCGAGGGTCGCCGCGACTGTCTCCCCGCCCACCCTTCTAAGTGACGCGATGCTTGTCCGAGCAAGTGAGACGATCGCTTGGCGAGCAGCTCGAACTCTCACGGATCCGGCTATGAACGGTGCCGGGCGATTCTCCACATCCGCTCTGGCAACGGCTTTCATGTACCCCGGTCTTGGCCAAGCGGGAAGCGGATCGAACATCGCTGGTAAGCGAAGCCACGCCAATGTGACTGAAGGGCTGTGGGACAGCTTCGATCCGAGTGACTTGGCCCGGCATATGCTCATTACAGGGGGGCCAGGTACCGGCAAGAGTGTGGCCCTTCGATCTCTACTTGCGAAGCTATCGCACCAAGCTCCCGAGACGGCTGTTGTCCTTATCGATCCGACGAAACCTGCCAACGAATACCGCAGCCTTTGGGGCAGCGGGTACACGCTGTTCAAACCCCTCTCCGACGGGTCGCTGAATCTCTTCGCTCCGCCAGACGACGCTGAGGATGCATACTTCGAACACCTCTTGGAAGCGATTGACCAGGCAACGGCGATGTCGGAGATGTTCCCCTTGGGCCGCTCCTATCTGACAAATGCTCTCGCGCAAGCTCGAACGAGCACCGAGCGCACTAGCCTGTTTCAATTGGTCAAGACTCTTATGGTGACCATTGACCGAGAACGGCGTGGTGGCAGTAGGAATGCCCCTGATGTAATGGCGTCATTGATGGCTCGACTTGTCAGCGTTTTCGACGTTTTGGGCGGCGGCGCTCTAGCGGGAGCAAGCCCTGAGGGGATTCCCTGGAACCAACTAGTTTCTGGTCGGACTGTCGTTGAACTTGCTGGGATACCCAACATGGCTCAAAAACGGCTCGTGGCCCTCTGCCTCTTGGCCGGTGTGCTGGACGTAGTGCGTGTGACCAATCGTCCGGGAGGCCTTGTGATCGTTCTGGAAGAAGCGCACTTCTTCTTCCAGAACCACGAGGGAAAGACTCACAGGTCCCTGCTCGAGTCACTTCTTTCAGACGCGGTAGCTGAACTACGAAGCCGCGGAATTTCCATCATTCTTGCGGAGCAGCTACCACGCGAGGTGCCCGACGGCATCTTTTCGAACGTTGGCTCCTACGTTGCCTTCCCCAACCGTGATGCAGACCAGGCGGAGCGTATAGAGAGTGCGTTGGGATTCAGAGAGCGAACGGGTGACTGGGTATCTCAGCTGCCAGACTTTCACGCGTTCTACCGTTGGCCAAGCCAACCTGTCGCTGCCCTAGCAAAGTCCACTCCCTCCGAGAGCATATCGCTGGCCGGTTCTCCTGGTCGGCTCAAGCGCGAGCCCGATCGCGGAATACTGCCTTGGTGCGTGAGGTGTCCCGCCCCCTGTGTAGCGCCCTCGACCGATGATGACGTCAGTGCAGCACGATCAGTGAACGCCAGATACATAGACGAAGGCTCTCCGGAGCAAGCTTATATTTGGTCCAATCTGGAAGCCGCGGCCCAGCACCTCGCTAACGTTCATGGGTGGTCGGAGCCTTTGGTTGTCCGCGACAAACCCAAGGACATCACCAGCATGCGAGTCGGAGTTTACTGCTTGGCTAGCCGCATGGTGATGTCCGACGCGGCGTTCCCTTATGGACAGCGCGCGCAATGGCACTCCATGCTCGCCAACTGGGCGTCCAGCGGAAAACTAACAGGATAGGAGAAGGTCTTTTGCAAAGTGACATGATCGCGACTCTTCCCACACCCCTTGACGGTCCTATTAACGTCGAATTGGGCACGCTGGCCGTGCTTCTTAGGCACAACGATGTGGTCGATGTGTTGTCCCCGGGACGGTACTCACGGACTCGCTTGGCCATGATGGGTGTGCTGCCTAACGGGCTAGCCACCATCGTCGTCAGAACTTCGGTGTTCCCGTACAGCACCACAGTCGACGCCGTTCGTCTTCGAGACGGGGCCACTGTCGACGTCGCTGTCAAGGTCCATGCAAAGCTGCGGCTTGACCTCGATCAAAGATCTTTCTTTCGAAGAGTGCTGCAAGAGTTCGGAACCAATTTCGCCAGCGTGATCCCAGGACTCCTGGACCAACTCGTCCGGGAGGCGCTCCAAGATTCCGGAGCCGAGAGGGACACCGCCCTTGCGAATGTCGGCACCGTGCGGCGTCAATTCGGGAGCGCGTTGGCCCCCCACCAACTGTTCGAAGTCGTCGACGTTCCTTCTCTTAGAGTCATAGGGGATGACCCCTTCCGTGCTCAGCAGGAAGCAGAAAGCCGACTAGCAGAGATCGAACGAGTGCGTGCGCTACGCGGCGTTCAGTTGGCGTCGGAAACCGAACAGCTGCGCCTGGAGCATTGCACCAGACTTGCTCAAGTCTTGGGTGTGGATCCCCTCTATCTATGGGACCCTCAGGGCTACCAGGCCTCTCGTGACTCTCAAATATCTGCGCTTGTCAGCCTCCTAGGGCAATACGGCGAGAATGTCGCGGTATTGGCAGAAACATTGGGTATGGATAGCGCTGTGCTCGGTGGGATTCTGTCCGGCGCAGGGCTCCATCCACAACCAGGCGTGCTCGGCGACAGCACCGCTCACGGGGCCAGCCCAAACCGCGGGGATGTGGGTAGTCACATCGTGGCGACATATCGGATGGACGAAAGCCTTGGCTTGCTCCCGGAAGGTGCCCGTGCCAATCTGGCTGGCGGCGTCCTCCGCCAGATGAGCACTCCCGAAGGTGAATTCGTTTCGTTGGCTATTTTGGTGTGTGAGGATGATTTCGCACTCGCGTCGTGTCGCGCGGAAGTTGATAAATTAACGGAGAATCAAACACTGATCGCTGCTTTGGTCGACGCCAGAGATCACCCACAACATGTCTTCCGCTCGGCCGCCAGTCAGATTCTCGGAATTAGCCATGAAGCTCTAGACGTCAAATTCGAACTTGGCCAATTGCTTTGGGAAGTGCCCCAACCAATGCTCGAGGCCGGCGACTTGGGATCATTCGTAGCGGAATCTATCTGCGATCTCTTCGTATCTCCTGTGGCAGTCGCGTTAGCGTAAAAATCATCTAGTTCAAAGGAGCAACGGTGGCAGGTAAATGGGATCCGGAAGTTATTCACGGGACCGTCGACGACCAGGAGGTCACCCTGAAGTCTACGTTCGACGGCTCCGAGGTGTTGGTCTCCCGTGATCACTTAGGCGATATTCAGGCGGACGTTGATCACGTGCACGCCTGGAACCAGGGAACGGATCAGCCCGATCACCACGACATGCGGTGGTCAGAGCCGCTGTTCGATTCGCAAGACGGGGAAGACACCTCCGAACCCGTTGCCTGAAGCAATTCCGCGGTCTGATACCCGTGATCTGGCCTCCAAGTACCTTCATGAGTGCGGTGGGTCGGAACTGCTCTGCTCACGTCTCCTGATCGTGTCGAGGTCCAACTGTGCGGAGAAGTTCAATTGATAATGAACCTTTGACCTTCAATTTTCTCGGTGACCTCGCGCATGATGATCTCCCCCTGTCGCGTCACGAACACTTCGAGGGGTTCGGTCAGCTGAAACAGGCGGGCTTGGGTCAGCTGAGACATTGGAGCTTGGGTCAGCTGGCACAAGGGGTGGGTCAACCGGAGACGGACCGCCCCGTCTTTGGGATTCAAGCAGGACATCTCGGCCGGCGGCGAGGTCCAACTGGGTGACAGGCCTTCCCTGCTGAATTTTCGGGCTGGTGTCATGGCCGGCGCATTCAGGCGATTCGACCTCCGGATCATGATTCGTTTTCATGCGTCTTCCCAATCGACGGGTATGAGGGAGGAACTCTCTTTTTTGAAGCTGGCATTGTCATCTATTTGCACATAAAATGACCGATTCCGTTCTGGCCCTGTCAGGATGACGCACACAAGGGACCATCTAGGAAAACGCTAGATGGCTTTTTCCTAGGGCGTCGATGTGATGGTCCGACCAGGTCGAGCCCGGCTAGGCGCTCCAGAGGATCGTCTGCACCCATCAATCCGAGCGACTGGACGGTTAGCGCCAAGTCTCAAGATTCGCGCGGCAGCTTATCTCCGATCGAGCCGGCCGCTTTGTCAATCTGTTCGCGCGCCATAGAACCGCGCCCCGGGGTGACTATGTCAATCCTTTTTGGCCCCGGCAGGACGGTTATGTCTGGCCCCACCAAAAGTCCTCAAGCTCTGTTCCTGGACGAACCAGCGGAGTCACTGAGCCATAGGAGATGCAGGTAGCGGATCCCCGACACGTGTTGGTTAGAGAAGCGGACCTGCATGTCCGGCGACAAGCAGCCAGCCCTCTTCTTCATGAACCCATACTTGCGTCATAGGCATGCGGTAGGGCAGTGGCCCAAGCCCGCGCCACCAGGGACGAGGTGCGCCGGCTTATCGGTGGAGCCGGACCTCGTCGGCAGCTCATTGACTTGGAAGCGCAGGCCGGGGCCTGATCAGGCGGCGAGGGCGTAAGAACCAGACCGATATCGGGCGCGGATCGGTATTTCCAAGGTGTATCAAATGCAGCGCTATTGGTGATCGATTCGACGCATGGATCGGTCGAAGGGTGTACCGGAGGCGTGCCTTCTCTGGGCGGCGCAGTCCGCAGCAAGTGGGCAAAGCGTTACTAAAATCAGTCCTAGATCTCCTCGCGTCAACAACGCCGCTTCCATTCTCCGGACCACGAACTACCGGAATTGAGCCGAACCCGTAAGCTAACGTCATGACCGCGTCGAGCTTTCTTTTCCAGGACCGATCTAGGCGAACAATAGTGATCCCCTGGGGCACAGACTTCAACTCACGCTTGCGAAGTGCCGTCGCGGACGCGCCCCCTGAAATAGCTAATCCGGCAATCCCTTCGGAACTTGATAGATACCGGATCACGAACGATAGTTCGCTTAGCCTCCTGGACTCGCGTCAGGTCGAGCCGAACGGTCTGTTGCCCTTCCACATCTGCGCCACGGCGTTCCGAAGTTGGGCTCCCGCCGAGGAGGAACTCCTCGACTACCAGCGGCAGTGGACAACGCATCCCGAGGCCACCTCGGAATTTCGGCTAGTCGATAATTACCTTTACGCTCTCATCTGCGTTTACCAATTCAATCTGGCGAACCTCTCTCTGGTTGACGAGTCGAGCGACTTCTCCATGCTCCAAGGTGCCCTGTCGAGCATCCAGAGGGTCCGTGGCCTACTCCAGCAGGCGATCCCATTCGAGGCGTCCCTAAGGGATGACCTCAACGGCTTTCCTTGCCCGACCGAGCAGGTTCGCAACGCCGTCGAGCGCGCCACCGCCACCCACGCCGCAAAGATATCAATACCGCCCTTTCCTCGGCTACTGCCCACTGCTCGGCTGCATCAATCTGCATCTCCTCTGGATAATTAAGTCCTATTCGGTTCAGTGGTCGTAGGCCGTCAGTGAGCGTTTTCGGGGGTTCGTTGGTTTCCGGCTGTGTCCATGGCGGTTCGGCGCACGAGCAGCCGGTCGGCCAAGCTCCAGAGCACGTAGGTGGGGCCGCTACAGTTGTCCAGTGAGACCCAGTGCACCAACCCCGACATGCACTATTGGTTTTTGGCTGCCCATCGTTGTTACGTCGTCGGTGACGAGGCACGTAAGAACTGCCATGTCCCCGATCACCGTGATATCCGCCTGCTCAAGGGTTTGGGCGTGCCACGTGTTCTGGCCTTCTATGTTGGACCGAAGGTACGTCTCCCGATTGAACTGGTCTCCTTTATGGGATGTCCAGCAAAACTTGGGGTGCAAAAGCCGACTTAGCGTTTCTCCGTCACGTCGCGCCAGGGCATCTGCGCGCTTTAGTGCAGCACTCAACACTTCGTGATCGGTCATTGGTCCAGTCTGTCAGTTATTGCTAAACGCTGAACATCTGCCGCAGTGTCGAGTGCCCATACTTTCCCCAGGACGGTCGTACCCATGATCGACCGATTAGCTCGCGCTCTGTTGGGCGATGGTGTGGGCGAGCCGGTAGGAGTCCGTGCCGGTTTCGATGATCGTGCCATTGAAGGTCAGCCGGTCCACGATCGCGGCGCACAGGCGTGGGTCGCTGAAAGTTTTGGTCCAGCCGGAGAATGACTCGTTCGATGCGATTGCGATGGAATTCTTCTCCTCTCGTTCGGTCAGGACCTGGAACAGGAGTTCGGCGCCCCGGCGGTCCAGTTCCATGTAGCCAAGCTCGTCGATGCAAAGCAGGTCCACGCGGCCGTAGCGGGCGATGGTCTTGGCCAGGACCTTTTCATCGGCGGCTTCGACGAGTTCGTTTACGAGCCGGGTAGCGAGGGTGTACTTAACCCGATAACCCTTCTCCGCGGCGGCAGTACCGAGTCCGATGAGCAGGTGGGATTTGCCGGTTCCGGAGTCCCCAATCAGGCAGAGGGGTTGTCCTTTGCGGATCCATTCCCCGGTGGCCAAAGTGTGGATGGTGGCGGGGTTGATGTTCGGGTTTGCATCGAAATCAAAGTCCCCGAGCCACTTATCCCGGGGAAAGTTCGCAGCTTTCACACGGCGGATGGACGAGCGCCGGTCCCGGTCGTCGCACTCCGCC
This sequence comes from Arthrobacter oryzae, assembly GCF_030718995.1. Lineage (NCBI taxonomy): Bacteria > Bacillati > Actinomycetota > Actinomycetes > Micrococcales > Micrococcaceae > Arthrobacter > Arthrobacter oryzae. The sequence continues at coordinate 3,747,152 of NZ_CP132204.1, forward strand.
AGCAACAGCTCGGCCAGAAATCCCTGGTAGGAGAGTTGTTCCTTCCCGGCGACGGTGAGGGCTTCGTCCAGAACCCCACGGATGGTGGGCAAGCGCAGCCGGCGGCAGGCCTGGTCCACGGCGGCAACCGCTGCCTGTTCGGTCAGGCCGCGGCGCCGGCGCAGAGTCGGGGTGATGGTGGTCGTCGGTGCGGTGGGGCTCATGAGATGTTCTCCTTCGACGCGGTTCCTGCAGGGTGTTCGGAACGTTTGGCCAGCAGCTCGTCATAGGCACTGACCGAGGGCAGGGGCCGGGCGTCAGGCGGGAGCCCGGCAATGACGGCGGCGGGGTCCATCAGCCGGCGCTGGGTGAGACTGACAACCCGTTGCACTTTCAATTCGCCGTGAGCACCGGGATGACAGTCGGAACTGGCCCCACCCCATGAAGATGCCGCGGCGTGTCTGCGGGCTTCGACCGCGACGACGTCGGCACTGACAGCACCCACCCCCAGCGCCGCAGTGATGCCTGCATGGATGTCTCCTGCGTCCATCGAGCGGTGCAGCAGCAGGACGTCGATGAGTTCACGGGTCCCCTCGGCGTCACCGTTGACCCGGCGAGAGGCAGCCCAGAAGGCCTCATGCGCGCTGGTGAACGCACCAGACTCCCGCGCCTTGGCCAAAGCAGTGGAGCCGGGAAGGGCGCCGGGTTTGGTCTTGAGTACTTCGAGATAGTGATCCAACTGGACCGATTGCCCGGACCGGGCAGCGACCCGCTGATGCCTGGCGGCCACGGTGCGGCCGTCGAAGACCACGAGCTCGGACGCCCGCAACGAGACCCGGACCCTCCGGCCGATGAGCCGGGCCGGGACGGAGTACTTCACCATCCGGACCGTGACCATCGAAGACCTATCAACTCGGGGTGTTAGCACCAGACCTGGATCAAATTCCCCCGCCGGCAACGAGGCCAAGAACGGCCGTTCAATCTCGAAGTCCTGACCGATGGTGCGGATCCTGTCATTGATCCGCCGGTGATCGTCCTGGGCTTCCCATCCCCGGATGCGGTCATTGAGCTCATCCAGGGAACCAACGACTGGCATGGGCGAGAGTCTGTTGCGCCGGAACCAGCCCACCTCGCCTTCAACTCCGCCCTTTTCATGGGCGCCTGCGATGCCAGGCTGGCAATAAAAGGGATCGAAGCCGTAGAACGAACGGAACAACACCCACCGGTCGTTCTCATGGCGCTGCCGGCCTTGCCCGAACACCACAGCGGTGACCGCGCTGGTGAGATTGTCGTATCGGATGTGTTTAGTCGGGATGCCGCCAAGAACGTTGAAGGCCTCGATGTGGCCCTCGAGAAAGGCTTCCTGGGCCTGAGTCGGGTAAATCCGGTGAATGGCTCTGCCCGAATGCGACAGCCGGAAGATGAACATGTGGCACTTCGTCTTCACCCCGTTCAGCACGACATAGACCTCGCCGAAGTCCACCTCGGCTTCGGCGCCCGGCGCGTGTTCCTGAGGAACAAACACCTCAACGCGGCGTCCGGCCTCCACATCAATCTGGGCCCGACGGACCCTTACGTAATCACGCACCGTGGAATACGAGAGCTCCTGCGCACCGTGCTCTTCGATGAGCCGGGCCAAAATCCTTCGTGCGGTATGACGCTGCTTCCGCGGAGCCGTTGTATCCTCGATCAGCATCGCGTCGATCGCGCCCTTGAACGGCTCCAGCCTCCAGGACACCCCTTGTCTCTGTTTGCGCTCCGGAGGGGCAGCTGAATCCAGTGCCTGCCTCACAGTTCTTCTGTGGACTCCGTACCGGGCGGCCAACGCACGAACCGACAGGCCCTCAACCCGGGCGTCCCTTCGGATCCGGCCGAACAACTCCACTCTCGACTCCATCCAGACCAACCTTCCGCCGCATCCATCCACTGATGAATCCAACGTTGAAGGTGGGGCCACAAATAACCGTCACAAGGTGCCCGGCGAGTCATGAAGTGGGGCCAGATATATCCGTCCTACCGGGGCCATCCAAATCTGTCACAGCCACCCGCCGACAGCCGCACTATCGGGACCCACCGGATAGGCTGCACCCTCCCAGGTGTCTTCGCTGACGTGGGTCCCGGGGAAAGGATCTGGTTCGACGACGGCAAGATCGGCGGGGTGATCACTGACGTTCGGACCGGGGAACTGACCGCCGAGATTCTTTCCGCTGCTACGCGGGGCTCACGCCTCCGGGCCGAAAAAGGCATCAACTTCCCCGACAGCCGGCTCACAGTCCCGGCGCTGACAGAGCAGGACCTCGCAAACCTCGAACGCGTCAAGAAATTAGCCGACATCGTGAGTATGTCCTTCGTCCGCACAGCGGCCGACGTCCGCGATCTCCTGTCCCGCCTGGACGCCGAGCAGGACCGCAACCTGGATATCCTGCTCAAGATCGAGACAGTGGCAGCCTTTGAATCCCTGCCCGAAATCCTTCTCGAACTGATGAAGTGGGCCGATGTCGGCGTCATGATTGCCCGCGGCGACCTCGCCGTGGAGGCGGGATTTGAACGACTGGCAGAAGTCCAGGAGGAAATTCTCTGGCTCTGCGAGGCCGCCCACGTGCCGGTCATCTGGGCAACTCAGGTGCTGGACACCCTGGCCAGGACCGGTCTGCCCTCGCGCGCTGAAGTGACCGACGCCGCGATGGCACAGCGCGCTGAATGCGTCATGCTCAACAAGGGCCCGATCATCAACGAAGCCATCAGCATGCTCGCAGACATTCTGGGCCGGATGCAGGACCACACCCGGAAGAAACGTAGCCTGCTGAGGCGTCTCCGGGCCTGGGACCGCTGAACCTGGACGCCCAGGGGTTACAGGAGTGACCGAGTCCTCAGTCTACGAATGGCCCTCGGCCGGCTCGAAGGTGAATTCCCGTTTCAGTCGGCTCCTGGCCTCATGCTCAACCAGGGTGGGAATGTAACTCCTGATACGTCCGCCGGCCAGGGACTCGTACTCTTCGCCGACGATCCCTGCGATATGCGTCCGCGGCGCCTCGGGAAAACGAACTGAGAGTCGGTCGACAACCGCAAGGACAATGGTTTCTTTTTCCGCTTCACTCACTACGCCAGTGTCACCCGGGGCCGGACCGGCGTCAACCAATCCCGCGGACAAGCCGTCACAATTGCGCCATTCCCCGCGGGAAACCCCCCGACGTTCACTTTGGCTCAGTAGCATGGCGCCGTGGAAGCCCTCCCGGATATCCATCACCCCGCTGCGGCCCTCGGCGCGACGCTAACGGCCCAAGGCGCGGATTTCGCGCTGATCTCCACCACAGCCACCGCCGTCGACCTGTGCCTGGTAGACGACTTCGGAGTCGAGACCCGGTACCCGATGTCCGCGGACGACGGACTTTGGACTGCGCACGTGCCCGGCGCCCGCGCAGGGCAGCGCTACGGCTACCGCGTCGACGGGCCATTTAACCCGGCCCGGGGCCTCCGCCACAATCCGCAGAAGTTCCTGCTGGACCCGTACGCGAAGGCCATCGACGGCAGGGTCTCATGGGAACCCTCGCTGTATGCCTTCGACCAGAGCGACCCGTCCATGCCGGACCTGACGGACAACAAGCGCCACACCTTCGCGTCGGTGCTCATCGACACCGCCTACGACTGGGGGACGGACGCCCGCCCCGCAACGCCGTTGAACCGGACTGTCATCTATGAGGCCCACGTCAAGGGCTTGACCAAGCTGCACCCGGACGTCCCTCTAGCCCAGCGCGGAACCTACGCGGGCTTAGGGCACCCGGCTGTCATCGCGCATCTTAAGCGGATCGGCGTGACCGCTGTGGAACTCCTCCCGGTCCAACAGTTCGTCAACGACGAACCGAGCAATGGGAGAACGAACTACTGGGGCTACAACCCCATCGGCTATTTCGCACCCCACAACGCCTACGCCATGGCATACGCGGCGGGCCAGGCCCTCCCCGGGACCAGGACGAGGTTGACGCCCGGCAGCCAGGTCACCGAATTCAAAGACATGGTCAAGGCCCTCCACCATGCAGGCATCGAGGTGATACTCGACGTCGTCTACAACCACTCCGGCGAAGGCGGAGCCGACGGGCCCAACCTGTGCTTCCGAGGTATCGACAACAGCGCCTACTACCATCTGGTCCCCGGCGACGAAGCCACCTACGAGGACTACACGGGCACCTCCAACACCCTGAACGTGGGCTCACCCACGGTCCTGCGCATGGTGATGGACTCCCTCCACTATTGGGTGGAGGAGATGCACGTCGACGGATTCCGGTTCGATCTGGCCCCTGCGCTGGCGCGCGCCTCGGACCGGGTCGACATGCTGTCCGCGTTCTTCGAACTGATCGACTCCGACCCGGTGCTGGACGGCGTGAAGCTCATCGCCGAACCGTGGGACCTTGGCCCCGGAGGCTACCAGCTGGGCAACTTCCCTCCGCGATGGGTGGAATGGAACGGCAAATTCCGTGACGTCGTCCGCGACTTCTGGCGCGGGACACCGGGTTTCACCGCCGAACTCGCGAACCGCCTCACAGGCTCCGCCGACCTGTACCAGGACGACGGGCGGCAACCAAGCGCGTCCGTGAACTTCGTCACCTCCCACGACGGCTTCACACTGCGGGACCTCGTCTCCTACGACCATAAACACAACAGCGCGAACGGCGAGAACGACCGCGATGGCGAGTCCAACAACCGCTCCTGGAACTGCGGCACCGAAGGACCCACCACAGACCCGGACATCGCCGCCCTCCGGGCACGCCAAATGCGCAACCTGATTATCACCTGCGTCCTCGCCCAGGGAGTCCCCATGCTGCGCCACGGCGACGAACTGGGCCACACCCAAGGCGGGAACAACAACGCATACTGCCAGGACAACGAGATCTCCTGGATCAACTGGGCTTCCGCGGATCAGGACATGATCGCGTTCACGGCGCGCGTTGCCGGGCTCCGCCGGGACTACCCCGTCTTTCGGCGCCGCACCTACTTCGACGGCAGACCGGTGGCCCCCGCAGAGGGCCTCAGGCTGCCCGACATCCAGTGGCTCAACGCCGACGGAACACCCAGAACGGGAAACCAATGGACCCAGACCTGGGAAAAGTCCCTCGCCTGTTACCTAAGCGGCAAGGGCGTGCGAACGCGCCGGAATGAACCCGAAAACGATTTCCTCATCATCTTCAACGCATCACCGAACGACGCGCCACACCAAACACCAGGGGATTATTTCCCCGCCGAGTGGGAGGTCGCCCTGACAAGCTGGGACGGCCCGGCGCCGGCAAGAATTCCGGCGGGAAGTAACTTCACAGTGCCCGGGAGGACCGCCTGGATCCTCCGCTCCGTCGAGGACTAGCGCTACGCATGGTTCTTTCGACGCTGGAGCATGGCGGCGGTGAGCCGCAGCCAATCTTGGCGGGCTATGCACCGACCCTGGAGCCTGTGCATAGTGGCATGGTGAACAGACCGATCGGATACTGGGTCAAGCGGTTGGATTCCTTGCTGGAGAAGCTGCTCGATGCCACGCTCGCCAGTCTGTCCCTGACGCGGAGGCAATGGCAGGTGCTCACTGCGTTGCGCGTTGGCGCCCTCGCACCCGCCGACGTCGAAGTCCTTCTGCGAAGCCTCGATTCCGGGGGCGGAGGCGGCGTGCAAGAGCGCGACATGGCCGCGCTGGTCCGAAAGAGGCTAGTGGTCCTGGTGGATGGCCGGCTGAGCCTGGCCGAGGCCGGCTCCGAACTGCATTTAGAGGTCTCGAGGCGGATGGAATCCACCCGCAGTGAGCTTACGGCGGGAATCGGCACGGATGAGTATGCGATTGCAGTCAGCGTTCTCGAGCGCATCACGAAAAATGCAGATCGCCTCACCACGGGGTAGATGTGCTGGGACCGGCGGCGGGGCGGCGTCGGCATTTCGCTTTGGACTCAACTGTGTCGGCCCGGAACCATCCAGGGCACAGGATGCCCCTCGACATCAGATGGTCACCCTCTTGAAAGATTAGGGCCATGTGCCCAGGGCATTGTTAAGCCGTGACGGATAGCCTTGACTGCACGAGACCGGAGGCCGGGACGGTGACCGACCCTCGAGCCGGTGCCGGCACGCTTCTTGTTGTGGGCCAGGAGATTGAAGCTTGGTATAGGGGCGAACTGGTCTATCGGGGCCGCGTGGTGGATACCCTCCGGTCGGGTAATTTGTTTTGGATCAGCGAAGCGCGTACCGGGGACAGACGTTTGCTGGACACCGAGGAATTCAACATCCTGCCCTGTTCCTGACATGCCCGGGAAATGGGTCCTTCGGCCCCCGTCCCGTCCCGTCCACGGTGGTTCCGCAAGATCAACCCAGAACCTGTGCACCAGTGTGCTGAATACCGGAGCGAAGCCGTGCGGATACAGGCGGTCAAGGAAAGGCCGGTGAGGATCAGTCCGATTAGGCCGGCTCCGGCGGGCTTCAGAGGGCAGGCAACGGCAACCGGTACAGCCAGGGTGTAAGTATGGTGCGGGCATCGAATCCGGCGACTGCGCCGCAGATCCGGTCGGCGGTGCGGAACAGGTCCGTGGTCGTGACGGATCCAAAGCGGTGTTCCTCGGTCCAGGCTCTGAGGAAGCTGAAGAACAGCCCATCACCGGCGGCGCGGCGTAAGGCGTGGACTGCAAGGGCGCCGCGAGTGTACACCCGGTCATCGAACATGCTGCCGGGGCCAGGGTCGCCGACCAGAATGTCCTGGGCGTTGACGGCCAGTCCGCGCCACGCGGCTCTGGCCTGTGTTGCTGCAGTTGCGTTGCCTGAGGCCTCTGACCAGAGCCACTCGGCGTAACTAGCGAATCCTTCGTGGAGCCAGATGTCCGCCCACGTGGTGGCGGTCAGTGAGTTTCCGAACCATTGGTGGGCCAGTTCGTGCGCTATCAGGCGCTGGGATTCCCAGCCCTGGTTAAGGTGGTTGGGTCCGAACACGGAAAGAGACTGGGCTTCGAGCGGGATATCGAGTCCGTCGCCGGGGATGACAACGGTGTAGGAGCTAAACGGGTAGGGTCCAAAACAGGTCTGGAAGGTGTCCATCATCTGCCCTTGGCGCGCCAGGGCGGTGCGGGCTTTGGTCATCAGGCCCGGTGGCGCTGCCACGAACTGAGTGACGGGGCTGGGCCCGTCGAGGCGGGCGGCCCGGTGGGCCGGGGGGTGGGCGTGGAACGTCAGGGGCACGAGGTCGTAGCGGCCAATCTGGACCGTCGCCAGGTAACTGGCCATGGGTTCTGCCTGTTCAAAGACCCAGGTTTTGCGGCTGGTGTTGACATGGCAGGAAACCAGGACGCCGTTGCAGATGACCCGATAGTTGGCGTCGGTGGTGATCGTGAATCCGAAGCTGGCTTTCTGGCTCGGATGGTCGTTGCAGGGAAACCAGGTTGGTGCGCCGGTGGGTTGCCCGGCCACCATGACACCGTCGGTGAGTTCTTCCCAACCGACTGAGCCCCAGGTGCCGCGCAGTGGTGCCGGACTGCCGGTATAGCGGATCTCAAGGCTGAAGTCGATGCCGGCGGGCAGAGGCCGGTCCGGTGTGAGGATTAGCTGGTTACCGCGTTGAACGAACCTTGTCGCTGGCAGCCCGTCCAGCTGAAGCTTTAGCACGCGTAGCCCGGCCAGGCTCAGGGTGATTGTCCGGAGCGTTGTGGAGGCCCGTGCGGTGATGGTGGCGTGGCCGAAGATGCGGTTCGTAGTGACTTGGTAGTCCAGGTGCAGGTCATAGCGGGAGACCTGGTAATCGCGGCTTCCGTGTCCGGGCGTGTAGTAGTCGGTGGATGCCCGGACTGCGGTGGCGTTCCGTGCCCGGGTTCTTGCCCTGGCCGCGGGCTGGCGGTCGGCGGTCACGGCGCCCCGATTGTCCGGGCAGAAGCGGCAGCCGCGGCGGTAACCGGCGGGTCGGTCCAGGGGCTGACGGGGTTGCCGATCCAGTAGCTGCCTGCGGGGACGGTCTCCCCACGCATGACGAGGGACGCGGGCCCGACAGTGCCGCCAGTCCCGATCCGTGCGGCCGGGAGGATGACGCCGTGTGGGCCCATGGTCGCCCCGGGATCGAGGGTTACGGTGTCGATGCTCATCACCCGGTCGTGGAAGAGGTGCGTCTGGACCACGCATCCGCGGTTGACCGTGGAATTCGCGCCGAGCGTTACCAGGTCGGCTTCGGGAAGCCAATAACTTTCGCACCAGGTGCCGGAGCCGATACGGGCGCCGAGGGCCCGTAGCCACCACACCAGGGCAGGAGTTCCCGCGGCTGCCCGCGCGAACCAGGGCGCGGTGACCATTTCGATGAAGGTGTCCACGACCTCGTTGCGCCAGATGAACGAACTCCACAGCGGGTGTTCCCCGGGGCGGATCCGTCCCACAAGCAGCCATTTGGCCGCCACTGAGCTGCCGGCCGCCACCGCGCCGGCGGCCAAGACCACCACGGTTCCCAGGAGCGCCGCGACCAAATAGCCGTCAAGGGTGGCGAGGAGGTCAAGGACGGCCAGGACGCTCACGGCGATGGCGGCGGTCAGGATCACCGGGACGGCCCGGCCCAGCTCCCAGCACGCCCGGTAGATCTTCAGCCGCAATGAGGGCTTGAAGGTCAGGCTTTTGTCCATATCCATCCGTGCCCGCCGCAGCCGGACCGGAGGGCTGCCGAGCCAGGAAGTTCCGGACTTTGCTTTGTGAGGTGTCGCAGAGAGGACCGCGACGAGGGAGTTTTTAGGGACGCTGCGCCCCGCGCCTGTCATGCCGGAATTGCCCAGGAACGCACGTTTTCCAATTTTGGCCCGCCCGATCTTCATCCATCCGCCGCCGAGTTCGTAGGAAGCGATCATGGTGTCATCGGCCAGGAACGCCCCGTCCCCGACCGTCGTCATCGTTGGCAACAACAACACAGTGGATGCTTCCACGTTCCGGCCCACGGTGGCTCCGAGGAGCCGCAGCCAGACGGGCGTGAAGAGGCTGGCGTACAACGGAAAAAGCAGGTCCCGTGCGATATCGAGCACGCGTTCGGTGGCCCAGACCCGCCATCCGGTTAAACTGCGGACCCGGTAGTGTCCCGGAGTCAGCCCTAGGCCCAGCAGCCGGACGACGCCGGCGATAAGGATCATGTTGGAGACGAACCAGATGACCGCCGCTGCGGGGACCGCCCACAGCAGTACCGGCCAGGAGGAGGCGAGTGAGTCCTGGCCGCGAAGAGCCCGGACCACTAGGAGTGCCCCTGCTGCTCCTGAAATGAAGGGTATTGTGGCCAGCATCGCAGAGGCGAGGGCGTAGGCGGGGAACCAGAGCTTGGCACGTGCGGTTGCCGGTGGCGGGGCTGGCCACTCTTGGAGTGCTTTGCCAAGGCGTTGTGCTGGTGAACCGGCGAACCGCTGGTGGGCGCGGACCTTGCCCAGGACCGCAGAACCTGGGGCGATTTCAGCTCCTGCACCTATGCGCGTGCCGGGCATCAGGGTACTGCGCGAACCCACGCTGGCGCCCGGGCCGACCCGGACATGTCCGATGTGCACCAGGTCGCCGTCGATCCACCAGCCCGAGAGGTCCACTTCGGGTTCGATCGAACAGCCTGTTCCCAGGCTCAGCATGCCGGTCACGGGCGGGACGGAATGCAGGTCCACGTCCTTGCCGATCTTCGCGCCGAGCGCACGCGCATAGTAAGGGACCCAAGGTGCTCCGGCCAGGCTGACGGCGCCTGACAGGTCCGAGATTTGTTCGGCCAGCCACAACCGCAGGTGGACTTTCCCGGAACGCGGATAACTGCCCGGGACGACACCGCGCAGCAGGAGCCGCGCCGCTCCGGCGGACACCGTCATCCGTCCCCAGGGGCTGACGAACACGGCCCAGGCAGCGAACACCCACCACCACGACACCTCCGGGGCCGCGCGTAGCACGCCCGCCGAACCGAGTACGTTGTTAATGGCCATCAGGTACGTCAGCCACCGCATGGACACCAGTAGCTGTAGCGGGATCCCGGCAAGGAGCTGGAAGACTTGGGACCTCATAGCGGTCGGCTTCACTGTGCGGTCGGATGCAGCGGCCGCTTCGCCTCCGCCGTCCGGGGCAGACAGGCGTGCCAGTTCCACCAGCGCCCCGAGCCGCGGGCGGGCGTAGATGTCCGAGACCGTGATCGTTGGGTAACGCACGCGCAGGGCCGAGACCAGCCGAGCCGCGGCGAGGCTGCCACCGCCGTGCGCGAAGAAGTCGGCATCCAGGCCTTCCGGGGCCGCGCCCAAAATATCTGCCCATTGCTCCACAATCCACGCGGACCGGTCATCCAAGGCCAGGCCTGGACCGGCGTCCCCTGAGGAGAAAGTGGAGTCTAGAGGCCAGGGCAGCGCGTTCCGGTCGACCTTGCCACTGGTCTTGACCGGAAGGGATTCCACGACGGCCAGCAGGGGTATGAGCGCCGCCGGCAGCCGCGCGGCGAGAAGACTTCGCGCTTCGGTCAGGTCGGGGGAAGTCTCCGGCGCCGGTGCAATGTATCCGACGAGTATCTGGTTTCCTGCGGCTGTGGTTTGGACTGCGGCGGCCGCGGCGTGGATGCCCGGCAGGGCCTGGAGGGCTGCGTCGATTTCGCCGAGTTCGATCCGACGGCCGCCGAGTTTGACCTGTTCATCGGCGCGCCCGACAAAGATCAGGCCCTCGTTCTCATAGCGGACCAGATCGCCGCTGCGGTAGGCGCGGTCCCAGTCGAGGGTGTCCATGGGCGCGTATTTCTCCGCGTCTTTGGCAGGGTCGAGGTATCTTGCCAGGCCTACACCGCCAATGATCAGTTCCCCGATCTCACCCTCTGCTACGGGGATACCGGCCGGGTCGACGACGGCCAGGTCCCAGCCGTCCAGGGGCAGCCCGATCCGCACCGGACCGGTTCCTCCCATTTGTGCGGCGCAGGCCACCACTGTGGCCTCGGTTGGTCCGTAGGTGTTCCAGACTTCGCGTTCGTCTACGGCCAGCCGGGCGGCGAGTTCCGGCGGACAGGCCTCACCCCCGAAGATCAGGAGCCGGACGGCCTCAAGTGACTCGGCCGGCCAGAGTCCGGCGAGGGTGGGGACCGTGGAGACGACGGTGATGCCGTTGCTGATCAGCCACGGACCCAGGTCCATTCCGGTCCGAACCAAGGATCGGGGAGCCGGGACCAAGCAGGCTCCGTTGCGCCAGGCCAGCCACATTTCTTCGCAGGACGCGTCGAACGCCACGGACAGCCCAGCCAGGACGCGGTCGGAGTTGTTCAGAGGCTCGACCGGCAGGAACAGGCGCGCTTCGGCGTCTATGAATGCCGCAGCTGAGCGGTGCGTGACTGCCACGCCTTTCGGCGTGCCGGTCGATCCGGAAGTGAAGATCACCCAGGCATCGTCTGCCGGTGTCGCCTGCCGCGGTGCCGGGAAGGGCCGCACCCTCTCTGGGGAGGTGATGATCTCACCGGCACGCAGGATGCCGGCGACGCCGGCTTCTTCAAAGACCAGGCGTGCCCGCTCGTCCGGGTCGTCGGCGTCTACGGGAACGTAGGCGGCACCGACATAGAGAGTTGCGAGAATCGCTATGTACAGCTCGTTAGTCCCGGAAGGGATCCGCACCCCGACCTTGTCGCCAGCGCCGATCCCGGACTGATGCAGACGACGGCCGTAGGCTTTTACCTCACGGAGCAGTTCCGCATAACTGAGCGAGGTCCGCCCGTCGTCGAGCGCCGAGGAGTCAGGGAACCGTTCGGCGGTTTCCACCAGAATCCGAACCAGAGTGCGCGGCGGGGCAGCGTCGGCAGCGCGGGCTAGCTGCGCGTTGTGAGCTGTCACTATCCCAGTTTCTCCGAAACGGGCTCTGACATCACGCTTCCGTGCTAATCAGTCGCCGCATTGGCGAATGTTACCCCGCTCCTGCAGGGCGCACTCGGTCGGACGGAGCCCGGATATCCGGAAATGGAGGAAACGCGCGAAATCTCGGCTCTAAGACGATGCCCTGGAGCGATCCCCATGCACTACTCTCTAGGGAACGGGACCTGCCAGGTGCGAAGTGGTTACAACATAGACCATCGGGCGTATTATCGGGCAATGCAAGACCCGGACCAAGGGGAGTTGAGACGTCGGCTGGAATTGGCGGCGCCCTTCTTTCGCGACCTTGGACACCTAGTTTTTGAAACGTATGCCGCAGCCGGGATCCTCAACGCCCTGCCGGATGGTTCCTTCCCTGTCGCCGATGCCCGCTTCCACAGGACAGCTGAGGGCCTGACTTACCATCCGCATGGCCCGGTCTACTTCACCGTCACCCGAGCCGGGGAGCTGAGGCTCGGCCAGGACGTCGGAATTCCGCTCACGGAGGCGATAGGTGCATATGTGCAGCTGGCGCGGGAGCAGGAACTGGAGGACGCCGGGCCGGAAGAAGGTGCAACCGAAGGGTTCCCGCCACCTCGTCTCGTTTTGGACTCCGACACGTCCCGGCTCTACATTGCGGACGTCACCCGGACTCGTCAGACCGGGTCCGGACAGGGCTACGTACCGGTGGAGCAGTACATCAAAGAACGTGCCCGGCTGTTCGTCGAAGCCTTCCGGGCTGCGCGCTGAAATAACAGCGCCGGTACCGCGAGGCCAGCCGGGACCGGACGGGCATCCTAGCCCTGGGTCCCAAGAACGGCAGCAACGCTGTGGTGGAGAACGAATTCCGGCGTTCCGTCCCCATCGACGGTTCCGGCCGAGACGTAGTAACTGTGTCCCATTCCGGGGCCGCCAGCTGCCCTGTCAAGGGCTTTGAGTGCGGACTGCGTCAGTACCCCCTCAGGTCCCGCGGCCCGGAGTTCAGCCAACTCCTCGGGGCTCAGTTTTTCGACGAGGTGGGTAACGTCCTTCATCGGGCTCCTCAGCGGGCGACAAGCAACTAGTGCGTTATGAGCCCAGCTTAGTGCGTGACGGCCCGCGTGACGGCCCACACCGCTGTGCTCAAGCGGAAATAATTGCGGACCTCAAACATTGGTGCAAGGACAACGCAGGCTATATGCGAATGTAACGCGCAAGATCTCCGGCAGGCCGTGGGATGCAACGAAGGCCCGCCCATGGGGGACAGGCGGGCCTTCGCAACTAAACGCTACATCGCTCTTGTATAGCTATCGAGTGGATGAGAGTGGAAGCCTAAATTGGCTCACCACCTTAACCGGGGCGTAAAGCAGATCCTGTCTACGCAGCGGTCGGGCCAACGCGCGTGCTGGTGTCTGGGCCGGATTCCGCTCTCGCGCCGATGCGGACCAAACCGAACGGCTGATTGGCACCGACCAGGTCATTGATCGCTACAAAATTATGGCTCCGGCTGGTAACTTGCGGGAAATGGACGCAAGCTGAGTAAGGGGTCATGAGGAGTGTGCGTGATCGCGCTCCCGTTGCACAGGAAGGACCTGGAATTCCTAAACCAAAACGGCAACCCAATCCGTTGTTGAGCAAGTACCTCAACGTAAGCCACCCCACCAATGCGAAAGCCAGCGACCTCGGAGTGCTCAAGCCGATCGAGCCCGCCGCCAGGCGGGAGGGGAAGCCCCTCCTCGGCGATGATCAGGTCTATGTGATGAAGTATGGGAGCGAATACCACACGTCGTGGTGCGAGGTTGTGGCGGACAAGTGGGCTCACGCACCCAGAGGACTGCTGGTTTCCATGGTGGCCGACGTAGGGGTGCGGACCCGTTGCCCGGAATGCGACCGGGCCTTGAAGGCCGCCAGAACGTCGTCTGCCGAGCAATATCAGGCGCAAGCCCCGCCCCCTCCGGCACGCCTGCCGCGTGGCGCGGTGATCCCGCTGCGGGTCGTGGGGGCCGCCCATGGAATCCTCTTTCTGGCGGCGGCGGCGGAGTTTCAGAACCGTCTGAGGGAGACCGCGGTAGAGCCGGCCACCCCGCTGCTCGTGGACGGCCGGCGGGAGGGGATGGTGGTGCGGGTGGACGCCGCCCGCGAAGAACCACTCCTGGTGGTTCAGTTGGATCCTCGCGCCACGTTCCGCGATGGTTCGTACCAGGTTCGCCTGCGTCGTCCTCTGCAGCGCTCGGCGACCAAACCCTATGCTGTGGACTCCGTTGAATCGGCACCGTGGGCGTAGCAGGCGCACACCCGCTGGCGACGACGGCCAGAGGAATTTGAGCAGGATGCCAGCATCTGCGGACGCCTGGCCCCGGGCGTTCATTTCGCGCTGATATAGCTGCTTTGCGTGCAGGGTGTAGCACCTGGCCGTCTCTGCGATGTGGCTGTGCCACAGGGACGTCACGAAAAGTTGGCTTTGGAGGCATATAGATGACGCAATCAGGCGGGGCATGGACGCCGGGGGACCAGTCGTGGGTACGGGACAATCTGCGCGAAGCCCTGGACCGTCTTGTCGAACAGGGCTATACCGTCAGCGGTGGCCACAGCGACGACCCGGAGCTTATCGACCCCCAGGGCCTGGCCGTGGACACCTGGAGGGAAGACTACCCCTACGAGGAACGGATGACACGGGAAGACTACGACCTCGAAAAGTACCGGTTGCAGATCGAGCTGCTCAAGTTTCAATACTGGAGCCAGGACCACGGCCTCAAGGTCGTGATCGTTTTCGAAGGACGGGACGCCGCCGGCAAGGGCGGAACAATCAAGCGCTTCACTGAGCACCTGGATCCCCGCTCGGCCCGAACTGTAGCGCTGAGCAAACCCTCCGACCGTGAGCAGGGCCAGTGGTATTTCCAGCGCTATGTCCAGCAGCTGCCGACTGCCGGCGAAATTGTGATGTTCGACCGCTCCTGGTACAACCGTGCCAACGTGGAGCGGGTCATGGGCTTCTGCTCGGACGAGGAGTATGAAACCTTCATGGGGCAGGCGCCCTTGTTCGAGAAGATGCTCGTGGACTCCGGAATCCACTTGATCAAGTTTTGGTTCTCCGTAACCCGCCGCGAGCAGCGAACCCGCTTCGCGATCCGCCAAATCGACCCCGTAAGGCGCTGGAAGCTTTCGCCCATGGACCTGGCTTCACTGGACCGGTGGGAGGACTACACGACAGCCAAGGAGGACACGTTCCTGCGTACTGACACCGATCACGCACCCTGGATCACGATCAAGTCCAACGACAAGAAAAGGGCGCGGGTCAACGCCATGCGCTTCTTCCTCAATCAGTTCGACTACGACGACAAAGACGCCTCAGTGGTCTACGGCCCGGACCCGCTCATCGTCCGCCGCGGCCGCGAAGCAGCCGGGGACTAATTCGTGTGCGTCCCGGCCAGGATAGCCGGGATGCTACTGACGCCGTCCAGGATGTGGTGGTGCGGATATTGCGCGAGGGCCGAACGGTCCAGCTTTCCCGTCAGCACGCCTACCGCCGTGACGCCCGCGCGGGTGGCGGCGAGCAGGTCGTTGGCGGTGTCCCCGGCGGCCAGCACTTCGTGGACGCCCTGGACTCCGGTGAGTTCCATGGTCCGGTGGATCATGTACGGTGCGGGCCGGCCGGAGGCCACGTCGTCGGCGCAGACCACGGCATCGAGCACGATGCCGGTGCCGGCGTTGCTGCCCCTGGCGGAGCCGATACTACGCACGCTGCCGCCGCCGTCGTCCGCTACGGTCCAGCCCAGCCCCGCAAGCAGTGGCTCCGCGACGTCGCGGGAGAAGCCGGTAGTGAGCGCGACCTTGATTCCGCGGTCCTGCAGTTCGCGGATGGCGTCCTCGACGCCGGTTAGCGGCACGGGCGGGTTGGCCGCGTAGGAATCAGCCAGCAGTTGCTTGAACCGGGCGAAGGCGTTCCTGACGGTGTCAGGGGTGGAGATTCCGCCGCCGCGTTCGATGAGTGCGGTGATGGCTTCAACTTTGTCTGCGCCCATCCATTCCTGGACGGCCTCGGGCGTGGTCGCGGCGCCGGTTTCTTCAACTGCACGGGCCAGCGCCACGTAAACGTCGCCGTGTTCATCGATGGTGGTTCCTGCCATGTCGCAGACGACGAGCTTAATCATGGGTTCCGTTAGCGCTTTCTGTGTGGACGCGGACCAGGGCTGCGCGCCGGTCCACGGTGTTGTCGATGGTGAAGTTGGTGAGGGACGGCAGATAGCAGTCTTCGGAGTATTCAAGGGGCTGCCCGTCAGCTGATGAGGTGAGCCGGCGTTCGCGCAGCAGGGGAGTGCCCGGGGCCTGGTTCAGCAACTCGGCGTCTTCGTCGGTGGCGGCCACGGCGTCAATAGTGTGTCGGGCGCCGTGCAGGTCAACGCCATGTGCCTTGAGGAACGCGAAAATGGAGCCGGAGTCCGTGTCGAAGTCAAAGAGCAGGCGGCCCACTTCCGGGACGAAGCTGGTGCGTTCAATCATGGCCGGTGTCCCGTCCAGGAAACGGACCCTCAAGACCTCCACCACCTTCGTTCCGGCAGGCACGCCGAGCTGCTCGGCGGCCTCAATAGCGGGTTCTCGGAGGGCTACTTCCAGGGTCTTCTGCCCGGGGACCTTTCCGATTCCCACGGCCCACTCCGTGAAGGAGTTGAACGTGGAGAAGGATTGTGACGGAACGGCGGCGCGGACCATGGGGGACCGGCCCCGGCCGCCCGTCAAAACTCCCTCGGAGCGGAGTGCGGCCAGCGCCTGGCGGATGGGTCCCCGGGATGTTCCGAACTCACGGCACAGCTCAGCTTCACTGGGCAGCTGAAAGCCTGGAGGCCAGGAACCGTCCGAGATCCGGCGCGCGAATTCCTCGCTGAGTCGAAGGTGAAGGGGAGCGTTCTGCTGGGTAGTCACAAGTTGATAATACAAGTTACCGTGGCTGTTTTCCCGACCCTTCGGCTTGAAATGGTGAATTTGCGGTGAATGAACCGCGCTCAAAGTTAAGACTCAGCAAACTTGTATATACAACAGCCGATCTGGCTTGATTCCTCTTTCCGCGACGTCCAGTGTCTACGTTGTGAAGAACGAAACGCATGAAACCAAGCCCCCCTCCGGAACAGGCGAAAGACCCGGCGCTCCCGCCGACCTCGTCATCGTCGGAGCGGGAATCATCGGCCTGGCCCACGCAGCCCACGCCGTGGCCAATGGACTGACCGTCACCGTCCTGGAGCGTGACCACCGCGCGGTGGGCGCCTCAGTGCGCAACTTCGGCCATTGCTGCATTACTGCGCAAACCGGTGAACTCTACGAACTGGCGCAGGTCTCCCGGAAGTACTGGCTCGAGTTCGCCGAACTGGCGGGATTCTGGGCCGTCGAGTCCGGTGCCGTGGTTCTGGCCCGAACTGCGGCGGAGATGACCGTCCTGGACGAACTCGCGGCCGTCCGCGAGCCCGGACAGGTGGTGCTGCTGTCCGCTGGAGAGACCCGCGAGCGGCTCACCGGAATGCCCGACGGCGGAGCCTCCGCCCCGGACGGAGGAACCATCGGTCCCAGTTGGCCGGGGCTGGTGGGCGGTGCGTTCCTGCGCGACGACCTGAGGGTTGACCCTAGGACCACGGCGGCTCGGCTGGCGTCCTGGCTGGAGCGGCAGCCCGGCGTCGAGTTCCGGTGGAATACCTCAGCTGTTGGGTTCGGCCTGGACGCCAAGGGGACGGCCACGGTGAGCACCTCCCGCGGCGAAGTCCGCGGCAGGCAGGTCCTCGTCTGTGTCGGCCATGATGTGGATTACCTGTTCCCCGCACTGGCCGCCGAGCACCGGATTGAGCGCTGCTCCCTGCAGATGTCGCTCGCCACGCGGCCGATCGGACTGGACTTGGCTCCGGCGGTGCTGACGGCCACCTCCATGCTCCGCTACCCGGCATTTACTGAGATGCCCGCCGCGGCGGCGCTCCGGGCCCAAATACGGGAGACGCGCCCCGAGCTGCTGGACATTGGCGCCAACGTGATGTTCACGCAGCGCCCGGATGGCAGCCTCATCCTCGGGGACTCCCACGACTACGACCGCACCGCCGCCCCCTTCCTCGACGAACCGGTCACGGCAATACTCAACGACGAAATCGCCCGGACACTCGGCGCGGAGCTGGACATTGTCCAGCGGTGGCAGGGCATATACGCCTCCAGCGACGTCGGGCCGCTACTGGAGCGAGAAGTCCAACCCGGCGTGACCGTGATTTCCGTGACGTCCGGCGTCGGCATGACGCTGTCTTTCGGGCTGGCACACCGGACCATCGCCCGGCTCTTCTGAACCCTCCCTGCTGAACCTCCGACTGCTCCATCCATCGCATCCCAAGGAATCCCATGAAAACCAAGCTCTTGACCGGACCCGCCGCGGCCATCGCTGTTGTGCTGGCACTCACTGCCTGCGGCGGCAACGCCCGCTCCGGCGCGGACAGCGCCAGCGCCACCTGCCCCGGAGGTGAAATAAGGTTCGGCATTGAACCCTATGAAGACCCCGCCAAACTCAAACCTGCCTACGACGTCCTTGCCGCGGCGCTCGAAAAGAAGCTCGGCTGCCCCGTCGAAGTCCAGGTCGTGGAGGACTACGCCGCCGAGGTCCTGGCAATGCGCAACGGGAAACTGGACCTGGGGCAGTTCGGTCCGCTGGGGTACGTCTTCGCCAGTCAGAAGGCCGGGGCGGAACCGCTAGTCTCCTTCGGCACCGCGGGGAAGGAACTCAGCTCCTACACAGCCGGTATCTGGGTGGCGAAAGACAGCCCGATCACGGACATCGCCGGCCTCAGGGGCCAGTCCCTGGCCCTGGGCAGTGTGGGGTCCACGTCCGGGGATGTACTTCCCCGTTTCGGGCTCCGTGAAGCGGGCATAGCGGATGCCGACCTCAAGATGGACTACACGGGCGGCCACCCCGAGGCCCTTCTCGCCCTCAAGAACGGCAAAGTCGAAGCGGCCGAAATCAACTCCCAGACCCTGGCCACCGCCAAGTCCGCCGGGACCTTCAACCCGGAGGACTTCCGCAGGATCTGGACCTCGGACCCCATCCCGAACGATCCCATCACCGTCCGCGGCGACGCAGACCCTGCCTTCAAGGAAGCAGTCAAGGCCGCCTTCCTGGACCTCGATGCAACCGACATCGCCAAAGTAGGCGAATTCCTCGACGTGACCCCTCCCGGTCCCCTCCTGCCCGTGACCAAGGAAACCTATGCGCCCTTGTTCGAGTTGGCCAAGACCATGGACCTCTCCGAAGAGGACCTCTGATGCAGACTCCACTCCTCAGCGTCACGGGGCTGAGCAAGTCTTTTGGCGGCAGACCCGTACTCAAGGGCGTCGATTTCGACCTCAGGAAAGGTGAACTGGTCGCCTTCCTGGGGGCCAACGGCTCCGGTAAATCAACGACCCTCCGCTGCGTCATGGGCATCTCCCGGCCGGACGCCGGATCCATCAGTATCGACGGCGTGAATCTTGCCGACCTGCAGGGCCGCGCGCTTCAGCAAGCCACCCAGCGGACAGCCATGATCTTCCAGAAGATCCACCTGGTCCCGCGCCGCTCAGCCCTGGACAACGTCTGCGCCGGCGCCCTGGCCAGGGTCCCCACCACGCGGTCGCTAAGTCCGCTGTTCTATCCCGCTGCCATCCGGCAGGAAGCACTGGAATGCCTGGACCGGGTAGGGCTGGCGGACCGTGCGCTGGACCGGGTGGGACGGCTGTCCGGCGGCCAGCAGCAGCGCGTTGCCGTTGCCCGCGCCCTGTGCCAGCGCGCAGATATCGTCCTGGCCGACGAGCCGGTCTCGGCCCTGGATCCACACGCCGCCGAACAGGTCATGGCTCTGCTGAGGGACCTCGCCCACAGAGAACAGCTGGCCGTGGCCGCCGTCCTCCACCAGCCGGACCTTGCCCTGCGGTACGCGGACCGATCGATCGGCCTGCTCAACGGCACCATGGCGTTCGACCTCCCCTCGGCCAATGTCAGTTCCGCGCAGCTGGACGATCTCTACGCCCCGGACCGGAGGCTCGCCGCATGACCCCGAACACCCTCACCGGGAATTCGGGCGGCCCGGACGCCAGGCTGCTGAAGAGGCCCACACGATGGGTGACGGCGGCGGGCGTCACTGCCGTCGTCGTCGTCCTCCATCTTTTCGCCTTCGAAGGGACGGGCTTCCAGCCCGGACTGCTCGTGGACGGCTGGAAGGGCATGGCGGCGTTCGTCGGCGATGCCTTCCCGCCGGACCTCGACTGGGAACGGACGGTTAAACCTGGCCTCGACGCGACACTGGTCACGCTCTGGATCGGGCTGCTGGGCACCACCATGTCAGTGCCCTTCGCGCTGCTGCTGGCCGTGCTGGCGGCCGACACCACCACCCCGCACCGGATGATCTACCAGGCAGCACGTTCCGTTCTGTCCTTCTTCCGGGCAGTACCGGACATCGTCTTCGCCCTGATCTTCGTCACGGCCGTCGGCCTGGGTCCTTTCGCCGGCGTACTGGCGCTGATCTGCCACAACACCGGTGTGATGGGCAAGCTGTGGGCGGAATCCATGGAGGAGATCGACGACGGCCCGCAGGAAGCGCTGCGCACTGCCGGAGCCAGCCGGATCCAACAGGTGGCCAATGCCACGCTGCCCATGGTGGTTCCCCAGTTCGTGGGGCTCCTGCTGTACCGCTTCGACGTCAACGTCCGGTCATCGCTTGTGCTGGGGCTGGTGGGTGCAGGCGGCATCGGACTCCTCATCAACCAGGCCATCAAATCCTTCCAGTTCGACGCCATGCTCACGCACATCATCATCGTGCTGGTGCTGATCATCGCGGTGGACCAGTTCTCGGCGTGGATCAGGCAGCGCCTGGCGGCCTGAACCCCGCTGTCGACGGGATGCGGGCCGCCTAAAAACTCCGGTCGAGGAGCTCGGCGCGCTTCGTGACGGCGCCCACCAATTCGTCCAGGTTCCGGGCAGTCCCTGCGTTCGAAGCTCGGAGGAGCCTGGCCAGGGGGCCGCTGTATTCTTCCGTCACCGTCAGGCGGGTCCGCCCGTCCCGTGGCGCGAGGGTGAACGTGCGGATCCGTTTTCGCAGGCCGAGTGGCGGGCCGCTGGTCAGTGTCATGGCTTCGCCCGGTATTTGCCTGACGCGGAGGCGGACGGTTCGCCCGCCGTTGTCGGTGGTTTTGATCCGAACGGTTCCTCCGTCGCGAAGCTCACCATGGATGGCGGCTATTCCGGACTCCCACACCGTGAGGTTCCCTGTGTCCGTGATGACGTCCCAGACAATCGAGGTCCGCGCACTGATCATCGCCACCGACTCAAAATATTCCACTAGCTCAGAGTAGACAAGAGAATCCCTTCCGGCGGCCGAGACCTTCCGGGCGTGATGGAATTCACCGCCGTAGGCGTTGCTACGCGGCGGGACCTGCCGACAGGTCCTCGGCCATGGAGTCGTCGGCACGGCCTGCCTCGACCACGACCGGCATTGAGGGCACCCCGATGAGAATCATCGGCTGTTCGGGCTCATCGTCCAATTCCAAGGTCACGAGGTCTGCATCGTGTTGCGATGATAGGACGCGGAAGCGGCTGCGCTGGAGTATCAGGACATCGCCGGGGCGTACGGCCTCAAGCTGAGTTCCTTGGTTCATACCGCTGTTCATTGTGCCGTGGCCTTTCTCTCCGTCCCGTTTCCCAGAGTTTTCCGGGACGGGAATGACTGGAGCCGCCAACGGCCTGCTTCATCACACGGCAAGGTACAAGTCCATGATGGCAAGGCAACGAAGTCAAGGAGGCGCGCCGGTGGGGGCTGCCGGTTCAGGAGGCGACCAGCGGTGTGGAGGGTCGGCGTCGTATTTTTGTTTGGTTTCAAGGCTCCGGGTGGAGGTCATGATGGTCAGGCGTCTGCCCCGGCGGCGCCTTCCAGCGTGGACGGGGCAAAGATGGCTGCGGCGACGTCGTCGCGGAGGTAGTACTGGCGTCGTTCCAGCGGTACCAGGCTGCCGCGGACCACATAGTAGCCGCGGCCTTCACCGGGTCCGCCGGCGGCGCGGTCAATGGCATCAAGCATGTCCGGCTCCAGCAACTGGCCCGGTCCGCGTTCCTGCAGAAGTGCCAGGTCTTCGGGCTGAAGGGAGCTGAGGAGCCCCTGAATATCTGTCATTGTCCGCATCCTTGCCGGCACCGCTGGACCGTAGTGTGGTTCCCCCCCGTTCGCGGGCGTGTCCGGGGGTGCCTTGACCGGTTGCGTCCATCCCGATTGTAGGACCCCGCGAACGGCCCGACCAGACCTTGTTTTCGGGCAGCACGCGAGCTATGCGGCCCAGCCGGCCAGCGCTGTGTGGCCCGCCGTCTGGAGGGCGTGAGAGGTTACAGAACGGTTCCCGGACTTGCTCACCGAAAAATCGCCCTGCGTTCATTCGGCGTTCGTCCCCGTCCCGGATGCTGTCCGGACGATCCCTCATGGAAAGGTCACAATGACGCTTCGCCTGCCCCGCGCCCTGCCGACGTTACGCACTGTCACAGGCCGCTTCGTTCTGTCCCCGTTCGGCGCCGGCGACATCCAGGCGCTGGCCCATATCCTCGCCAATGACGATATTTGGGCCACCGGGTTCGGTGACGGGCACCGCCGTCCGCTCTCGCACGACGAGACGGTCCGCTTCATCAGCAGGCGCCATGAGGGGCTTCGGATCTTTGCGGTCCACTACATGGGCCTGCCCGGCGGTCCGCTCTTTATCGGCACCACTGGCATTACCGAGACCCATGCTCCGACGGAGCGCGTGAAAATCGGCCGGACCATCATCAGCCCGGCGTTCTGGGGCATGAAAGCCAACCTTGAGGTGAAGATCGCCCTGCTCGACTGGGTGTTTTCCCACGGCGCAGGGCGTGTCGAATGCGATGTCGATCCTCGAAACCACAGGTCCATTTCGTCCCTCAGGCGGTTCGGATTCACTGTCGAAGGCACCCGCAGGCGTTCCTCGCAACGGATTGACGGGTCCTGGCGGGATATCGTCGTGCTGTCGTTGCTCACGGAAGAGTGGTCCACCATCAGGACAAGGGCTGTCCTTTCCCTGGGCGAACTGAGTGGTTCCCCTATTAGCCTCTGAGTCCAAGGATGCACGGGGTCTCTGGCAGCTTCCCGGCAACCCGTCAGCGTTGGGGCGACAGCAGCGGGGAGTTCGGCAACGCCCGTGGCTTGGGAACTGGCCGGGGCAGAAGCGGATAGATTTCCTGAGCCGGCGACGGCGGGTTTGTAGGGATGGATTTTCCATGACATCGCCTAGAAACAGCGGCGTCCAGCAGCCTGCTCATGGCAAAGGAGAGGCCTGCGCCGACAAGCCGTTGCTCGAAGCCCGGGCCGGCAAGGTCTCGTGCTCGCCGGACAGGCGTACACCTGGCATTGAAAAATCACGTGGCGGAAACTTCCGGGCAACCTGGGGCGTGCACTCTGTGACAAGGGAACGCTTCGGAAAGGACGCGCTCATGAATGTAGCTGAGAAGAGAATCGTGACTTCCTGCCGTGAGCTGATGGACGGCGATAGAATCGAGGCCCGGTACAGGGAGGCTCTAATGCACCGGGGACGGATCACTGAGCGGATGCCCGGGCACGGGTTGTTCTGGATCATGGATGAAGTCACCGGCGGCCGCAGGCTGCTGGACATGGCCGAACTGGACATCGTCCTTCTGCAGGCGGCGCCCAATGCCGAAGCCGCCGACATCGGGCCGAACGCCGCGTAACTCCGGCACCGACAGCAGCCAGAGGCATCGGGCCCGGGCTTCCATTGGGGGAGCCCGGACCCTGTACGGCATGAACGTGTGCCGGGGCGAGGGGGGCACGTTTCCTTGCCTCCAACGCCTGGACCAACCACTGTGAGGTACCGGATGGACTTCTCGTTGGACCCTGGAGAGCCGGCATGGGGGGACGGGCCTGTCGTGTTTGGTGTTCCTTGGGCGTGCTCGGCGCCGCAGGTCAGGGCGGCGGCTCGTTTCGCCCGTTCGGTGGAAGCGCATTTGGTGTGTGCGTACGTGGACCCGGCGGGTTATTTGGCGGAATGGGATCCTCCGCGGTCCCGCTATGCGGCGTCGCTAGACCCGGCACGCAATGTCGAGGCTTTGTTCCCCGCCGCGGAAGTGAAGGAGGGCATCGTGCAGTGTCTGGGACCACCCGGGGACCGTTGGTCTTTCCGGGTGCTTAGCGGTGCGGTCGCACCGGCCCTTGCCCGTCTCGCGGCGAGCACAGGAGCGTCCCTCCTGATCGTCGGCGGTCCCCGGTCCGGCGTCCTCGCCGCACTGCAGCGCGTGGTGGAGGGAGCCGTTCCGGATGAGCTGCTCCGGATCCAGGACCGTCCGGTGCTTATCCTCCCGGCAGGGTAGTCCGGGCTGTCCGGTCAGTTCGGCTCGTTGCTTCCCGGCCCTGACGTAGCCGGCGAAGGAGTCGTCCCGGTCCTGACCTGTGTTTCCGATGAGCACGGAGAGCGGCCCGATGGTTTCTTCCTGCACGCGTAGGTGCGTCATCGCGGCCTGGGAGGATAGGGTGAAGGTCAGTACGCACTTGAACAGTCCCAAGGGCAGGCCGCGGGTCCAGGTCATGACCTCGCCTGGTATCTGTTCCACACGCAGACGGTGTTTACGGTTACCGCTGGTGGTGCGGATCCGGATGGTGCCGCCGTTGCGGACCTCACCATCGATCTCGGTGATCCCCGAGTCCCACACGGGGTAATTCCCGGCATCCGTGATGATGTCCCAAACGGTCGAACTGCGGGCGTTGATCACGATCGCCGCTTCAAGGATTTGCATGGCCCACACAGTAGCCGCCGCCTCCTGCCGAACGACTGGCGTTGGCCGACTTGCAGGTGAACATCACACGACCGTGGCGACACCTCCGGGAAACAGGCCTTCCCGGCGTGCCCCTCGGGAGGTCGGTCTAGAGGCGGCGGCCACGGGTCTCCTTGCGCAGTTTCCGGTACGTTGCCTCGGTTTTCGCAGCTGTTTTGGCCTCCTTTTCGATCAGGGCCGTGAAGACGGCGGCGGTTCCGGCGGCCAGGTCCGGGGCGGCGGCGAGCCGGTGCAGGAGTTCGCGGGCAACCACGGTGTCCTGGTGGTCGCCGAGAACACTTTGGATCCGGTGGCTGCCCTTTTCCAGGACACGTGCCCGTTTCCCGTGGATGGCGGTGACGGACTCTGCGGCGTGCCGGAGCCGTTTGGCGTCTTTGCGGACCTGGTGAAGCGTGGCCTCGTAACTGGCGGTCCCGGTTGTCTTTTTGGCGGCCCGGTGGGCCCGGTCCAGGCGGCGGGCGGCCTTGTTCACCAGCCGTGCGCTGGTCTTGTGGGCTGGCTTGGAGGCCTTTGACTTCACGGGCGGGTCGTCGCGGAAGCGTTCCAGAGCGGTCAGGATCCGGTAATAGCGCGGCGTGTTCAGCGTTGCGAGGGCGCGCTGGTAGCCGGTGTTGTACAGGGTGCCGAGTTCGTGTTCGATCTGTCCCAGTGCGGGGCCGGAAGCCTGCGCTTCGGGCAGGGCGTGCAGGTTCGCGAGGATCCGCTCACGCATGACCTCGGCGTCCCGGGGACGGCCCAGGATCCGTCCGAGCCGCTGCAGTTCCCTTTCCAGCCCGACGACGGCGCCCTTGGTAAACAGGGGCCGGTAGGTCCGCAGCACGGACCGGATCCGGCGGGCGGCGGAGCGCATCTGGTGGACAGAGTCCGGGACGCCCTGCCGTACTCCGGCATCATGGGTGAGGAGTTCGTTGATCTGCGCGCCCACATAGGTGGTCGCGACGTCGCGGACGGGTCCCTTCTTCCGTTCCGGCCGGGGTCCGGCGGCGCGGGGTGCGGGCCATGACTGGCCGAGGGCACGGGCGAGTTTGGCGGTATGGGCTGACGGTGCGGCCCCGGCAGCCTCCAGTGCCGGCTGCGCGGCGGTGAAGAGTTCCGGAGTGGCGTGGACGAGTTCGAGTTCCCATTCGCGCCAGTGCGTTTCCGGACCCAGGTTACGCAAGGGGACGGCGTGGACGCGGTCATCGGTGAAGTCGGCGAGGTGTTCCCCGCCGGACCCGTGCAGCCGGTAAGTGCTTCGCCGGGTCGAGAGGCGGGCCACGGGCGAGAGTTTCTGGCCGCGGATGAAGACGGCGAGGTGGTCGAGCAGTTCGGCCGGGACGTGGTCTGGCTGGCCGAGGGGTGCCTGGAGTTCCCGCCGGCTGTCCGGCCCGATGGGCAGTTTCAGGTGCCAGCCCTGGTCGCTGCCGCCGGTGCGGCGGCGCAGCGTAATGCCCCGGGCTGCGAGGTCCAGCCCGGCGGTGTCATAGTAGACGGCCTCCAGGAACGTCTCCGCGGGCTCTCCGGCCTGTTCGACGCCGGCAATGTCCGCGAAGACCGGGACCCGCGCGGTGTGGCCCGTGTCGTACTTACGCTCCGTTTCGGTGCTGTCCGGGGATGCCATGATGCTCAGGCCCTCAGGGCCGTGCGGCGGGCGGTGGTGGCCGCAGGGATGTTCGTCATTAGTGCCTGTCCTTGCCGGGCGCTATGGCAAAGGCCGGGGCAGGGCGCCCCTCGTGTCCCGGTTGTGCACCGATTCTAGGGCCGGACCGTGTGGCGGGGCCAGTGCCGTTTGCCCGGGTCACTAGCGGGCGGACGCATCCGGGTAAAGGGCCGCAGCGTCGCGAAAAAGTCAACGAGCGTCCGTGGCGGGGCGGGCAGGGCAGCCCCGGGCAACTGGGGGAGGTGGATTGGCGCCGTGCCATTCTGTCCCGGGCGGACGAGGCCACGCTGCCCGGACCCTAAGTTGTGCGGAGATGACGGGTACCGGCCTCGGGTCATCCACGCAGGGTCTGGTCGCCCCTTGTTGAGCCTGTCTGGTGAGGATGGTCGACGTTGGAGCAGTTTACCTGGCAGGACCGATCTCGCCCGCAGCAGAAGGACGAGCAAATGGCAGGCAAATTCGAATTGTACAAAGACAAGGCCGGCGCGTTCCGGTTCCGTCTCAAGGCCGGCAATGGTGAAGTCATCGCCACCGGCGAGGCCTGCAAAACCAAAGCCGCCGCCCTCAAAGGAATCGAATCCGTGAAAAACAGCGCCAGCGGCGCCACCACGGTGGATCTGACCGTGGCCTGGCCTAGGTTGGGCGGGCATGCCGGGCCGAATTGACCTGCCTGGCATGCCTCTGGTCCTGTTAGACTGCGGGCGACATTTCGAGGCGCCATAAGGAGGCCCGGATGGTGGAGGCAGACAGACCGTGGACCCCTGAGGACCAGTGGTGGGTCAGGGACAACCTTCGGCACGCCATTGACCGCCTCGTCGAGCTGGGATACAACGTCCGCGGCGGACAAGGCGAGGACCCGGAGCTGATCGACCCCGGTGGCTCCGCCGTTGAGACATGGCGGGAGGACTACCCCTACGACGACCGGATGACCCGCGAGGCATACGAGGCCGAGAAATACCTCCTGCAGATCGAACTGCTCAAATTCCAGTACTGGGGCCAGGACCACGGCCTCAAAAACGTGATCGTCTTCGAGGGCCGCGACGCGGCCGGCAAAGGCGGCACGATCAAGCGCTTCACCGAGCACCTCGATCCCCGCTCCGCCCGGACAGTCGCCCTCGGTAAACCCTCTGACCGTGAACAGGGCCAGTGGTACTTCCAGCGCTACATCCAGCACCTGCCCACGGCCGGTGAAATCGTGATGTTCGACCGGTCCTGGTACAACCGTGCCAACGTCGAACGCGTCATGGGATTCTGCACCGAAAAGGAATACGAAACCTTCATGGGGCAGGCACCCCTGTTCGAGCAGATGCTGGTGGACTCCGGGATCCACCTGAACAAGTTCTGGTTCTCCGTGACCCGCCACGAGCAGCGCACCCGCTTCGCCATCCGCCAGATCGACCCCGTCCGGCGCTGGAAACTCTCGCCCGTCGACCTTGCCTCCCTGGACCGGTGGGAGGCATACACGGACGCGAAGGAACAAACCTTCCTCCGCACCGACACGGACCACGCACCCTGGATCACCATCAAATCCAACGACAAAAAGCGCGGACGGATCAACGCCATGCGCTACTTCCTCAACCAGTTCGACTACGACGGCAAAAACACCGCAGTGGTCCACGACCCCGACCCGCTGATCGTGCGCCGCGGCCGGATAGCCGTCGGCGACTGACCTTCAGCCGCGGACTCTGTTCGACCGGGCCTGCCAGCAGTCGCCCTCCAAATACGCTCACCGAACGGCACGATATGTCGATCCCGCCGGCCGGAGGAGGAGGCGCGACTGCAGATCATGGATGAAGGCCCCGCGACAGCGGGACCTTCATCGCCTGCTGATGTCCGCAGGATGATGGGCAGGTGTAGGCCGCTAACCCCGCCCGGCAAAAAAATCCAGTCTTGTATCCGGGAATGGCCGGCCCGAAACTCTCCCAATGGGAGTCATCGAAGAATTGCGGGCACTTGATCATGTCGTGGACCGGCTCGCCGAAAAGTATCCGGCGGTGCCGCGGCAACACATCGAAGACCTCGTCGAGCAGGAACACCGAACGTTGGACACCGGCAGGGTCCGTGACTATGTTCCGATCCTGGTCGAACACGCCGTCAAGGACCGGCTAAGACAGTAGCTGCCCGCGTCCCGAGGCTTCTCCGCCCAGATACAAGGAAGCCCCTGCCCAGTGAAGGGGAAGGGGCTTCCAGCGGCCTGGCTATTGGTCAGCTTGTTGCCAGCGCAGATGCACGGGGGTAAGGGTGTCCCGCTTGGACAGCCGGCACTTCTGGGCGCTGATCTTGCGGTCGTGGGTGACCACTTCGCGGCCGTCCTTGGTGACTTCATGGTTCTCCAAGGTTTTGTGATGGGTACGCGTTTTGGCCTGTGTCGGTCTACGGCTTGCGGCCGGGCAAGACGAGGAGTGCGTCGCCGACCGGGCGTTCACCGGCCGCGTCGGACGGGGAGTTTACGACCTGGCCGCTCTGGACCATCGTTGTTGATCCGCCGCCGTCCAGGTTGATCGCGTTGACCATGCCCAGCGAGCGGGCGACGTCGGCGGATTCTTTGATGCTCAGTCCGAGAGACGTCGTCTGGCGGCCGTCGGCGGTGACCAGGAGGGTACGTCCCTGGGCGTCAACGCCTGCAATGGTGCGCGGATTCCGCTTGTGCACCCACCCGTAGAAGAAGGAGTTACCGTCTCCGGTGCGGACCATGCCGTCGCGCTTGGCGGTCACGTTGAGCTCTCCGTTTTGGACCAGCGTCGGTCCGCCGTTGACCACGTCGGTGGTGGCGCTGGTCTTGAGGGGTTTCCCGCCTTCGTTGAGCAGAGCCGTGTTGACCGTCAGCTTGGAGCCGGGCCTAGCCAGGGCTGAGAGCTTGTCGACCTCCGCTCCGGTGGCTTGCAGTGTGTGGCCTCCGGCCGGGACAGCGGCGCCCCGGGTGTTGTTGAGGGCGGTGACCGTGCCATGGGCGTCGAGGACGGCTTCGAGTCCGGGACCGGACGGCGTTTTAGCGCCGAACTCCGCGGTGAAGGCGACGATCTCGTTTGCGTCGGTGCAGGTGAAGTCGTGCAGCGGCAGGTTCGTCGGAGTGTCGTCGGTGCCGCCGCAGTTGCGGATGAGGCCCGGCACGCGGTTCAAACCGTCCAGGGCGAGCTCTGCCGTGTTGCCGGGGGCTGTGACTGTGCCGTGCCAGTGCAGCCGCTGGATGGAGGTCTCGTTCTTGGCGCCGATGATGAGGGAGGGCCGGTCCCCGATGGGTTCGCTGAGGACCTTGCCGTCGTGCACCGCGGCGCCCGCCGGATCGCCCGGGGCTCCGGCGGCGGGGTCCATGACGAAGTAGCCGCCGTTGGTCGCTGCAAGAGCGCCCGAGGCGGCCGCTAGCTGGCTGGTCTTTTCCCGGTCTTCGAGGTTGGGGCCGAAGGAGGACGTAAGGTCGCCGCGGAATTCCTTGGGGTCAATGGTGAGGACCTCCAGCTTCCAGGGCCCACGGTCGTTCTCGCTGGAGCCTTCATCGCCGTCCCAGCCGGTGTAGATCACTGAGGATTTGTAGCCCGTCGCCTGGATCTGGGCCACAGTGGCGGCGCCGTCGGTTTTGGCCGTGAAGTGGCCGGCACGCACGCGGTAGCCGAGATCCCCGCCGGCGTCGGCCAGCTGCGGTGACTGGACGTGCTCAACCCGTGCAACGACACCTGCGGCGGTGAGCTTGTCGGCGACTTCTTGGGCTTTTGCCTGGGTGGACAGCGCTGATGCCGGCGCGTCCGGATCCGGGGAAGTGGATGGAACGGCAACCTCAGCGGTCCAGAAGAAGTCCTGGTTTGGGGTTCCCCGGGTGATGGACGTTCGAGTCAGGCCGGGGGCCAGGGTGGTGACAGTGCTGGACTCCGGGAGGCCGGGAGCGCCCAGATCGAGCTTGGCGGACGGGTCAGGGGCGACGGCCGCAGCCTGGTGTGAGGTGCCCGGCGCCGCTGTGGACGCGCCAACAGGGGCAAGGAATGTAATCGGCAACGCCACCGCCACGGCGGTGATGGAAGCTCTGCGGAAACGATGATTGGGTGTGATCATGACCGAGACCCTACGGTGCCGGGTACGCGGGTTCCCTCTCACATGGCGCAGTTCACGTTGTCTTCGCCGTCTGTTCACGGCGGATCCCACACTCGCTTCAGTGCTGTTGGGCTAACTGCCCGCACAATCTCACAAAGGCTAGCTTGATAAGACCCGGGCACGACCCCGGAAATTCGGGATTTTAGGGGCAAAAAGTGTGAATCGCAGCGATAAGTGGCGGGAATCTTGCAGCGCTAAATGTCGCCCTTGGTGATCGTAAGCCGATCCGTTAACGTGTCGATGGGAGGAGCGCTTCGACCCAGATGCGTTGGTGCTGTCTCGCGTATTGAGTAGCGGCTCTCCAGTGGTCGCCGTGCCCATTGGCATACATGGTGCCCCATGGTTCCTGACCTGCTTCGTGAGAAGAGCTTAGGAGGTCGTACATGGCTGCGGCCCGGCGATGCATTGCGGCGGGGAGGCCGGCACGCAGGCCAGGGTCTGCTGCATAGCCATCCACGAAGGCTGCGAGATTCTGTGCCGCTTCTTTGGGAGCCTTCTGGGTGTTGGAGAGCGTGAAGGCTTGGGCGGCGTAGGCGAGATCCCAAAGTCGGGTGCTCGGCGCGGCAGCGTCCCAGTCGATAAAGGCCCATCGTTCACCGATGATGAGGTTCCACGGGGCAAGGTCATTGTGGCAGATTAGCTCTTCGCCGGGGCTGGGAATCGCCGTGATCCACACCGCGCCAGGGTCGGGCGTGAACGCTTCGCTCGCGTTGTGAATAGCTCGCACCATCGCTCCGACCCTGCCGAGTTCCGAATGCGTGAGCGGATCCGAATCGAGCGCAAGCCGCCCCGGCATGAACTCGGTGACCTGCCTGCCCTGGGCATCTTGGCCGAGGGCAGCGGGGACATCGACCCCCGCCTCGCGCACTGCGGTCATGAACGCCAGGACATTAGGGGTTGCATCGGTCCACGGCTTGCTGACTGTTGACCCCACACGCACAACGACGCCGCTGGCGTTGCCTCCGCTGAGTATTTCCTCGTCTTTCACGGCTAAAGACTAGTTTTCGACAGACGGGTGTCCGAACGCTGACCTTTGGCGGCCACGATGTCGGATGTTGTGTGCCGTTGGTGGCTAAGGACTGCATCCGCGATCTGCTGCGCGGCTTGGTTCGCGGTGATGTGAGTGGTGTCGATGACCTCGGCTTCATTGTGGAGCCAAGCATGGGCCGCTTCGGCGTACGGTTCCAGGTACGCGAAGCGGAACGTCGACGGGCCGAGGTCCGTATCGTTCTGTATACGGTCGCGGAGTGTGGCCTGGTCGGCGTGGAGCACAAAATGCTGGATCGGTATGCCGTGGGCGCTCAACCCCTCGCTGATCTCCCGCCAGTAGCTCTCCACTAGGACAGTCATCGGCATCACGAGTGTGCCGCCGGTGTACTCGAGCACCCGCCTGGCGGTTTCGACGACGAGCGTCCGCCACGGGTCCCAGTGCTGGAAGTTATCCGTCGCCGGAAGTCCGGGCTTTATGTCCATGAGTACCTCACCGAGTTTTTCAGCGTCGAAGACGCGGGAGCCGGGGAGCAACTGCTGCACGAGCGCGCTCGTCGTTGTTTTTCCCGCCCCGTGAGTGCCGTTGAGCCAGATAATCATGGACCGAAGCCTAGCGCCAAAGACGTTTCCTTCCCCGCACGGCCGACAGCCGGGCATGAGCCCTTGGAGAAGGACTGCTGGGCTAGCTTGCTTCTGTCGGGAGTGCAGAACGCATCTGCAGACAGAGCCCGACGAGCACTGCTGTAGCGAGGCAGAGGCCGGCGTTGATGCTGATGGCCGGTAATACGGCGTCCAGGACCTGCTGCGGGGCGTTACCGTTACCGTGGAGTAGGGATGCGGCGATGATGGTGCTCATGACGGGGATGCCCATGGTGATGCCTATCTGCTGGCTCATGGTTGTCAGCCCGGTGGCGAGGCCTTGTTCGGTGTCCGGCAGCCCGGTGGTGGCGGTGACCATGAAACCGACGATGGCGGCGAGGTTGGCGACGCCGCCGATGAAGGTTCCGATCAGCACGATGATCAGGGAGGCCCGGCTGGTGTTGATGAAGAGCAGGGATCCGGTGGCGGCGGCCTGGATGGTGAGGCCGAGGATGATGGTGTTTTTGTTGCCGAGCCTGCCGATGAGCTTTGGCGCGGCCAGGCCGCCGACGGGGG
The DNA here is from genome assembly GCF_030718995.1 of Arthrobacter oryzae. NCBI lineage: Bacteria > Bacillati > Actinomycetota > Actinomycetes > Micrococcales > Micrococcaceae > Arthrobacter > Arthrobacter oryzae. The sequence continues at coordinate 3,779,607 of NZ_CP132204.1, forward strand.
TGCCGGCGCCGAGCACGGCGAAGGCCAGCCCCACCCCGAGCGGGGTGTAGCCGAGGACCTGCTGGAGGAAGAGGGTGAGGACGAAGACCAGGGAGGTTCGGCGGCGAACGCGAGGATCCCGGCGATGTTGCCCCAGGCGATGTTGTTCGGGCGCAGGATGGTCACGGGGACGAGGGCGTGTGCGGTGCTCTTTTCGATGAAGTAGAACACGATGAACAGTGCCGCGCCGGCGGTCAGGGAGCCCCAGGCCAGCAGGTCGGCCCGCCCCCTTTCGCTGGCCGTGGTCAGGCCGAAGACGAGGGCGAGCAGGGCGGCGGTGACGCTGACTGCGCCGGGGACATCGAGCTTTGTCCTGTTCCCGCGGGCGGATTCGGTCAGGAGTTTCGGCGCCAGGATCAGAACGAAGGCCGCGACGGCGGTGTTGATGAAGAACGCCCACCGCCAGGAGAGCAGGTCCGTCAGGAGGCCGCCGAGGATCGCGCCGGTGGTGAATCCGGCGGCCATGAGAGAGCCGTTCAGGCCCAGGGCCTTGTCCCGCAGCGGTCCTTCGGGGAAGGACGTCGTGAGCAGGGACAAGGCGGCCGGGGTCACAGCGGCGGTGGCCAGGCCCTGGGCGACACGTGCCGCCGACAGCCCGGGATCGGTGGCGAGGCCGCCGAGAAGGGAACCGATCCCGAGCAGCGCCATGCCGGAGATGAAGAGGCGTTTGCGGCCGAAGAGGTCAGCGACCCGGCCGAAGAACAGGGTGAACAGGGGATCCCGAAGAGATGAAACAGAAAATCGGAGCCGAGTGAGCCTGTAGCTCGGATTCGATCTGGCTGGTCCGAAGTCCCGCTCAGGATCAAGTGTGTTTCATGGCAAAGGAGCGCCGCACGCTGTCCATGCGGGGTGCAGCCGTTTGGGTGGAGATCTTTGGTGGCGAAATTGGGGTGTGGACAATGTCCACACTTATAGCTTCGGACTGCGCCGTACATGGGTCGGGTCGGGCCGGATTCCGCATGATTTCACGGTTCCCAGTTTTCACAAGGGCGGGAATACGGTTCGAGTCCCACCTCGGGCACGCATAACCCCTCGTCAGAGGGGTTTTTGCTTTAATGTGTGGACATTCATCCTCGACGCGTCCCCTGACGCTGTTCGCGGTCTGGGCCTGGCGCCGCGGTCGCCTATTCGGTTGCAGGTGTGTGGGATCCGGACTCTTCTTCCGGAGCGGTCCAGGCTTTGGTTGACGTCATCGACGCTCATTCCGCTGAACACAGCGATGAGCACGCTGGCGGCACTGGCGTCGTGGACGAAGTAGTCGGCCGTTGCGGGCACCGGTGTGTCTGTCAGATTTGTGGGTCGTTCTGATACACGGAGTCACCGCTGGGTTTGAGGGTCCGGAGTGCAACTTGGGGGACCGGGAGCGGTTCAGAGTTTCGAGAGGAAATAAGCGACGGAGGAGCGCCGAACGAAACCTTGAATCGAGTCCGGCGCGGAGCGCCCTGGTTGCGTGGAAGACCCGCCCAGCGATGATGGGGATCAGAATGACTAACAGCGAAGTGGTTTCTGGTGGTTCAGAAGAACGGCGGCGCGCCCAAGCTACGGTCGCCTCGGGTGACGCGCAACGACGGCGCTGGCAGGGTGCGACTTGCTCCAGTTCGGCTGCCGCGGGGAGAGTAACCTTATGCCGTCTCGGTATGCCCATCCCCGGACTTTGGTCTTAGACAGCATCAGCGGGGCGGCGCAACACTGGAAGGATACTCGCGACCGAAAGGTATCTCATGTCCGTATCAGTGGAAATTTCCGCAGGATTTGCCAACTCGTCCGGTGACATCAGCGTCCCCGCCCGGCAGCAGCACCTCGCACAGCGCACCCTCGCCGCACGACCCTCGGAAGTCCGCAAAGTGTTCAGGGCTGCCCAGCGTCCCGGCATGATCTCCTTCGCCAACGGCGCCCCTTACCTCGGTGCCCTACCCTTCGACCGGATCGCTGCTGACGCCCAGCGGATCCTGCTCGACAGCGGCGAACGCTCCTTCCAGTACGGCGCCAGCGACGGCATTCCTGAGCTCCGTGCCCACATTTCCGAACTCATGAAACTCGAGGGCATCACGGCCGGTCCGGACCGGGTCATCGTGACCTCCGGTAGCCAGCAGGCCTTGGACGTCGCCGCCCGCGTCCTCGTCAACCCAGGCGACGTGATCTTCGCGGAGGCCCCGTCCTACGCCGGCGGCATGGCCGTGTTCACCAGCTATGAGGCCGACATTGTCCACGTCCCCATGGACGCCGACGGCCTGATCCCGGCGGAACTCGAACGGCTCATCGGCGAAGTCCGTGCCGCGGGCAAGACCGCACGGGGCCTGTACACCATTCCCAACTTCCAGAACCCCGGCGGCGTGAACCTCTCCGCCGAACGCCGCAGGCAGGTCGGCGAGCTGTGCCGCAGCAACGACCTGCTGATCTTCGAGGACAACCCCTACGGGCTTTTGGGTTTCGACGGGGAAACCATGCCTGCCATCCAGCCCGGTTTCGAGGACATCACGCTGTACTTTGGCTCGTTCTCCAAGATGATTGCGCCTGGCCTGCGCGTGGGCTGGGTCCTGCCGCCGGCGTCGCTGTACGGCCACCTGCTCAATGCAAGCGAAACCTCGCAGCTCAACCCCTCGGTGTACTCGCAGCAGCTCATCAGCGCTTACCTGGACGATCCCGCCTGGGAAGACAAGCTGGCCGAATACCGGGCCATCTACCGGGAGAAGTTCACTGCCCTGGTGGAAACACTCTCTATGGTCATGCCCGCCGGCACCACTTGGAACCGGCCTACCGGCGGCTTCTACCTTTGGGTGAAGGTCCCGGCCGGGATCGACACCGAAGCGCTCGTCTACGACTGCATCGAACACGGCGTGGTGTACGTCCCAGGCACCGCTTTCTACACGAACGGCAGCGGCCACAGCGAACTGCGGATGTCCTTCTGCCTGCCGTCCCTGGACGACATCCGCAAGGGTGCCGCCATCCTCGGCAAGGTATTCAGCGCTGCCGTTGCGGGAGCAGCAACCCCGGATTAGTCGCACTTTGAAGCAACAACGTGAGGCGCCCCCAGAGCTCTGGGGGCGCCTCACGTATATGTGGGTATTTCAGATCGGATTACACAGTGGCCGGGGCGGCTTCCGTATGACGTCCAAAAAAGATCTCGAATGAATCGAAATCGATCAGCCGTCGGGTGCCGGTGACGGTGTCCTGAATCCAGAACACTCCCAATTCCGGGTGGGCTTCTTCGATGTGGCCCCGGTGGTGAACTTTGTGGTTCTGCCGTGCCTCGATGAGATCACCAAGGCAAAGGTGGCTGAAGTCGTAGGACCGGAACTTGTCGGAGGGGAGGGCGGTCATGTGGGGTCCCTTCGGAGTGGGGGTGGGTGTCTGGGGCCGTGCGTTGTGGTTCTGCCGCTTTTTCATCGGGGATTCCCGCCGCCTACTTCGCGGTACGGATTAGCTTCCGGTTCACGAACTCATCCATGCCGTATTTGCCCAGTTCGCGGCCCACGCCGGAGCGCTTGATGCCGCCGAAGGGCAGCTCGGCAGCGGTGCCGGGGGCTTCGTTGATGTACACCATGCCGGCATCCAGCCGGTCGGCGATCTCCGCGGCCTTCTCCGGGTCGGTTGACTGGATCACGGCGCCCAGCCCGTAGACGGAGTTGTTGGCCAGCTCCACGGCCTCATCCTCCGAGGACACCCGGTACAGCACTGCCACCGGCCCAAACAGCTCCTCTGAGAAGGCACGCATGTCCTCGGTGACGCCGGCCAGGACCGTAGGTTGGAACCAGGATCCCGGCTGCTCCAGCCGCCCACCGCCGGTGAGCACCGTGGCGCCCTTCGCGACGGCGTCGTCCACCTGCTCCGCCAGCCCGTCCAAAGCGGCTGCGGAGGCCAGTGGCCCTATAAACGTGTCCGCCTCGGTGGGGTCACCCACCTTCACGGAGGCCACGGCACCCACGAACTTCTCCACGAACCGGTCGTACACCGCGTCCGCCACGATGATCCGTTTGGCCGCATTGCAGGCCTGGCCGGTGTTGCCAAAGCGGCCGAACAGGGCGTGCGTTGCCGCCCGGTCCAGGTCCGCGGAGTCCAGCACCAGGAACGGGTCCGAGCCGCCGAGTTCGAGCACCACCTTCTTGAGGTTCCGGCCGGCGATCTCCGCCACGGCGGACCCTGCGCGCTCCGAACCCGTCAGGGACACGCCCTGCACGCGGGGGTCGGCGATGATGTCCGCCACCTGACCGTTCGTGGCGAAGACGTTGACATAGGCGCCTTCGGGCGCGCCGGCGTCGCGGAAGATCTGCTCCATGGCCAGCGCGGATTCCGGGCATTGCGGGGCGTGCTTGAGCAGGATGGTGTTGCCGTTCATCAGGTTGGGCGCGGCGAACCGGGCCACCTGGTAGTACGGGAAGTTCCACGGCATGATCCCCAGCAGTACGCCCAGGCCGTCCTTGCGGACAATTGCCGTGCCGCCAGCCGCGACCTCCAGCTCCTCGTCCTCGAGGAAGGCCGGGCCGTTCTCGGCGTAGTACCGGTAGATGGACGCCACGATGTCCACCTCGATCTGCGCCTGGAAGACGGGTTTGCCCATCTCCCGGGTGACAATGCCGGCAAGCTCGTCGCAGCGCTCGGTGTACAGCTCGGCCACGCGGCCCAGCAGCTTCACCCGGTCCGCCAGCGCCGTGCGGTTCCAGGCCTTGAAGGCGGCGTTGGCGGTGGTTACTGCGGCGTGGATCTGCTCATCGGTGGCGGTGGGGTAGGCCTTGACGGTCTCCCCGGTGGCCGGGTTGGTGACGGCATAGAGGCTCATGATGTGCTCCTTCAGTCGGGTTGGATCGGTTAGGGGAGGGCGATCGCGGGGTCGGTGATGACGTGGATGATGGCCGGGATGCGCTGGTCCTGGACAGCTTTAAGGGAACGTTCGACGGCGATCGCGGCCTGGTCGTCGCTGGTCACGGTTTCGCCGTGCCCGCCGAAGGCGCGGGCGTAGGCCGCGAAGTCGGGGTTGGCCAGCTGCGTGCCGCTGACGCGGCCCGGGAAATGGTGCTCCTGGTGGTCCCGAATGGTGCCGTACTGGCCGTTGTCCATCACGATGATGAGCATCGCGGCGCCGTACTGCACTGCCGTGGCGAACTCCTGGCCGTTCATCAGGAATTCCCCGTCGCCGGCGATGGCCACGGCCAGGCGATCCGGGCTCTGCAGTGACGCGGCCGCTGCCGCCGGCACGCTGTAGCCCATGGAACCGTTGCGCATGCTCAGCTGCGACGGGAACACGTTCGTGGGCAGGTACCGCTGTGCCCAGGCGCAGTGGTTGCCGGCGCCGAAGCTGTATACAGCGTCCTGAGGCAGGCGCCGGACCAGCTCGGACACCACGGCGCTCATGTGGCCGGTGCCTTCACGGGTTGCCGGAAGAGACGCCACGTCCGGCAGTTCGCTGAACGCAGCCTGCGCGGCCCGGCCGGCGGCGCGCCAGGAGTCCCAGTGTGCAGCCTTGCCCAGGCGCAGATTCTTGACGGCGGCGGCGAAGGCCACCGGGCTGGCCAGGATGTGGGCCGTCACGGCGCCTGAGCGTCCCCGCAGGGAACTGTCGATGTTGACGACGATGTTCGTTGCGTCCAGTGACTGCCGCAGGGTGTAGCCGTCGGTCGGAACGTCTGTGGGCACCGCGCCGATGGCCAGCAGCACGTCGGCCTCGGCGAATATCCGGGCGGTCTCCGCGGTGCGGCCGTAGCCCAGGGCACCGACGAACACCTCGGAATTGAACGGGATGCGGTCCGAGGCGCGCCAGTCCTGGATGACCGGGATGCCGTTGGCTTCGGCGAAGGTGGTGATTGCTGCTGCGGCGGTGGGGGTCCAGCGTTGGCCGCCGATGAACAGGGCGGGCTTCTCTGCGCGGGCCAGCGCGGTGCGGACCAGGTCCAGCTCAGCCAGGGACACTGCCCCTTCAGCCACGGCGATGGGCGCGTGCAGGCCACCGGTGAACTCGTGGGTGATGACGTCTTCCGGCAGGCCGACGATCACGGGACCGGGGCGCCCTGACTTGGCGGCGAAGAATGCTTCGGCCACCACCTCAGAGGCCCGGGAGGCTTCGTCGAGGACAAGGACGCGCTTGGCCTGGGTGCCGAACCACGCTTTGGGGTCGAATTCCTGGAAGGACTCGCGCTCTCGGTCCGCGACGGGGATCAGGCCCACGAACAGGACCATGGGGGTGGCGTCCTGCCAGGCGGCGTGGATCGCGACGAACGCATTGGCGGCTCCGGGTCCGCGGGTCACCATGGCCACACCGGGTTCGCCGGTGAACTTGCCGTGGGCTTCGGCCATGTAGGCGGCGCCGCCTTCCTGGCGGCAGACAACCGTTTCGATGTCGGCTCCGTGGAGTCCGTCGAGAACGGCCAGGTAGCTTTCTCCCGGGACGGCGAATACACGGTTGACGCCATGCAAGGCCAGGGAATCAACGATCGCCTGGCCGGCGTGGGTTGTGGTCTTCAAAGTAGTGCTCCTTTACAGAGTGGCCAGGATCTGGCCGTCGGTGGCGGCGGGCTGCAGTGCCGGTGCCAAGGGTTTCCTCAAGTATTGGCAACCAAGTTCATGCTGTCTAATACATATAAAGTTCAAATCAGATAACCAAAGAGCATGGACAATGTCGGCGGCAGACACCGCAGCGGTGGGGGCCAGCGAGTGCCCCGCTGCGGCCGCCTCCGCGGCGCGTCAGCGCTAAAGGCTGCCGTGCACCAGTTCGCCGCCCAACACGGTGGCCTTGACGCGGACATCGCCGATGTCCTTCGCCGGCACTTTGTAAATGTCCTCTGTCAGTGCCACGAAGTCGGCCAGCATGCCCGGTGCCAGCGACCCCTTGTAGTGCTCTTCGTGCACCGCATGCGCACTGCCCACGGTGTAGGCGCGCACGGCCTGGGCCACGCTGATGCGTTCCTCCGGAACGAAGTCAGCCCCAGAGGACGTGCGACGATTCACCAGATCATGGATGTTCAGCAGGGGGTCCCCTGACACGACTGGTGCATCCGAGCTGGCAGGGATTTCGATGCCGGCGTCAAGCAGGGACTTCACCCGGTAGGCGAGGCGCGTTCGCTCCGGCCCCAGCGCCCGGGCCGCGCCGTCACCGAGTTCGCTGATGAAGCGGCCCTGCGGTACGGGGATCAGGCCCAGGGATGCCAGCCGTTTGATCTGGTCATCGCCGGCCACGTTGACGTGTTCCACCCGGTGCCGGGCATCCGGGCGCGGGTAGAGCTGCTGGGCTTCCTCGAAGATGTCCAGCACCACATCCAGTGCGGCATCGCCGATGGCGTGCGTTGCCACCTGCCAGCCCGCGCGGTGTGCGCCGATGACGCGGCGGCGCAGCTCCTGGGCCGGGAACTGCAGGAGCCCGCGATTGCCTGCCGGCTCGCTGGCCGCGTGCTGGTAATCGCAGCACATGAACGCGCTGCGGCCGATCAGCGAACCATCGGACAGGATCTTGGCCGGGCCCAGCCGGAGCCATTCGTCGCCGAAGCCGGAGCGCATGCCCAGGTCCAGGCCCATCCGGGAAACCTCGCCGTTAGCAGCGTCCACGTCCCCGTCCCCGGCCCCATCGGCGTCGCCCAGCCCGTGCAGGGTGGTCAGGTACGGCATCACCGTGGCCCGCACGCCAAGTTTCCCGACATCCCGCGCGGCCTGGTAGCCGGCAATATCGGACAGGCTGTGGCCAATGTGCTGCGGAGCGCCCAGGCCGGGCTCCGTGATGCTGGTGACGCCAAGTTCCAGCAGGGCGGCGCTGCCTGCGCCCACCATGTCGGCAACATCCTCCACGCCGGGGCCGGGAATGGCGTCCATAACCAGTGCCCGGGCCGTTTCCTGAAGCAGCCCGATGGCCCTGCCGGCAGCATCGGCGGGTGCCGCCCCGCCGTCGGGCGCGGTGACATTGCGGCGGCCGGGATAGCCTGCCCGTTCGAAAGCGGCCGTGTTGGCCACCCCCATGTGCCGGGAGTTGTGCATCAGCCACACCGGGTGGCCGTGGCTGACGGCATCTAGCTGCTCCGCCGTAGGGTGCTGGTTGCCCAGATGGTTTTGGTCGTAGCCGGCACCCTGGACCCACGCCCCTTCCGGCGCGGCCAGGCAGGCGCGCTCCACGGCGGCCAGCAGTTCGTCCATGGTGCCGCATGCGGCCGGCCGGAGGTCGGCCTGGACCAACGACTGGCCCACGTAGCTCAGGTGGCAGTGGGCATCATTAAAACCGGGGACGACGGCGGCGCCCCCCAAGTCGAAGACGCCGCTGAAGAGCGAGGCGGGCAGGTCGTTATCGAGGCTGACAATGCGCCCGTTGTGGATCCCTACGCTGTGGGCATGCGGACGCCGGCCGTCTTGGGTGTAGAACGATCCGTTGGTGTACAGCGCGTCCAGGAACATGCGGTTCTCCCGAGTTGTGTGGGTGTTTCATTGCGTTCCACCAAGTATCGGAAGCTAATTCCATGCTGTCTAATGTCTATTTAGTCGCTCTACCATGCCTGCTAGGCATAAAGCTGACTACACCCTGGCGTCGTCCTTGATGACTGCGCCCTGCTGGTTGAGGAAAGCTCGGATCCGCCGGGCCACTGCCCGGATGGTGTCCTCCGCGAAATGGCCCGGGATCCAGGCGGTATGTAGCGGAAGGCGCAATGCGGGCCCCGGACTGGCCTCTGTGCCCGCCAGGATTCTGATGGGGTGGGTGCCATAGGCAGGCAGGTCAGTGGTGACGCCAATCCCATGCCCGGCCGCCGCCAGCGCCATGATGGTTTGCCCGTCGTCGCATTCGGAGACCTGGCGGAAGCTTAGGTGGGCCTGGTTGAGGGCGTCGTCCAGGATATAGCGGCTAACGCTCTGGTGGGAGGGCAGGATGGCATGCTGGACGGACAGGGCGGAGAGCGGAAGTTCGGTGACGCCGTCGCGGGCCCATTCGTGGTCCGCAGCCACATAGGCGGTCAACGGGATGCTGCCCAGCGGCATGGTGGTCAGCCCCGGCTCCGGCGCGGCAGGGGAGACGGCGAAATCGCAGCCGTGCAGCAGCGCTTCGGCAATGGCGAAGTGGCTGGTCTCCTGCGTAATGATGAGTGGATCCTCGGGCCCAGTGGTGGCGATGTAGGGCGCCAAGAACCCGCGGACCGAGGCCGCCGTGGCCGCTGCCACCAGGGTGGTCACGCGTCCGGTGCGCAGGGCGTCCGCGGCAGCTTCCATGCCTTGGGTTTCCACCATGAGACGTCGGGCGGCCGGGATGAATGCCCGTCCGGCGGGCGTCAGGGCCAGCTTGTTGCCCTGGGCCTCGAAGAGGCGTAGCTTGAGCTCGTTTTCCAGGGTCTTTATCTGCCGGCTGAGGGCAGGCTGTGCGATGTGGATCCGTTCGGCAGCGGCGGTCACTGTACCGGCGTCCACGACGGCAAGGAAGTACTGCAGGCGGCGAAGGTTCATGGAAACAGCATGCTCTTTGGGTATACCTAAACGCAAGAAGAAGTATTGGCGGGTATGTAACACCTCACAGTACGTTTCATGGGACAGAGCCATCGGCGCTCTCACAGCCCATCAACATTGCACCGCCATTTGAGGACCTCCCATGACACATCAAGAATCACGAGCGGCGAGCTCCCCGGCCGCACCACCTGCAGCGTCGCCTGCCCCCGCACCGCCAGTGCCCGCAGGCGCCCCGTCCAGTCCCGGCAAGGTGGTGGCCGCCGCTTTCATCGGCACGGCGCTGGAATGGTACGACTTCTTCCTCTTCGGAACCACCGCCGCAATCGTCTTTGCACCGTTGTTCTTCCCCGGCAGCGATCCCGTGGCCTCCACCGTCGCAGCATTCCTCAGCTTCAGCGCAGCGTTCATCGCCCGGCCCGTCGGCGCGCTCATCTTCGGCCACGTCGGGGATAAGTACGGCCGGCGCGGCGCCCTGGTGGCCACCGTGATGATTATGGGAGCCGCCTCCACGCTCATGGGGCTGCTGCCCACCTACGAAACGGCCGGCGTCGTCGCCCCCGTTCTGCTGACTCTCCTGCGTGCGGTCCAGGGCATTGCCACCGGCGGCGAGTGGGGCGGTGCCACCCTGATGGCCATCGAGTATGCCCCGGCGAAACGCCGCGGGCTGTACGCGGCCCTGGTCCAGCTGGGGTCGCCGGTAGGCACGCTGCTGTCCACAGGTGCCATCACGCTGGTGGCCCTGCTGCCCAGGGACGACTTCATGGCCTGGGGCTGGCGGCTGCCGTTCATCGCCTCAATTGTCCTGGTGGCCGTGGCACTCTGGCTCCGCTGGAACGTGGAGGAGACGCCGGAGTTCCAGGAACTCAAAGCCACAGACAAAACCACAAAGGCCCCGGTCATCGAACTGTTCCGCCAGTACAAAGCGAAGCTGGCCATCGGCGTGTGCACCTACCTGGTGGGCAACGCCGGCTTCTTCATCCTCACCACGTTCATGATCAGCTACGTCACCCGGGTCCTGGGCCTGCCGTCAACCGTGATCCTCACGGCCATGACTATCGGCGCCGTGGCCCAGATGGTCATGACCGTGCTCGCCGGCCGCCTTGCCGACCGCTTCGGCGCGGCACGGGTGGGTATCATTGGCTACTCGATCTTCATTGCGCTGGCCTTCCCCATCTTCTGGCTTGTGGACAGCAGGGATCCGGGACTGATCATCCTGGCCATGGTGCTGGCCTTCGGCCCCTGCGCCATCACCTACGCCATTATCGGCGCACTAATCGACAGGCTCTTCCCGGCGCAGGTCAAATACACCGGCATGGGGTTGTCCGCCAACCTGTCCGCCGTCGTGGCCGGGTTCATGCCGGCGCTCGCCACCGTCTTCCTCACCTTCTCCGGCAACGCGTCGTGGGGACCGGCCTCGCTGCTCGTGGTCATCGGCCTGATCTCCCTGGGCGGCGCCATCGCCACCTCGAAGGTGCGGGCAGACTAGCTCAGACTCCCGGGTCAGGCGCCCAGCTCACCCGCCCGGCTGCGCCGGCCGGCTCAGGCGTCCCGCCGGTATCGCACAGCCCCGCCGGTGACGGTCATGTGGACCATGGTGTCCCTGATCCCGGCGGCGTCTGTCGTGAAGATATCGGTGTCCAGTGCCGCGAAGTCCGCGAGCATTCCGGGGGCTAGCGTGCCCTTGAGCGCCTCCTCGCCGGAGGCGAACGCCGGGGCTACGCAGTAGGCGTGCAGGGCCTCAGCCAATGAGATTCGCTCCTGCGGTTCCCACCCGCCGTCGGGCTCCCCGGCGGCGGTGGTCCGCGTGATGGCGGCGTGCAGACCGTGGAACGGGTTGGGAACTTCCACGGGGGAGTCGGAGCCGAAGGCTACCATGGCGCCGGCGTCCAGAAGGCTCCGCCAGGCGTAGGACGCCAGGCCCCGGCCCTCAACCATGCCCAGAATGGGCAGGTCGCTGGGGCAGTGCTGCGGCTGCATGGACGCCACCACACCCAGTTCGGCCACCCGCGGGACATCCGCGGGCTGCAGGAACTGCACGTGCTCGATCCGGTGCCGCAGGCCGTTCAGCGCGGTGGTATCCCGAATTGGGGCCAGGGCGTCCAGCACCAGGGTGTTGGCGCGGTCGCCAATGGCATGCACTGCGACGGCGATGCCTGCCTCCGCCGCCCGGCCGGCCAGCGCCAGCAGCTCAGGATAGGCCGTCACCTCCACGCCGTGGCCGGTGCCGCCCGGGAAGGGCTGGCTCATGTGGCACGTGTGTGATCCCGCAGCGCCGTCGGCAAAGATCTTCACGGCCCCGTGACGGATCCAGCTGTCACCCTGGCCGGTCCTGATGCCGGCTGCGATGGAGGCCTCAAGGTCGTCCTGGGCCAGCAGCTTGTGGACGCGCAGGGTCAGCTCTTCCTCCTCACGCAGGGTCCGGTAGGCGGCCAGGGCATCAGCGCTGTCGATATCGTGGACGCCGGTGATGCCCAGGGACAGCAGGTACCGCTGCGCCTCCCTCAGTTGCTCCGGAAGGTTTCCGGAGACCCCCGACGCCGCCAATTTCCGCACCGGGTAGACGGCGCTTTCCCGCAGGATTCCGGTGGCCTCACCGCCGGCGTCGCGGACTATTTCCCCGCCCGCCGGGTGGGGTGTGTCCCGGGTGATGCCCAGCTGCTGCAATGCCTGCGAGTTGGCCCAGACCGTGTGGCCGTCCGCGCTGGTGAGGGCCACGGGATTGCGCGGGCAGACCGCGTCCAGGCTGGTCCTGTCCGGCTGCACCGGAACCTGCCATTTGTTGAAATCCCACCAGCCGCCCAGGATCCACTCGCCTGCCTGGTACCGCGGCAGAACGGCGCCGATTCCAGCCAGCGCTTCGGCCAGGCTGCCCGCGCCCCGCAGATCCAACTCGTGCATGGACCTGGCCAGGCTGGCGGTGTGGATGTGGGCGTCGGTCAGACCCGGAATCACGACGGCGTTGCCCAGGTCCATGGTCTTGGTTCCGGCGGGTGCGTGGGCACGGAGTTGGGCTGACGGCCCGGCCCCCAGGATGACGCCGTCCGCCACCAGCAGGGCTTCGACGCGGGGCTGGGCCGGGTTGAGGGTATGGAAGATCGCATTGGCAAAGAGGGTTGGGGTCACCGGAACAGGGTAAGCGTGCCACCCGCGGTTTCCCGCCACCGGGTCCGCAACAAACGGGTCATCTGGCCGTGCCCCGGTGCTGACCCTGGCCCGGATGACAGCCCCGGACCCGCTGGGGCCGCGGAACTCCGCGCTCCATGCCCGAACGGCATGACATCTGTAAATAATGAGTCTTAGACGTTCTGAGATGCGGCTCACATACTCGATTCTGCAGGTGTCCGCCGCCGCCACACGCCGCGGCCCCTGCGCTCGCATCGGACCAATCTAAGGACCCCTCGTGATTCAGACTTTCCCGCCCACCGCAGGCACTGCGGTCCGGCGCGGCCGCAGGCTCGCTCCGTTGGCCGCCGCTGCCGTGGCCATCGCCGTCGCCGCCACCGGCTGCACCACCGGCACCGCCACCACGGGTTCCACAGCCGGGCAGGCCTCCACCGACACCATCCGGACCGTGGTCAACGCCGACCCCACCAGCTTTGCTCCGGTAGAGGTCCGCAACGCCGACGACTACGGCATCAACCGCCTCCTCTTCTCCACGCTGGTACGCCGCGACGAGAACAACAAGATCGTGCCGGACCTCGCCACCAAGTGGGACATCACCCCCACCCAAGGCACTTTCACCATCCGCAGCGGTGCCACCTGCGCTGACGGCACGCCCATCACCGCAGCCGTGGTGGCGGAATCGCTCAAAGTGTTCGCGTCCCCGGACAGCAAATCCAGCTTCCGTCCGCTCGTCCTGGGCGAAGGGCCCGCCACCGTCACGGCCGATGACGCCGCCGGCACCGTCACCGTCAAGCTTGCCCAGCCGTGGACAGACCTCCTCCAAGGACTGTCCCTGCACGCCACCGGCATCGTCTGCCCGGCCGGCCTCAAAGACCCCAAGGCGCTGACCGCCGGGGACATCCCCGGGGCGTTCTCCGGTCCCTACACCCTGACCAAAAAGCAGCACGGCGTGGCCTACACCTTCACGCTCCGCGAGGACTACAAGGCCTGGCCCGAGTACCAGACCGAAATCGAGGGCACCCCGGCCAGGATCATCGAAGCCAGCGTCAACGCCAACGCCAGCGCCGTGTCCAACGAACTCCTCACCGGCACCAAAGACCTTGCCACCATCCGTGGCAAGGACGCCACCCGCTTCGACGGCAACAAGGACTTCAGCACCCAGGTGATTCCCCAGGGCAGCCTGTACGTGATGTTCAACGAACGCCCCGGCCACCCCTTCACCGACCCGGCCCTCCGCAAGGCCGTTGCCCAGGCTCTGGACTCCACCGCCTTCAACCAGGCGGCCTCGGGTGGCCTCGGCGAGCTCTACTCCTCATTCGCCCATCCGGGCGTGCCGTGCTCCAACAAGGACACCGGACTGCTCATCAAGTCAGACCCCGCAGCGGCGAAAGCCACCCTGGCCGGCGTCAAGATCCGCATGGTCGGTGCACAAGTCTTCGGCCCCAACGGCGCCGCCAACACCTACGTTGCCGAGGCGCTCCGCACAGCCGGTGCCGACATTGAACTGCGAAACGTGGACCTGGCCACCTGGAGCACGGACCTGACCCAGAAGCTCGACACCTGGGACATCACCGTGATGGGCGGCATCAACGCCGGGGGCACCATGTACGGGGCGCTATCCACGGTCATCGGAACCCCTGTGGAAAAGGGGGGCCTCAACTGGGGCGGCCTGGAGAACCAGCCCGTCCTTGACCTGGTGTCCAAGGCCATGACCCAAACCGATGACGCCGAGCGTTGCGGGACCTACCAGGAAGCACAGAAGCTCATGATCAGCGAGGCCCACGTGATCCCGCTGGCCAGTCTGCCCTCCCAGGTGACCATCCGCTCCGGCTTCGCCATGCACACCATGAATGGCCAGCCGGACGAGAGCACCATGCGGATCACGAAGTAGCCGGTCAACAGCCCATGACTGCTCCCAGCATTGCTGAAGCTTCCCGCACTCCCGGCTCCGGTGCCGGGAGTGCGGGAAGCCGCTACCTCCGCCACCCGTGGGTGGGATTCTCGCTGCGCCGGCTCGCCGGGCTGCTGCTCTCCTTCGCCGTCCTGGTGACCGTGACGTTCCTGATTGTCCCGCTGATCCCCGGGGACCCGGCCGTCATCGCCGCCGGTGAAGGCGCCAGCCCCAACCAAATCGCCGCCGTCCGGGCGGAGCTGGGCCTCGACCTGCCCCTCCTCACCCAGTTCCTGAACTACGTTTCAGGCGTCCTGCGCCTGGACATGGGTGCATCGTTCATCAGCGGCGAAAGCGTGTCCGCCCTGATCTTCACGCGGTTCCCGTTCACCGCGGAGATCGCACTCCTGGCCATCGCGCTGGTCCTGGCCATTGCCGTGCCGCTCGGAATGACCGTGGCAATCCTGACCCGCGGCGGCCGTAACAGATGGCTGGACACCGGATTCAACTTCGTCACCAGCCTGATCTACTCCGTTCCCCAGTACGTGGTGGCCACCCTCTTGGTGGTGGTGTTTGCCGTGACCCTTCGCTGGTTCCCGGCAGCCGGTGCGGCAACCTTGAACTCGCTGGTGCTGCCCACTGCCGCCCTGATGCTGGGGCCCGCGTGCGTGATCTCGCGGATCGTGCGGCGCGAAACCGCGGCGGTGCTTGAAAAGGACTACATCCGCACGGCCCGCGGCTGGCGGTTCAGTGTGCTGCGGACCAACGCCCGCTACGTCCTGCCGAACCTGGTGACCACTACGCTGACCCTCTCGGGCCTGATCCTGGCCGCGCAGCTGGGCGGCGCCGTGGTGATTGAAACCGTGTTCGCCTGGCCCGGGCTGGGGCAGGGAATCGTCAACGCGATCCTGCAGCGCGACTACCCAGTGATCCGGGGCATCATCCTGGTCCTTGGGCTGCTGGCCACTCTCATCATCATCCTGGTGGACTTCATCCTGGCCATCATCGATCCCCGCAACCTCGGAGGAACCACCCATGACGTCTAGGTTTAGGAGCCGGGAATTCTGGACTCCAGCCATGGTGACCGGCGCAGTGCTGATGACCGCCCTGATCCTCGTCGCCGCCCTTGCCCCGCTGACGCTGAAGCAGGCAGCCGAGCAGCTGACCCCCAACGCAGCCCAGGCACCCAGCGCCGCCCACTGGCTGGGCACCGACGACTTCGGCCGCGACCTGCTGGCCCGCGCGCTCGTGGCCACCCGGCTGACCCTGCTCATGACCGCCGGGGCGGCCGCGATCACGGTGCTCGCCGGCGTCGTCATTGGCCTTGGCATCTGGTTATCCGGCCGGCGCGTCCGGGAGGCGTCCCTGCGGGTACTGGAAACCGCAGTGGCCTACCCCAGCCTGATCTTCGCCCTGGTGATCGCCGCGGTGCTTGAACCCGGTGTTTCCTCGGCGGTCATCGCGATCGGGATCGCCGGGATACCCGGCTTCGCCCGGATCACGGCAAACCTGGCCTCCTCCGTGTCCAGCAGCGAGTATGTGGTCACAGCCCGGCTCCTAGGTGTCAGCCCGGTCCGCATCGCCGTGCGGCACATGCTGCCGAACATGGCCGAGCCGCTGCTGATCCTATCCGGCACGGTGTTTGCCCTGTCCCTGGTGGAAATCTCCGCCTTGTCCTTCATCGGGCTCGGCGTGCAGTCCCCGGAGTACGATTTCGGCCGGCTCCTGAACGACAGCCTGGGCGCGCTGTACACCCAGCCGTTGGAAGCCGTGGGACCGTCCATCATGATCGCGCTGTCCGGCCTGTCAGTCATGCTGATCGGCGACGCACTGGCCTCCCATGCCGACCCCCGGGCCAAGCGAAGGTTCTTGCCCCGGGTCCTGCAGCGCAACCGCACCGTGACCGTCCCGGCCGCGGACGAAGCGCTGGTGCGCGTGGAAAACCTCCGGATCAGCATCCCGGGCCGCCAGGACCTGGTCAAGGGCATCTCCTTCACCATCCACACCGGCGAGGTAGTGGCGCTGGTGGGGGAGTCCGGCTCGGGGAAATCCCTGACGGCAATGGCCATTGCCGGCCTGCCCTCGGAGGACCTCGCCGTCGGCGCGGACCTGCTGCGGGTAGCCGATATGAACATGCTGGCCGAACCCAACCAGTCACGGCTGGCCAAGGAGATCAGCATCGTCTACCAGGACCCCGGCACTACGTTCAACCCGTCCCTGCGCATGGGGTCCCAGCTAACCGAGGTCCTGCGCACCCATCTGGGCATGGGCGGCGCCAAGGCCCGGAAGGTCATCACTGAGGCGCTCGCCGCCGTCAACATCACCGAGCCGGCCAAGCGGCTCCGCCAGCACCCGCACGAGCTCTCCGGCGGCATGCGCCAACGGGCCATGATTGCCGCGTCCATCGTCACCTCACCGACCCTGATCGTGGCGGATGAGCCGACGACGGCTTTGGACGTCACCGTGCAGGCGGAAGTTCTGCGCCAGTTCCGGCGCATCCACCGCGAGGAGGGGACGGCCATGCTGTTCATCTCGCATGACCTGGGTGTGGTGGAGGCGCTCTGCGACACCATCCTGGTGATGAAATCCGGCGAAATCGTCGAACGGCTGACGTCCGGACAGCTGGCTGCACGGGATGTCCACCACCCTTACACCAAGGCACTGCTGGCCGCGATCCCCGTCCTGGATCTCGGCCGCATGCCGGCCACCGCAGGAGCTGACACACCATGAATCCACACACCAACGTTGCCGTCGCTGAGGTCGGAGCCCGCGCGGGCGCTCCCGCCGCAGCAGTACGGAAGCTGAACGTCAGCTTTGGCTCCGCCCATGTCCTCAAGGACGTCACCCTGGCCGTTCCGGCGGGGCGGGTGGTTGGCCTGGTGGGCGAGTCCGGGTCCGGGAAGTCCACGCTGGGCAAGACGCTGGTGGGAATCAACCGGCCCACCAGCGGTGAAGTGCTCATCGGAAACAAGGACTTCACCACAGTGCACGGCGAAGCCCGCCAGCGGATGCGTCGGGAAGTCCAGTACATTCCCCAGGACCCGTACTCCTCGCTCAGCCCGCGGCGCACCACGGGCCAGACGCTGGCCGAGGCCCTGGACCCGCGGAGAGCCGACCCCGTCAGGCACCGGGACGCTATCGCCGCTGCACTGGAGCGCGTCAAACTGGACCCCTCCGCGGCGGACAAGTACCCGCATGAGTTCTCCGGCGGCCAGCGGCAACGGATCGCCATCGCCCGCGCGCTGATGCTGGAGCCAAAGCTGGTCATTGCCGACGAGATCACGTCGGCGCTTGATGTCTCCGTCCAGGCGGACATCATCCGGCTGCTGCAGGGAATGCGCGGCACCGTGGACAGCGCCATGCTGTTCATCTCGCACAACCTGGCCGTAGTGCAGGAACTCTGTGACGACGTGGTGGTGATGTTCCAGGGCCGCATCGTGGAACAGGGCACCATCGATGCCGTGTACCGCGACCCGCATCATGAGTACACACGCAACCTCCTGGCGTCCGTTCCCGGATCGCCCGAGTTCTCGCTGGACTGACGTTCTACCTCGCCCGGCCCGCTTCATGCCGGAACGGCATGCAATTCTTGCGAAATAGGTCATGGACGGCAGGTATCGCGGCTCACATACTCGAAGGAAGCAAAAACCACTGTTTAGTGGACAAACCGTACATCCGAAGGGAACACTCCGTGTCCGTCGCCCGAATTCTTGAAGACGCCCGCGAACTCCACGGCGAAGTCGTCCAGTTGCGCCACGACCTGCACCGCCACCCCGAACTGGGCCTGGACCTGCCCCGCACCCAGGAGAAGGTGCTGGAGGCAATGTCCGACCTGCCCCTCGAGATCACGCTGGGCAAGGGCCTCACGTCCGTGGGCGCGGTTTTGCGGGGCACCGCCGGTGACCCGTCCGCCGTCGACCGCCCCACTGTCCTGCTCCGCGCCGATATGGATGCCTTGCCGCTGCAGGAGGAAACCGGCGTCGGCTTCGCGTCCATGACGCCGAACCGGATGCATGCCTGCGGCCACGATCTGCACACGTCCATGCTGGTGGGCGCTGCGCGGCTGCTGGCCGAGCGGCGGCACCAGCTGGCCGGCGACGTCGTCCTGATGTTCCAGCCGGCGGAGGAACAGCTGGCCGGCGCCCCGATGATGATCGAGGAAGGCATCCTGGAGCTGTCCGGTCGCCAGGCCGACGCCGCCTACGGGCTGCACGTGTTCAGCGCCGGCGGCAACACCGGCCGGTTCGAAACCAAGGCCGGCGTTATGATGTCCGCCGCGGATGCGCTCTTCGTGAAGGTCATCGGCCGGGGCGGCCACGGCTCGGCGCCGCATCAGGCAAAGGATCCCGTCCCGGTGATGGCCGAAATGATCCTGGGCCTCCAGAACATGGTCACGAGACAGTTCAACGCCCACGATCCTGTGGTGGTTTCCGTGGGCATGGTCAAGGCGGGAGAGGCCATCAACGTCATCCCGGACATGGCCGAATTCGGTGCCAGCCTGCGGATGTACTCGGACGAAGCCCGCACCAAGATGCAGACCGCCATCCCGCGCCTGCTCAAGGGCATCGCATCAGCCCACGGGCTGGAAGTGGACATCAACTACCACGTGGGCGGACGCGTCACAGTCACTGACGCGGCCCACACGGCCTTCGCTGCTGAGCAGATCCATGAGCTCTTCGGCGCCGAACGCCACCACAGCCTGCCCGCCCCGCTAGGCGGGTCCGAGGACTTCGCCGACGTCCTGGCCCGGGTACCGGGCAGCTTCATCTGCCTGGACGCCACCCCGCTTGGTGGCGGCCCGGACGCAGCCTTCAACCATTCACCCCGCGCCACGTTCGACGACAGCGTGCTCGTGGACGGAACCGCTCTCTACACCCAGCTTGCCGTCGCGCGGCTGGCCCAGCTCGCCGCCGCCTAACCAGGCCTCCCGGCTCCCACCCAAGGAAACCCCATGACCCACGATTCAGCTACCCGCGCCCACGATCAGGTGGCCGAGGTTTCGGCCCACCTGAACCCCGTCGCTGTTGCGCACACCAGAGCAACGAAAGAGCAGCGGCAGACCCTTATCGCCACCGGTATGGGCAACGCCTTGGAATGGTACGACTGGGGGATTTACTCAGCCTTCGCCATCTACTTTGCCACCGAGGTGTTCAACCCCAGGGACCCGCTGGCCGCGCTCCTCGGCGCGATGGCCGTGTTCGCCGTCGGATTCGTCGCCCGGCCGGTGGGCGGCTTAGTGTTCGGCTGGCTGGCGGACCACCTGGGCCGCCGCGCCTCCATGATCTCCACGGTGGGCCTGGCATCCCTCGGTTCCCTGATGATCGGTCTGGTTCCCACATACAGTGCCGCCGGAGCCTGGGCCGCCGTGGTGCTTCTGACGGCCCGCCTGCTGCAGGGCCTGGCGCACGGCGGCGAAATGCCGTCCGCCCAGACGTACATCGCGGAGTCGGCGCCCGCGGCGCGCCGCGGCCTGTGGTCCTCGCTGATCTATGTTTCCGGGACATCCGGCATCGTTATCGGCCTGCTTTTCGGCTACCTCCTCAACCTGGTACTGAGCAAGCAGGACATGCAGGCTTGGGGCTGGCGCGTCCCCTTCATCATTGGCGCAGTGCTGGGCCTTTACACCCTCATCGCGCGCTCCCGGATGAAGGAGACCGAAGCGTTCACGGCCGCCAAGGCCACTGTCCGCGCGCCCATCTGGCCCGAAATCCGCCGGAACTGGCGCTCGGCCCTCCGTGTTATCGGCCTGGGCATCGGCGCCACCGTCTGCTACTACGTGTGGTCGGTGAGCGCAGTCCAGCAGGCCGTCCTGATCCACAAGATGGACCAGGGCTCTGCGCTGCTGGCAAGCGTCCTCAGCAACGTGGTCCTGATCATCTCCCTGCCCTTCTGGGGCAGGTTCTCCGACCGCTTCGGCCGCCGCGCCAGCATGATGATCGGCACCGGCACTCCCATTGTGCTGTTCCCGTTGCTCGTCAACACGGTGGGCCAGAGCTTCTGGTCCCTCTTCCTCCCGGCCACACTCATCCTGGTGCTGATGGGAGCCACGCTGGCCGTTACCCCGGCAGTCTTCGCTGAACTATTCCCCACCCGGATCCGCACCGTAGGTGTGGCGGTGCCGTACGCGGTAGCCGTGGCCATCTTCGGCGGTACCGCACCGTACCTGCAGAGCTGGTCCAACGCCGCCTTCGGGCCCTCAGCCTTCACGATTTACGTGGTTGCCCTGTTAATCATCTCCACCGTGGTGGCCTGGAAGCTCCCGGAAACCAAGGGCAAGGACCTAACGCAGTAACCTTTGGATCGGGAGGCCCGTAACACCGCCCCAGGAATGGCTCGCTGGTGACCGAAGGGCCGTTACGAGTGGGTCATCGGCAACGGCACCCCAAGGGGTGTCCGATCGTGGGGGCTGCTCCAGAGGTTGGCGCGAGGGGACGCCGAAGATATATAGAAGTGGACGGCCCGGCACTACCTGTTGGTATGCAGGCGGACCCGGTCGGAGCCAGACAAGGCCTCACCGTCTTCGCCGGTCCTCAGGGTGAAGGGCTGGCTTCTGACCGGCAGCAATAGGGGCAAGATGTTATGTCTCCGGACATGGGTGGCAGTTCTGCATCAGGACATCGGTGACAGTTCCGAGATTCTTGGTGGTGACACTTCTACCGTTCTAATGGATGGATGAGTGGGAGTTGAGCCTGTTGATCCTCGTGTCCGTTTAGCGATCTCGCCGTGGCCGGATGATCCGCCGCGTGCTGCCGTGACGTCGTTCTGCGCCGAGCATGGCATCTCCCGTAAGACGTTTTACGTGTTGCTGGGCCGGGCCCGGGCCGAGGGCCGGTCGCGTCGCTCTGACGGGTTCGTTTGCGGGCTGGGGCCTGGCCGCCGCCGGTCCTGTTCAGGTGTGTGGGGTGGCGGTTCAAGTCCCTGGCTAGTGGGCCTTCCACCTGCTGGTGTTGTGGGTTCTTTCGGTACCTCGTTTCGGTTCTGACGGGTTGGTCGAGGGTGGCCAACACCTATTCATGGTTCCGGGTAGCGGGTACTACCTGACCTGAGCGACTTTGGGTGCTGAACTTGCTTGGAAAGCTCCTCCTGGTCGTTTCGAGCGCTGGGAGCTCACCGTTTGTCCTGCCAAAGGGGGTGTGGACAGTGTCCACACTTACGTCTGCTTTATTGGAGGGCAGTAGCCGGCCGTGTCCGGTGTCGGGTTTGGATCCGTCGGGTTTCTGGCGACAATGCCAGAAAAGAAGAAACGGAGCCCAGCGACGGGCTGAGACCGTTGCCTGACGTCCGGTTGGCGTGTACTACATGCGTACGCGCTTTTGGACGTGGAGTTTGTCGGCGTGGAGGAACAGTCTGCGGGTGCCTGTCCCGTTCGGGGTGAACCAGAAGACGCTGCCGTCCAAGGCGACCATGTCGACGATTCGTGACGCCACGAGTTTCCCGTTCTCGTAGACATCTATCTAGTCGCCACGTTGTAGTCGTGTCCAGTTGGGGACCGGTTCTGTTTGTTGGGCTCGCATGGCCATCCTTCATTGTGCTGACCGGACGGAGCAGCGGGCTGATACTCACGTCGTTGGTGGGAGCTTTCGGGGACAAGCGAGAAGGCGGGCTGAGAGTTCAACCCGCCTTCTCTTGGCGGTGGGTTAGATTACGACGAATAGGAGCCAGGCCAGCAGGGGTGCTGCGACGATCATGGACATGCCCCAGATCATCATGCCGCGGAAGGTCTTTTCGCGTTTTTCTTCTTCGGTGTTGGCGACGACGAGTGCGCCGCCGGTGGAGAAGGGGCTGGAATCGACGGCGGACGCGGCGATGCAGAGGGCGATTACGAAGCCCAGAACGCCGATGGAGCCGGTAGTGAGCAGGGGTGCTGCCAGCGGGACGAGCACGACGAACATGGCGTTGGTGGAGGCGAAGGCCGATACCACGCCTGCCACGACCAGCATCATGAGTGCGGCGAGAAGGGGTGTGCCGATGCCGGCGACGGAGTTGGCGAGTTCTTTGATGATGCCTGCGGTTTCGAGCATGCTGATGTAAGTGACGATTCCGCCGATCAGGAGGATGACGTTCCAGCCGATGTGGCCGAGGGCTTCCTTGGAGTGCTGCGGGTAGAGGGCCGACAGGGTCACGGCGGCGGCGAGGGCGAGGAATCCGACGTCGAGCTTGAAGCCCAGGGCGCCGACAAGGATGCTGACCATCAGTACCAGGGTGACTATTTTCTGGCCGGTCCAGGTTTCGGTTTTCGTGATGGTTGCGGTGCCGCCGCCGAGGTAGGAGGTGGTGGGGTCAGCGGTCTCTTCTTCGCGTCCGCGGCGCATCAGCTCGGGTCCTCCGAGGAGGATGAACGCGACGGCGTTGATGACCACGTTGGCGATGAATGTCCAGAGGAAGAGCTGGCCTGCGTCGACTGAGATGCCGACTTTGTCCAGGACGCCGTCCACGATGTTGTAGTAGACGGCGATGGGGGAGAAACCGCCGGCGTTGGTGCCGTTGATGATGCACAGGCCCACGAGCAGTGGGTTGATCCTGTATCGCTGGGCGAAGGCAAGGCCGACGGGGATGAGGATGGCGTTGGTGGCTGCGGAGAGCGCCCCGGATCCGGTGATGATTGCGGCGAGGATGAAGAATACCCAGGGGACCAGGGCAACCCGTCCCCGAACAGCTCCCACCGCGCCTCCGACGATTTGGTCGATGGTGCCGTTGGCCCGGGCCATGCCGAAGAGGTAGGTCACGCCCAAGAGTGTGATGAGGAGGCTGCCTGGGAATCCGGAGGCGATTCCGGATGCCGTCTGGCCGAAGTACACGACGCCGAGGAGGAAGGCGACAACCAGGGCGACGGCGCCCATGTTGATTTTGCGCCACATTGAGAGGCCGAAGATGAGGACAAGGCCGGATACGGCCACGAGTTCTTGCATGGCTTAGTTGATCTCCACTTGGTATCGGAATGATGATGCCAGCCCGTAGGACTCGCGGTACTCGGCGACGTCGCCGGTGTGGGTGCGTGCGGTTCGGTTGATTTTGACGAGGGGGTCCCCGCTTTTGCAGTTCAGGAGTACGGCCTGGCCGTCGGTTGCCTGGGTGACCGAAAGTTCTTCGGTTGCGGAGCCGATGATGAGGCCGATCCGGTTTTCGTATTCCGGATACAGCAGGCTGCCGAGCTTATGGAGGTTAACGTCAGCGATCGGCTGAAATTGCGGCAGCGGGAGCCAGATGTCTTCGAGCAGGAAAGGGGTGTCCTGCCATAAACGAAGACGGTGCAGGTGCAATACCGGGGAATTATCCTGGATGTTCAGCGCGGCGGCGACGTGGGTGGGCGCGTCCTGCGTGTTCCGTTCTAGGATGCGGCTGCCGGGGGTCTGTCCGGTCCCTTCCTGCATCCGGAAGAAGCGGAACAGGGAGTGCTGGAATGTAGCACGGCGAACATACGTGCCGCGTCCCTGGTGGCGTTCCAGGATCCCGTCAGCGGCGAGCTCTGCAAGGACGCGCCGCAGCGTTCCCACTGAGATGCCGTACTCCGCAGCCAAGGCAGACTCGGGGGGCAGCGGTGTTGTGCTGGCCCATTCGTTTGCCCGGACGCGCCGGATCAGGTCGTCCTTGACCCGGGCGTGAAGCGGAAGCCGCTGATCAGTCTGGGCCAACGCCGGGGAGCTGGAAGCTTGTGTCATGCCTCACAGCGTAGAGCAAATTCCTATATAGGTCTAGTCCTGTAAAGGTTTACTGGTTTGGGTTATGGTTATCGCATGCTTCGACTGCCACCCGGCGCGATTGACACCCACGCGCACATCTTTGAGCCAACCCTTACGCCCGTGGCTGATGCCAGGTACGTACCGGATTACGCGGCCACCCTGGATCAGTACCTTGACGTGCTGAGCGCCCACGATGTGGATCGGGGCGTTCTTGTTCAACCGAGCTTTCTGGGATCGGATAACAGCTACCTCCTGTCCGCCCTCGTGGCCGCACCGGACCGGCTTCGCGGAGTCATCGTGGTGTCACCCGGAAACCTCCGCTCCGAACTCTCCGAAGGGAGAGTGGAAAACCTACACGGGGCAGGGATCCGCGGTGTCCGGCTAAATCTGATAGGCCAGCCGCTTCCGGACCTCGTGAATCCAGCATGGCAATCCGCAGCTGCCGCGATGGCAAAGCATGGATGGCACCTGGAAATTCAGGCTTCCGGGCAGCAGTGGCTCCACCTCGCCCCGGCCCTTCGAGCCTGGCCCGGGAAACTGGTCATAGACCACCTGGGACTTCCGCAACCTGAACATCCCGACGCCACCAACATGGTGCTTGAACTCGCCCTTCTCGAACATGTCTGGGTCAAAGTTTCGGGCCCGTACCGGTCCCCTCGCCAACAGGCCGAAATGATGTTCGCGGAACTCGTGCAGCGGGAAAGTTGCGCAGAAAGGCTCGTTTTTGGCAGCGACTGGCCGTTCACCAGGCATGAAGAACATACATTCACGGAAGTCCTGGCCTGGGCACAAGACCTGGTAGGAGAAGATCTTCTCCAAAGGATGATGACAACAAACCCTGCTTCCCTCTTCGGATGGCCGGCACTATCCGATGACCAAACCTCAAAGCCAATGCTCCATTTGTTAGCAGCGTCTGTAGACGTTAGTCCGTCGACACGTTAATGGGATCGCCGAGCGAACGCTCCCCACGCCGGGAGCATTGTATTGGTCCCGTGGGACCAGCATTTTCTGAAGGAGGGGGCAGGCTCGCCCTGAGCTCGTTCTGAGGGGGCACGCTATGAGAGGTCCTGGAAGGGACTCCCTCTTGCCCGGGGGTTGGCCTAGCGTGGACGGCATGGACAATCGAGCGGAAGTACGCGAATTCCTCGTTTCGCGGCGTGCCCAGGTTTCCCCGGAGCAGGTTGGCCTTCCTGCGGGGTCGAACAGGCGTGTTAAGGGTCTGCGCCGTAGCGAAGTAGCAATCCTTGCCGGTTTGAGCGTGGAGTATTACACCCGCCGGGAGCGCGGCGCGATCAGCGGCGCCTCTAGCCAGGTGCTGGAGAGCATCGCCAGGGCTTTGCGCCTGGACGACGCCGAGCGGGCGCACCTGTTCGACCTTGCGCAAGCGGCCAGCCCGGCCGCGCGGCCGCCGCGGCGGCGGAGCTCGAAGTCCTATGTGCCGCACCAGAGCCTGCAGTGGGCCCTTGATGCGGTCACGGCCGGTCCCGCGTTCGTTCGTAACGGCCGGATGGATCTGCTGGCCGGCAATCCCTTGATGCGGGCGTTCTATAAGGACTGCTATGACATGCCCGGCCAGCGACCGAACATCGCCCGGTTTACGTTCCTGGATGAACGGGCCCGCCGGTTCTACCCGGATTGGGATGCCTTCGCGGAGGTGACTGTTTCGATCCTGCGGACGGAGGCTGGCCGGGATCCGCGCAACAAAGAGCTCCATGACCTTATTGGTGAGCTGGGAACCCGCAGCGAGGAGTTCCGCAAGCTTTGGGGTGAGCATAACGTCCGTCATCACGGCACCGGGTTTAAGACCTTCAACCATCCCATCGTGGGTGAGATGACCCTGGCGTTCGAGGGGTTGGAGATGGCCGCCGAGCCGGGACTGACGCTCACGATATACACAGCAGAGCCCGGGTCGCCGTCGGCTGAGCGCATGCAGCTGCTCGCCTCGTGGGCGGCCAGCGAGTATGGGAATGCCTTCCAGGCTGAACCTGGAAGGTCCCGGCCAGAGAGCTGACGTGCCAGCCCGGCTCACCGGGCGCACCGTGCCCATGTACCTCCAGGAAAGAGAACACGTGAAAACCACCATCGCAATTATCGGTGCGGGGCCTGGCT
Organism: Arthrobacter oryzae; assembly: GCF_030718995.1. NCBI lineage: Bacteria > Bacillati > Actinomycetota > Actinomycetes > Micrococcales > Micrococcaceae > Arthrobacter > Arthrobacter oryzae. Next base: position 3,805,851 of record NZ_CP132204.1, read on the forward strand.
TGGGTCTTGCCTCTGCCCGCCGTTTCGGAGCCGAGGGCTTCAACGTTGCCCTCCTCTCCCGTGCACAGGAACACGTAGACGCACTCGCCGCCGAACTGGCCAGCGGCGGGATCACCGCCCGCGGGTACGCCACGGACGTCCGTGACCAGGAAGTGCTCAACACCGCCCTTGCCCGGGCAGCCGAGGAGTTGGGGCCTATCGAAATCCTCCAGTACAGCCCCGTGCCGTCCAGGGACTATCTCCGGCCTGTTCTTGAGACAACGTCCGAAGAGCTGCGCTCGGCGCTTGAATTCTCCGCGCTTGGCGCTGCCGCTGCCATGAACGCGGTACTTCCCGGCATGCGTGCCCTGGGGCGCGGAACCGCCCTGTTTATCAACGGCTCCAGCGCCGTCCGGCCCAACCACAACTACGCCGGCACTTCCGCCGCCTTCGGCGCGGAATCCGCGTACGCCCAGATGCTCCACGACGCCCTGGCGCCGGAAGGTATCCACGTAGCGCAGCTCATTATCCCGTTGGGCATCGGCGGAGGCGACCCGGCGCACGAACCGACCGCCCTGTCCGAAACGCTCTGGCGGATCTACAGCGGGGGAACGGACTTCCGTACTTTCGTGACACCACTCGACTGAGTTTCACGAGGCTCAACCGCAGGGTTGGGCAACGGTTGCAGATGGATAGGAAAGAACTATGAACATGGTCAGCTATGACTTCAACGGCAAGGTTGCCTTCGTCACGGGCGGGAGCGCGGGGATGGGCGCAGCAACAGCGCGGGCGTTCGCCGAGGTCGGGGCCGCCGTTGCGATTGTTGATCTCGACGGCGGCGCGGCCGAGCGGTTCGCGGCTGAACTCAATGCCGCAGGCCACCGTGCCCTCGCCATTCAATGTGATGTCTCCGACGAAGCGGTGGTGCAAATGGCCGTCGCCCGCACAGTGGAAGCATTCGGCAGGCTCGACATGGCGTTCAACAACGCGGGGATCATGCTTCCGCCGGTGGACTCTGCAGAGGAGACGGCCGAAGCGTTCGACAGGATCGTCGCGGTCAACCTGCGCGGCGTGTGGGCGTCAATGAAGCACGAGTTGGTGCAGATGCGGAAGCAGGGATCCGGCGCCATAGTGAACTGTTCGTCGCTCGGAGGGCTCGTTGGAGGCAGCGGCCGGGCCACCTACCACGCGACCAAACACGGGGTGATCGGACAGTCCAAGAGCGTCGCGCTGCAGTACGCGCCGCTCGGAGTGCGGGTCAACGCTGTATGCCCCGGGACGATCGAAACGCCGATGGTTGCCAGGATGACCGCTGGGGGAGAGCTGGATCCGGAAACCGCGATTCCGTCCATCCCGCTGGGCAGGCTCGGACTGCCCGAGGAAGTAGCCGCAGCTGTCCTGTGGCTCTGCAGCGATGCCGCCAGCTATGTCACCGGCGTTGCCCTTCCGGTTGACGGAGGCTATACGGCCTAGGGGTCCCTCCCGGTACCACTAACACCAGGGGCTCCCACCCAGCCTTGCCAACTGCTTTGCTGGAATGGACAAACTTTTCCTGACTGAAGGGGAACCACCTCCCATGCGCCTGCAAAAACCCACCTTGGCTGCCATCATCGCGCTGGCATTGTCCCTCGCCGGGTGCAGCACCCCTTCAAACGACACGGACTCCACCACTGAGCAGCCTTCCTCGCCGCCGGAAACATCTTCGACGGCGGCCGTTGGGTCGTCGCCGCAGCCACCTGTCCCGTCCTCTGCGGCTGCGGCAGATAGCACTCCGATCACCATCGACATCGATGGCGGGACCGTGACAGGTACCCTGTCCAGCAACGCAGCTGCTCGCTCCCTGATCGAGCAGCTTCCTTTGACGCTCTCCTTCAGGGACTACGGCGGCCAGGAAAAGATCGCAGAGCTGCCGGAGGCGCTTTCGCTCGACGGCGTGCCCGCAGGCGACAGCGCAGAACCACTGACCATCGGCTACTACGCGCCCGACCGGGCCCTCGTCCTCTATTACGAAAGCGTCGGGTATTCCCGCGGAATTGTGCGGATCGGATCGTTCGATGACCTCGCGGCGATCCGGGATCAAACCAGCGGTTTTACCGCCAGGCTGGCTCCCGCTAACTGAGCGGGATGACGCGGCTGCTCTGAACATTCTCCACAAAAGAACGAACCGTTGTGACTCGAGCAACCTTTGAGGACGGCGCCCGCGAAGCGCGCATCGACGCCCTGCCCCACAAATACATCAGCATCATCGAAGAAACAGAGAATTCGGCCCCGGCAAACGATCCTTCCGTCCCGGCCGGGCGCTTTCCTTGGGCCGCCCTGCTGGTCCTGGCCCTGATGGGATTCCTCCTGATTTTCACCGAGACCATGCCCGCCGGCAGTTGGCTGCCTAGCACCTGGTTGACGGGCCGGACGTCCTCGAGGCGTCGAAGTCGTCCAACCCGTGGTGCGCCTGCGAGGCACCGGCGGAGAACACGGGGATCGTTGTCGCGGATACTCATGACGCAGTCGCCAGACGGAACGATGGGCATGGGGACGGATCAACAGTGTGATCATCGTGCTGACGCGCATGTCGAGTCGGTAAATGAAGCCCAGTACGGGGTAGGCAGCTACAACACGCGGGAAGTGGCGGAGGAACTGCGCTACATCGAGCAGAACATCTTGCCTTCCCCGCGGTGGATAGGACGCAGAAGAGAATTCTGATCACAGGTCCCACCGCGGGCATCGGCGATCGGCTGTACGTCAGGTATGGACCCAACACCTCCCAAGCCCGGGCCGAAGAGGAAGAGTTCGGCTACCACGAGTCACGCCATGTGGACCAATGGGCAATGGCGAACCTTCTTGCCGGCCCCTTCGCGTTTCCCGTTGCGTACTTCATTGACGACGCGCTGTTGCCCGACTCGCGCAACCATTTCGAGCGGGACGCGGGCTTGTCCAGGGGTGGGTATGCGCCCGTGCCCGACAAGTGGCCTGCGCCCCGCTGGCCGGAGTCAGCAGCTATCGGCGCGCTTGCTTTGCTGGTCTTCCGGCGCCGGCTGCGGTGGGTGGTGAGGGTGCTCCGAGCCGGGCGGGTGCAGAAGAAAGCACACGCACACCGCCGGTGCCCTGTCCACACCCCCTGCTGGACGCCGGTCCGCGAAGGCGGCGTTCCTGCTGAGGGCGGCCTTCCTGCTTAAGGGGGGCCCTCCCGGTACCCCTAACAAGAGAGGCTCCCGCCCGCCGTTGTCAGCTGGTTTGCTGGAATGGACCCGCTCCAGAGAGAAAAGGACCTTCTCCCATGCGAACAAAGAATTGGACCCTGCTCGCGGTCGTCGCGCTGGCGTTCCAAACCGCTGGGCGCAGCACCCCTTCGACCGGCCAGGCTCTGGCCGGTACGTCACCGTCCGCCGCCCCGGGAACATTTTTGGATCCGATTCTGATCGTAGACCTTCCCCGCAAGCCCGGCTCCGACTCCGCCCCGTGCCCCGAAGGCCCGGAGGCTGCTGTGGAAAGTGTGGACGAGGCATGAGCACCGAAGCGCGCGCGGCAGGCACTCCGATCACCATCAGCTTCGACTGTGCCGCCGTCAGCGGAAGACTTTTGGGCAACGCGACTGCGCGCTCCTTGATCGACCGGCTTCCCCTGAAGCTTTCCTTCAGCGATTTCGGCGGACAGGAAAAGCTCGCAAAACTTCCGTCACCCCTCTCGCTCGACGGCGTTCCGTCCGGCGGCGACGCCGATCCACTGACGATCGGGTACTACGCACCGGGCCAGGTCCTGGTCCTCTACTACGAGCACGTCGGGTATTACCGAGGGATCGTCCGGATCGGGACTTTCGATGATCTTGCGGCCATCCGGGACCGCAAAAGCCGATTTACCGCGACCCTCAGCCTTGGAACCTGATCAGGTTCAGCGCCTGACCTCCACCCGCAAGACTTCCGCAGAGAGAAACGGAACCATTTTGACTCGCGCCACCCTCCAGGACGACGCCGGCAACGCGGACGTTGCCGAGCCAAGCCACGAACACCTCGGCACCTTTGAGGACAAGACACTCCGGGAAGGGGATACTCCTGCCCCGGGCGGTGCCTTCCCGTGGGCGGCCCTGCTGGTCATGGCGCTGATGGGCTTCCTGCTGATCGCCACCGAAACCATGCCGGCCGGCCTGCTGCCGCAGATCGCTGCCGGGCTGGACATCACCGAGGGCACGGCCGGGCAGTTTGTCAGCGCCTACGCACTGGGCACCGTTGTTGCCGCGATGCCCGCAGTCGCCATGACACGCGGCATTCGCCGGAAACCGGTCTTCATCGTCGGGATCCTCGGCTTCCTGGCCGCCAACCTCATCACAGCGTTTTCCACGGACATTGTGCTCTCCCTAGGGGCGCGGCTCCTTGCCGGTGCGTTCTCCGGGCTGCTGTGGGGCATGCTTGCCGGGTACGCCCGCCGCATTACGGCCCCGGAATACGCGGGCCGTGCTTTGTCGGTGGCGTCCCTTGGCACGCCGGTGGGACTCGCCGTGGGTACACCGTTCGGCTCTTGGCTGGGCACCACCTTCGACTGGCGCTGGTCCTTTGGCGTCCTTTCTATCCTGACGGTGATCACGGTCCTGCTGGCGCTCTTCCTGGTTCCGGACGCACATGGACAGCGTGCTGCGACGCGTGTCCCGCTGGTGCGGGTACTAGGCATCCCGGGGGTCGCCGTTGTCCTGGCTGTCATTGTCAGCTGGATGCTGGGACACAACATCCTCTACACGTACATCGGCTCCTACCTCCGCACGGCCGGCGTTCCGGTGCCGGTGGATGTTGCGCTGGTGGTGTTCGGGGCGGCGGCGATCGCCGGGATCGCGATTACCGGTGCGGTGATCGACAAGGGCTTGCGGCGCCTGGTCCTCCTGAGCCTTGGGTCCTTCGTCGGGGCCGGCGTGGTCCTCATCATTGGACAGGGGTCTGTCGTGGCGGTGCTTGCGGCGATCGTGCTGTGGGGCATTGCGTTCGGCGGGGCGGCAGCACAGTTGCAGACGGCGATCAGCGCCGCCAGCGGGGACAACGCGGACGTCGCCAACTCGATGCTTGGTGTCGCCTTCAACCTGGCGATCTTTGCTGCCGGGGTGGCAGGCGCGGTGGTGATCGGTACTTTCGACGGGCTGGTCCTGCCGGTGGTGATGGCTGGGCTCGCCGCCGTCGCGCTCTTCCTCGCCCTTGCCGGACGCCGTACGGCATTCCCGCGCTGACCAAACGGAAGGATCCAACTTGAACCCCATCCAGAGAGCGCTGCTGGCGCCTGCCGCCATCGGGGCCAGCCTCCTGGTGGCGGCATGCACTGCAACGCCGGAAGCAACGCAAGGTTCGCCGTCAGAGACTTCACAGGTTGCGGCGCCAAGCGGCCCGTCAGCCCCGGCCAGTGCAGCCATCATGGCGGATGCTCCAAAAACCGTGGCCACCGGTTTGGATGCGCCGTGGTCCGTAGTGTTCCGCGACGGCACACCGTTGGTCAGTGAACGGGACAGCGGGCGCATCCTCGAACTCAGCGCCACTGGCGCTGCGCGCACACTGGGAAGCGTTCCGGGTGTTGCTGGCATAGGGGAGGGTGGCCTATTGGGGCTGGCTGTAGACGGCCGCGGCCGCCTGTATGTGTACTCGACCGGGGCCGAGGGAAACCGTATCCAGCGCTTTGACGTCACCGGACAGCCCGGTTCCCTGGCGCTTGGAGAGCCAGAAACGCTGCTCGACGGTATTGCCGCTGCGAGCTATCACGACGGTGGCCGCATGGCCTTTGGGCCCGACGGCATGCTTTACATCTCCACGGGCGACGCTGGCCAGCGGGACAGTGCCCAGGACCTGGCCTCGCTGAACGGTAAGATCCTGCGGATGACCCCGGACGGCGGTATTCCCGAGGACAACCCCTTTCCGGGATCGCTTGTCTACAGCTACGGGCACCGCAATCCGCAGGGGTTCGCATGGGCAGCGGATGGCACCATGTTCTCGACCGAATTCGGCCACAACGCATGGGACGAACTCAATATCATCACCGCAGGCGCCAACTATGGCTGGCCGGCCGCGGAAGGGATCACGAACACCGAAGGTTTCACTGACCCCGTGCAGCAGTGGGCGCCGGCCGAGGCCAGCCCCAGCGGCCTGGTCCACATTGACGGGACCCTGTTTATCGCGAACCTCCGTGGTCAGGTCCTGCGGGCTGTTCCCGTTGCGGAACCTTCGACGTCGGAGAGCTACCTCGACGGCGGATTCTGCCGTATCCGGGACGTTGCTGAAGCCCCGGACGGGATGCTCTGGTTTGTCACCAACAACACGGACGGGAGAGGTACCCCAGGGCCCGACGACGATCGCATCCTCAGCGTGAAACCCGAGAGAAAGTGACGTCTGACCTAGGAAAATGCTGATGGAGGCCCTGCTGGTACCACTCTTGACCGGGGCTCCCTCGGGTGTGTGAACCGTGGTCTTCTTGAAAGTGCAGAAGGAAACTTCGACATTCGTTAGCGCACATTACGAGGATGACAAAGACATGACTATGAACACTGACGGAACCAAGAAGACCGCCATCCGTGCCACTCTGGCAGAGGACGGCGTTTCGCGCCGGGGACTCATGAAACTGACGGGCGCCGGTGCCGCCGTGCTCGGACTCTCCGGTGTGGCCGGGATGGCAACGGCCGATGCTGCCACCGCGGCACCTGGCACTTCCCGCAACGACCTGGAACCAGGAGACACCTCTAACGGTGCGGACAACTTTTACACAAGTGACCAGGTCACGGTGCGGAAGATCTCCTTCAAGAACCAGTACCAGATGAAGGTTGTGGGCAATCTCTTCGTACCGAACAACCTGGACCGCAGGCTCAGCAACCCGGCGCTGGTGGTGGGCCACCCGATGGGCGCCGTGAAGGAACAGAGCGCCAACCTCTACGCGACCAAGATGGCGGAGCAGGGATACGTCACACTTTCATTCGACCTCTCGTTCTGGGGAGAGAGCGCCGGCAAGCCCGGAAACGCAGTTTCACCGGACATCTACGCGGAGGACTTCAGCGCCGCGGTGGATTACCTGCGTTCGCTGACCTTCGTGGACGGGGAACGTGTTGGCGCCATCGGCGTCTGCGGCAGCGGCAGCTTCGTCCTCAGCGCGGCCAAGATCGATCCGCGCATCAAGGCCATTGCCACGGTGAGCATGTACGACATGGGAGCGGCCAACCGCGACGGCCTCCGCAAGTCCGTGAGCCTGGAGCAGCGCAAGGAGTTCATTGCGCAGGCTGCCGCGCAGCGGGACGTCGAGTTCGCCGGCGGAGCGATCGAGTATACGGGCGGTACCCCGGAGGTGCTCACTGCAGAGTCCACCGCGGTGGACCGGGAGTTTTACGATTTCTACCGGACCGCCCGCGGCTGGTGCCCGAACACGACGACGCATCCCGCCCTGGCCACCAACACGAAGTTTATGACGTTCTACCCGTTCAACGACATGGACCTCCTCGCACCGCGCCCGCTGCTGTTCATCGCCGGCGACCAGGCGCACTCCCGTGAATTCAGCGAGGAAGCCCATCGGCGTGCCACCGGCCCGAAGGAACTCTTCTGGGTCCCGGGTGCCGGGCATGTGGACCTGTACGACCGTACCGGCCTCATTCCCTTCGACAAGCTCACGAGTTTCTTCCGCTCGACGCTGGTCTGATAGGGACTAGAAGCCTGCACACAAGAATACTGCTCCCGGGGGCTGGGCTGGGATTTCAGTTCCGGCTCCCGGGAGGAGTTTCTCTTGACATCATCGACCGGCACTGCCCGAAGCGGGTACGACCGCTTGAGCGCTTCCGCTGCCTAGCACCGCCAGATCCCACCATCCACGAAAGGAAAGCCTTTGAAGATCGTCCCCTTCGGAACCACCGAGCTGAAGGTCCCGAACGTCGTCGCAGGTATGATGCGCATCGCCGGCGACTCCAACGAACAGATCCGTTCCCTCTATACGGCATCCCGGGATGCCGGGATCGACTTCTTCGACCACGCGGACCTGTACGGGTTCAACCACCCCGGCGGCGGCTTCCACCTGTGCGAGCGCCGCTTCGCCGAGGCCCTGCGGCTGCGCCCGTCCGAGCGCGATCAGATCGTCCTTCAGACCAAGACCAGCATCGTCGACGACCCTTGGGGCTACGACCAGTCCTACGAGCACATCGTGTCCTCAGCCGAGGAGTCCCTGAAGGCACTGGGCACCGACTATCTCGACGTGCTGCTGCTGCACCGCCCCGACGCGCTCGTGGAGCCTGAAGAAGTCGCCCGCGCCTTCGACCACCTCCAGTCCAGCGGGAAGGTGCGCGCCTTCGGCGTCTCCAACCACACCCCGCGTCAGATCGAACTGCTGAAGACCGCGGTGAGGCAGCCGATCGTGGCGAACCAGGTGCAACTGTCGGTCACGCACTCCACGATCATTGCCCAGGGCCTGTCGTCGAACATGACCGGCTTCGACGACTCGATCACCCGCGACGGCGGTGGGCTGGTCGATTACGCGCGGATCAACAAGATCACCCTGCAGGCCTGGTCGCCCTTCCAGAAGGGCTTCCAGGACGGCGTCTTCCTTGGCTCGCCCGACTACCCGGAGCTGAACGCCGAGCTCGACCGGCTCGCCGCGAAGTACCAGGTCACGCCGACGGCGATCGCGGTCGCGTGGATCACCCGTCACCCCGCGGGCATGCAGGTCGTGCTCGGCACCACGAAGCCGCAGCGTGTCGCCGACGCTGCGGCAGGCTCCGACATCCCGCTGACGCGGAGCGAGTGGTACGGGCTGATCCAGGCCGCGGGCCACAACGTCCCCTGAGACTTAGCCACAGCGATCGCTCGCGGTTAGCCATGTACCGGCGACGAACGAAAAGAACCCCGAGTCCGGCTGGACTCGGGGTTCTTCGTGGTCGACGACGGCGACGTTTGCGCCGGTACTGGTCGTGTCCATGCATGTCTTTGTTGCACGGCACGAGTAGATCAGATGTAGGCCAGGAATCGTCCCGCGAAGATCACGCCCGTCCATGTCGACATCGATACGATCGCCGAGATACGGGCCGCGACGGGTGTCGCGTCGGCATCCGCCAACGCATCGACTCGATGGTAGACACCGCGGTGAAACACGAGGACGTTCAGCCCAGCCAGGAGCAGGAGTCCGAGCTTCCACGGCGCAGCACCGGAGCCGGCGACGCCGACGGCCTGCGCGCTGAACATCAAGATGCCTGTTACGACGGCGATGGCCAGGCCGAGGTGGGACACCGGCAGGAGATAACGTGCGGCCTTCGTGACGGACACCAGGCGACGCCCGACGCCCAGCAGCCGGAGGTCAAAGGCGAAAGCCGGGCCGACGAGCACAGCGATGCCGAGGATGTGGAGGCTTTCGAGCGTCGGATACATGAAGGGGGTGGAACGCACGGCGTCACCGAGCGTGCAGTCCTGCAGCCAGCGCAGGATCAGTTCAAGCCATTCAGGCATCCTGGTTCCGTTCATCCTGGCGGGTACGGTGGCGTACGTAGAAGACGCTGCCCGCCGCCGCCGCGACGACGACAGCAGCGAACACAGCCCAGACGACCCACGTCTCTGAGCGGCTGTCATCGGTGGCCTCGGCACCCTGTGCATCGGCACCCTGTGCGGGAGGGGCCATCTCCACGGGATCCTCCACCGTGGACGGCACTTCGGCAGGCTCGTCGCTTGCCTGCGCGGCGCCTGGCAGCGGCGCCCGGACGGGAAGCGTGTTGCCGATCACCTGGTTGACGGGCGCATTGTCGTCTCCATACCAGAATGCCACCGGACGGAAGAGGCCGTCATCGGTGCTGTTGATGTATCCGACTCCTTGGAAGCGTTCTCCGACCTCCAGCTCGCGGTTCAAGCCGTTGCTGCTCGACCACCATGGTGGAGCGATGAGGATCTCAAGCTCGTCGTGGGGTCCGTCATACGCGAGGGCGGCTTCGACCCGGATGCTGTCCTCTGGGCCTGACAGGTCCTCGGGGATCGGCAGGTCAGGCGTGTTGGCCGGCAGCTGGGCATCCAGTGTCACATCGAAAAGTGAATGCGGATCGCCCCAGATCCCCTCGGACGAGACGGTGCCGGCGATGTAGACGAGGTCGTTGGTTTCGAAGCCGTCCCAGCCGTGGTGCGCGGCGGCCGGTGATGCCGGGACCAGCGCCATTGCTGCCGTGACGAGGAGGGCCGCCGTGGCCAGAAGGCCGCGACGGCGTGGTCGGCCGGCGTGTGTGGAGACGGTCATGGTCGTCGATCCTTAGGTGTTGGGTGTGTGGGTTCTTGTCCGGCGGGGTTGGGGCCGGAGCTCAGCTTTCTGCGGGGAATTCGACGCCAGTCCGCTCGGCGCAGGAGGCCAGCAGCTGGTCTTGCGCCTGGGTGTCGTGCACGAGCTCGTTCACGCGCGTCTCGACCTGCTGGTGGAAGAGGAACTCGCCGGTGACGTCGCTGCCGGGCTCCACTCCCTCTGCGAGCCAGACCTGGGTCATGTAGCCGTCGCGCAGGCTGTCGGGCGTGGTGGTGTTGCCGTTGTGGAAGCCCATCAGGGTGGGGATCCAGCCGGGCGCGACGGCGTTGATCTGCCGGTCGGGCCAGACGCGGGCTGCGGCGGTCGCGATCATCGCCATGTGCAGCTTGCTGTCGCCGTAGCCGATACCCTCGCCCGAGCGCACCTCGTCGAGCCTCAGGCCGCCGCCGAGGTGCAGGTCGGAGCTGAGGTAGCTCAGCTGTTGCGGCGGGGTCACCAGCGCGGTGAGGAGGTAAGGCGAGAGGGAGTTGGAGTTGAGCAGCTCGCCGTCGGGAAGGCCGTACTCGCCGGCATTGTGGATGATGACGTCGAACCCGCCGAGGGCGTTGATCTGCCCGGCCAACGCCCTCGTCTGTTCGAGGTCGAGAAGGTCGCCGATCACGACGTCCTCGAGGCCCGGCAGGTCGCGGTGCACGTCGGCGGCGCGCTGCTCGTTCCGGGCGTGCGCGACGACGGTGTGCCCGCGCTTCAGCAGATAGGCGGCCGCGAGCTGTCCGGCGCCGGCGGTGGACCCGGTGATGAGGACGCGCTTGTGCTCGCCGCCCTTGAACGACTGCACTTCCTCGCCGATCCACACCAGCTCGTCGGCGACCTGCCGGGTGTTGTACAGGCCGACTCCGTACCGGTCGCCTTGAGCCTGTACCCCGGTCGCGGGGGTCCCGGTCGGGTTGGGCGCAGCGTCCGTGGCCGCGGGCGTCGAGGCGTCCTGCGGTGGAGTGCTGGTGCAGCCTGCCAGAATCCCCGCGCCAAGCGCTGCTCCGGTCAACAGGAGACCGCGTCTGGTCAGAGGAGTCGTATTGAGCGTCATTTTAGTCATTTCCTTCATTCAGCCAGCGACCGTGATGCTGACCTGTTGCCCGTCCAGCAACTTGAACTGGTCGATGTCCTTGGTCTCGCCGAGACGGCTGTTCCGGGCAGCCGCATCGTGGAGTCCTTCTAGATCGGTCCGAGCAGTACTCCATCCATGGAACACGGAGAAGATGCACCGCGGGAGTCCCTGTCGAGAGGGGTATCAGGAGGGACTCCCATTCCTGGAGATCGCCGGGGTTCGATGGATATGTACGTCAGAAGACAGAGCCGGGAGGCTCGTCCCTCCCGGAGCCGACCGAGAGCCGCATCGACGATGCAGCGGCGCATCGACCCCCACGAACCCAGAATGGCCACCATGATCTCGGCAGACTCCCGTGAACCGATGAGTGCGGAGCATACCGGTCTCGGCCTGCAGCGCCGTCACCTGCTTAAGTTGACCGGAGCCGCAGTGGCGACCGGGACGCTTGCCGCGGCGGGCGGCACCGCTGCCCGGGCCGAGGCCAAGCCTCAGTGGACCAACACGTGGGACAAGACATTCCCGCGCAGCAAGAAGGTCGACCATAAGAAGGTCTCGTTCAAGAACAGGTACGGCATCGAGCTGGTCGCCGACCTGTACAGCCCTAGGGCCTTCTGTACAGCCCCAAGGGCCTTCGCAGCGGTGCCCGGGCGCTGATCGTCGGGCACCCGTTCGGCGGCGTCAAGGAGCAGACCTCCGGCCTGTACGCGCAGACGATGGCCGAGCGCGGCTTTCGTCACTGGCGTTCGATGCCTCCTGCAACGGCGAGAGCGGCGGCACGCCGCGCAACGTCGCCTCCCTGGAGGCCTTCGTCGAGGACTTCAGCGCCGCCGTCGACTACCTCGGAATCCGCAGGGACATCGACCGGGAGCGGATCGGCGTGATCGGCGTCTGCGCAAGCGGCGGCTTCTCGCTGGCCGCCGCCGTGCTCAAGCCGTCGCAGCAGGCCGCTGCTGACGAGTTCGCCGACTATTTTGCCACCCCGCGCGCCCACCCCAGGCGCAACCGTCTTAGCCCGCCTTCCCGCGAATCTCGCATAACCACCAAACAGTAAGGAACCAATCATGTCCCGTGCCGACCAGAGCACCGCAGACTTCCTGACCGAGTACTTCGCAGTCATGGAGAAGAAGGATTACGAACGTCTCGGCGACTACTACGCCGACGACATCACCCTGACCTTCGCCAACGCCCCGACCGTCAAAGGCAAGGACGTCGTGCTGGCGCAGATGGCCGCGATCGGCGGCAAAGTCGAGTCCCTCGCGCACCCGTTGATCAACGTCTGGCAGGAGGAAGACGGCGTCGTCGTGTTCGAGGTCGACAGCGCCTGGCACTTCCTTGACGGAGTCGACGTGACCATCAGGGCCTGCTCGATCTTCACCATCACCAACGGGAAGTTCACCGACCAGCGCATCTACGTCGACAACACCCCCATCAACTCATACTTCAGCTAAGCCGGGCAGCCGTGGTGGCCCGTTGACCGGGCCACCACCGAGGCTCCTGCCGTCCCGCTGGCGAAGCAAACCGAAGCACGTGAAGAGAGGAACAGCATGCGTGGAGTAGTCCTCGAAGGACCCCGGGACATCCGGGTCATTGATCGGGAAGATCCGAAGATCGTCAACCCGAGCGATGCGGTCATCCGCATTACCGCGACCTGCATCTGCGGCTCCGATCTTTGGCCCTACCTCGCGGAGATCAGCGTCCCGGCGGCCCGGATCCGTTTGTTGTAGCTTGACTGCTGCGGAATTCCGGGGAACATCCCGGTCAGGTGCGTCCGGGCGTAACGGATCCACCTGGTTTCGGAGGAGTATCCGAGCAGTTGCTGCGCCACCACCAGGCAGAGCAGCTCAGCATCGGACAGCCCGGGCTTGCGCCCGGGCCGCCGGTTCCGTGACACGCCAAGATCAGGCAGGACACGGTCGGTGAGCAGGACATAGAGTGTGGTCAGGAGAGTGTTTAGTTCGGGGTTCACATACCGGGTTTAGCACTCTCCGTCTGACTCTAAAAGGCTCCCCACCGCCCTACGCAATAGGAATTACTCATCTAGACTCTCTTCATGCGCAGAACGTCGGCACGAGGCCCCGACGCCGCTGGGAGGGAGCGCGTACTTATCCTGTCAGCAGGGGTAGGAGCGGGGCACAACAGCGCCGCGGCGGCGGTGCAGCAGGCGTGTGCCGCGCGCGCCGACATCGACGAGGTGCAGGTGCTGGACGTGCTGCAGGTGAGCAGCGTGCTCTACCGCACACTGCTGGGCAGGGGTTACTTCGTCCTGGTCGAGGATTTGCCCTGGCTGGTCGAGTGGGGCTACGACATCAACGACCGTCCGTTCCGGCGGCGGGGCCCAGTAGACCCCTGGACACGGGTGAACGCTCTTCCGGTGATCGGTGCGATCAAGCGATTCCGGCCGACCGCGATCATCTGCACGCACTTCCTGCCAGCCCAACTGCTGGCGTCACTGCTCCTTCGCGGCGTGATTGACGCGAGGATCGCCGTCGTTACAACGGACTACGACTTCCAGGGCCTATGGCTTACGGGCGCGTTCCACGCGCTCTTCCTGGCCAGGGAGGAGGGGAGGGTGGAACTGATGGCGCTGGGTTTGCCCCCCGACCGCGTCGCGGCCACGGGGATCCCTATCGCTACCCAGCTGAACGTAGCGCCTGCGCGCGATGCAAACGAGCCCCCGATGCTGCTGATCTCGGCGGGTGCGACTGGCGGCGACTATGCCGTCTCGGTCGTGCGGCAGACGCTGCACATGCGCTCGTCCTTCACGGCCACGGTCATGTGCGGACGCAACAATGCGCTGCGGCAGCGTATCGAGCAGCTGGTGGCGCCCGCTGGCGACCGCTACCGCGTGCTCGGCTTCACGGCGGAGATGCCGCAGCTGCTGCGCCGCGCCGACCTGTTTGTGGGCAAGCCGGGCGGCCTGTCGGCGTCGGAGTGTATGGCTGCAGGACTGCCCATGGTGCTTGTGAACACCATCCCGGGGCAGGAGGTTCGCAACGGCGACTACCTGATGGAACAGGGGGCGGCGGTCCGCTGCAACACTCCCGCGACGATCGGCTGGAAGATCGACGAGCTGCTGCGGGAGCCGGGTCGCCTGCAGCGGATGCAGGCGGCGGCGCGGAGAACGGGCCGCCCTAACGCTGCAGCGGACGTGCTGACCGGACTGCTGGACGGGCCGTCCCGTCCCCTGGTCGTGACACGCGCAGCGCAGAAGACGATACTCGCCGAGAGCGAGCGGCGCGTCGTTGCGACGGATCTGACGGGACCCTCCTCGCTGGTCCGCGTGGTCGACTTGGCTGGGGCTAGCACGGTCGCGCTGCTGCGAGCCGAGGAGCTGGGAGATCTGCAGAAGCGGTATGCCACCGCGGACGGGGGTCTGGTACTGCGGCGCGGCGACGCGCTCATGTCGCTCAGGGGAGAGCAGCGGCGGCTGCTCCGCGCCATTCTTCGGGGGGACGACGAGCTGCCCGTCCGCGTCGAGGGGCCCTCGCCACCCCCTCGCATTGTTCCCGCGGGACCGGCCGGACACGATCCCTAACGACCTCAGGCGGCCCGGCCGCCCTCGTCGATCCCTTTCTTACGGCTCCGCCACCGGTCCGCGTCCGCCCAGCTGACCGGCTGTGCCCTGGCGGCGTGCAGGGCCCAGTCGCCGTGCGGGGGTGACGAAGCGGGTTAACGCAGACAGAGACGGAATCGTTAGCTCCCCCCGCGCTGGTCGCTAGACCGATCGCGAGCCCGACCCGTTCCTCCAGCGACGAATCCCGGGTCGCGGCCCGCGCAACTGTCACAGGGAAGGCGGTGGAGGCGCCGATCACGCTGAACCCAATGCCCGGACGCCGACCCGCGAAACCGCCCCGGCCACGAACGGCCGCTGGCCTGGCAGCATCGGGATGAGCGGGAGCAGCAATCAGGTGGAGTCGCGGTCGAGCAGTCCGAGGATCTCCCCATCCGTCATCCAGTCGATCAGTTGCTCCGTGCCGTCATGCGCGTCGCGCTAGCCCCCGGACCGCCTCGCCGTAGGCGCCGCCCTCCGCCGTCATCGTGTCCGGCGCCGGCTCTTGGCCTCGCGCTACCCGACGCCCTGCACGGATCTTCATAGACAAGATTCTGCACCCTGTGCATACGTGAGCCAGCAAGCCCGGCATTAGCCCTTGCCGTTTCGGTGCTCGGCTCGACCGCGCCGAGCGGCGAGGCCCGGTTACTCGGTGGCGTACGGAGCTGCTCCCTCAAGGAGCCAGAAACGTGTGTCGCTGGGCGACAACTTCACGAGAGACGAAAAAGAAGGTGTTGACAGTGTCAACACCTTGGGCTTTGGATCGGGTCGTATATCGGTACAACTGGCCTGAATTCCCTATGTTCCCTGGTCTGTCCAGTGTTTTCAAGGCCAAGAATGCCGTTCGAGTCCCACCTCGGGCACGCATAACCCTCGTCAGAGCGGTTTTTGCTTTAATGTGTGGACATTGGCCATCCGCGGGTCCCTCTGACCCTGGCTGCGGTTTGTGCCCGGCGCCGCGGTGGCCTGTGAAGTTGTGTGGGTGGCGGGGTCAGGGCCCTGGCCTGTGGGCCCTCGGCTTGTTGGAATTTAGAGTATGTGCCGCGTCCTATCCGGCTGTTCCGGTGACCAGTTTGTTGCCTTTCACTTATTCAGGCCCAGGGTTGTGGTGACGACATGACGAAGCCGAAGTCTCTTCGACGATCTTCCCCGGATAGCTGCTGTCTGCGAACCAGGCAGGGGTGGGCTCATCGCATATTTGTCCGGCCAAAGGCTGTGTGGATATTGTCCACACATTTGTCCACGGCCGGCTTTTCGACCTCCATTTTGGAGCTTTTCTCATGGTTCTGCCGACGCCACTTCATGCAGGTCTCTGTTGCAGGCGACACGACTTGGCGGCCCGGATCGTAGGTTTTCTAGGACGTTCCGGGTTCAGCGGGAACGTTTCTGGGGTATCAGAGGTTGCGGCGTACCACCCGTCGACAGAGTCCCAGGTGTGTGGGATCCGGACTCTTCTTCCGGGGACGGTCCAGGTTTTGGTTGATCAGTGCGGCCTGTCCATAGTTGGACGCGCGTCTATCGTGTTCCTCCCATGCATAGCGGCAGCGAGGTTCTCGCTAAGAATGGCTTTTCGCGCAGCCCGTCGCTCACGGTCGTTCCGCTGTTCAAAGCGACGAGCAAGCTGGCGTCGTGGACGAGGTTGTCAGCGACTGGCGGGCACCGGATGTGTCTGTCAGATGTGTGCGCCGTTCTGATAGCGGAGTCACCGCTGGGTTGAGGGTCCGGAGTGCAGCTTGGGGAACCGGGAAGGAGTACAGCATTCCGGAATGGCCCATGGCGATGCCGTCGTCGACGGCGATGGTATTCAACTCGCGGGCGATTCCCCCGGCGGCGTGGATGGCCTCGGAAACAATTCTTCCCACTGGCTGGAGGTGTGTGTGGCCGGGAACGAACTCGGTGAAGCTGATCGCGACGGCGATGATGGGCCTTCCGAAATCCTCGCGGGCTACGCCGGCTGCGCGCAGCAGGGCGGGAACGAAGAGGAGGCATGGGAGTGCAGTCTTTTGTGTAGAAGAGCATGTGGACGGAGCGGAGGGAACCGCGGCAGCGGCTGGCAGTGACGTTTGGAGCAGACCCGTCGGATGCTAGGCGGTTTTCTCCAGGTTGTCGGTTTGGACGTTCTCGCGTTCTTCCAGCGCTCCGGTTACGGACGCTGTGAGGCTGTGGGCGATGTGGGTCCGCGCGAGGTCCGCCGCACCGGGGCCGTCTCCGGCGATGACGAGCTCGAGTATCTGGTGGTGCTGGTTCAGGTCGATGGTCCGGGGCTCATCACCGGAGGGAAGCTCCAGGCCGATGCGGCGGTAGCGATCGGATTTATCCCATAGATCGTCCAGGAGTTTGATCATGACCTCATTGTGCGAAGCGGCGTAAACGGCGCGGTGAAATTCCCGGTGCACAGTAATGGCGTCCTCACCCCAGACCCGTGTGACGGGCAGGAGCTTCTCCGCTGCGGCACGCATTGCCGCGATATCAGCTTCTGTCCTGCGGGCTGCTGCCAGCTCCGTTGCCGATGGTTCAAGAGAGAGACGGACTTCAAGGAGTTCGCGCGCTTCGGCGGCACTCATGCTGGCCACGCGGGAATCCCTGTGGGTGTCCATGACGATCAGGCCCTCGCTGGCGAGCCGGCGGATAGCTTCACGCAAAGGAGTGATGCTCATCTGCATACTGTCCGCCAGCTCGTACTGGGAGATGCGCGAGCCAGGATTCAGGCCGCCGGAGAGGATGAGACGGCGCAGTTCGCTGTACGCCAGGCTGCCCTTACTGGAAAAGACGTTCGTGGTGTTCACTTGCTGCTCCGGATCTCTCACGGGGGTTACGTACCCCCTGGACTGAGTCTACTCTGAAACATCTTATAAGAAATCTTTCTTTTGGACTTGTGCTCCCCATCACCTGCAGGCTAGCCTAAAGCGCACAGTCTTATAAGATATTTGCTCAACCACAAAATCTTCCCGATTTTGGGACGTGCTTCGATCTAGCTACTTATAAGAAATAAGATCCCCACTCAGGAGAGATTCAAAGATGAAAATCGTTTCCGCCCACGTCGGCACCATTCCCATCAGTTCCTCGATCCGGAACGCCTTCATTGACTTCACCAAGATGGACTGCACGATCATCGCCCTCGTCAGCGACGTGTTTGTCGACGGGAAGCCTCTGGTTGGCTATGGTTTCAACTCCAACGGCCGCTACAACGCCACGGGCATCCTGAAGGACCGCATCCTTCCCCGCATCATGGACGCCCCGTCCGAGGACCTTCTCGATGAGGACGGCCAGCTCTCGCCGGAGAAGGCGTGGGACCTGATGATGTCCAACGAGAAACCTGGTGGACACGGCGAGCGCTCGGTGGCCGTCGGCGTCGCCGACATGGCCCTGCACGACCTCGCAGCCAAGATCGCCGGCGTCCCGCTTTACCGGTGGATCTCTGACCACTACGGTGACGGGAACCCGGATAAGGACGTGTTTGTCTACGCAGCCGGCGGTTACTACGCACCTGGCAAGAGCCTCGAGGACCTGCAGAACGAAATGCGCGGCTTCCTCGCCAAGGGCTACAACGTGGTCAAGATGAAGATCGGCGGCGCCGACCTCGCCGAGGACCTGCGCCGCATCGAAGCCGTGATCGAGGTCCTCGACGGCGACGCTTCCCGCCTGATGGTGGACGTCAACGGCAAGTTCGACCTGGAGACGGCGCTGGAATACGGCAAAGCCATCGACCAGTACGGGCTGTTCTGGTACGAGGAAGTCGGCGACCCGCTGGACTACGCCCTGAACGCCACCCTCTCCGAGCACTACAAAAACCCGATCGCCACCGGAGAGAACCTGTTCTCCCTCCAGGATGCCCGGAACCTGGTCCGCTACGGCGGCATGCGCCCGGACCGCGACTTCATCCAGGTCGACCCGGCCCTGAGCTACGGCCTGACCGAATACCGCCGGATCCAGGACATGCTCGCCCAGCACGGCTGGTCCTCACGCCGCTGCATCCCGCACGGCGGACACCAGTTCTCCCTGCACATCGCCGCAGCCCTCAAGCTTGGCGGCAACGAGTCCTACCCGGGCGAGTTCCAGCCCACCGGAGGCTTCACCGACGACGCGGTGATCGTCAACAGCCGCGTGGCCCCGGGCGATCTGCCGGGCATCGGGCTCGAAGGCAAGGCTGAGTTCTACAAGGTCCTGCGCGCTCTGCACGACTAGACACCCTCGCAGCTTGGTCCCGGGCAGAGCCCTGCCCGGGACCACCACCTCCCCAAACTTCTCTGTCTGTCGTGCAAAGGAGCACCCAAGATGTCGTCCCACACCCTGCAGAATCCCCAGCATTCCTCCCACCCGCCCAAGCAGCGATCCCGGTTCGGCCGGCTGATGCGCGAACTATGGTTCCAGGTCGTCCTGGGCGCCGTCCTGGGCATCGCCGTCGGCTTTCTGCTGCCCGAAGTCGGCAAGCAGCTCACACCTCTGAGTGACTGGTTCATCGCCCTGGTGAAGATGATCGTCATCCCCGTTGTGTTCTGCGTCGTGTCCCTCGGCATCGCATCGATGGACAGCCTGCGCAAAGCCGGTCGTATCGGTGTGAAGGCACTGGGCTACTTCCTCGCCCTGTCCCTGCTGTCGATGCTGATCGGCCTGGTCGTCGCCAACGTCTTCCGTCCCGGCGACGGCATGAACATCGACCCGTCCCAGCTGGACTCCAGCAAGGTTCCGGCCAAGGCCAGCGAAGGCTTCAACGGCATTGAATTCGTCAACAACATCATTCCCGAATCCCTCTTCGGTGCCCTGACTGGCCACACCATCATCGCCGCACTGATGGTCTCCATCATCTTCGGTGCCGCCATGAACGTCTCCGGCGAAGCCGGTGCCTTCCTGACCCGTGGCATCCAGGCTCTGTCCACGGTGATCTTCAAGATCGTCACATGGGTCATGCGCCTTGCCCCAATCGGCACCTTCGGCGCCCTGGCGGCCGTTGTAGCCAACTACGGCACCCAGAGCCTGCAGCAACTCGGTTACCTCGTCCTGCTCTTCACCGGAACCTGCATCCTCTACGTCCTCGTAGTCCTGGGCATCATCGCCCGCACCTGCGGACTGAACATCTTCACCGTTATGCGCTACTTCAAGGCCGAACTGCTCATCGCCCTGAGCACCTGCTCCAGTGAAGCCGTCCTTCCACAGCTGATCAAGAAGCTCGAAGCCATGGGTGTGGGCAAGTCCACCGTCGGCATCGTCATCCCCTCCGGGTTCTCCTTCAACCTTGACGGGTCAGCCGTCTACCTGACCATGGCCTCAGTGTTCCTGGCCCAAGCCGTTGGCATGGACCTCTCCTGGGAGCAGCAGCTGGTCATGGTCGGCGTCATGATGCTCACCAGCAAGGGCACCGCCGGCATTGCAGGCGGAGCGTTCATCGTCCTGGCCAGCACCTTGAGCTCTGTCGGCGGGATCCCGCTGGCAGCTCTCGCCCTCATCGTCGGCATCGACCGGCTCCTGAACGAAGGCCGGGTGTTCATCAACGTCCTCGGCAACGTGATGGCCGCCGTCGTCGTCGGCAAGTGGGAAAAGGACTACGACCACGAACAGGCACGCAAAGCCCTGCATGCCGCAGGCCAGAAGAAAAACGAAATCGAAGCAAAGACACCGGCCGCCGCGGAAGCGGACAAGGTCGACGTCTACTAAAACCGCACACGTCAGGGCCGCCGTGCATACCGCTGCGGCCCTGACCGCGTGAACCCCTAATCTACAGCCGCTGATGACAGCGCATCCCCAGCAACCACACTAGGAACCTACCTGTGCCATGGCCGCCCGCATCCTGATCACCACCGACTACCTCCAGCCGGAAGATGCCGTTGACCAGCTCCTGCGGGAACACGGTCTGGAACCGGTCTACTCGCCACACCGGGGCCCACGGCCCACTGAGGAACGCGGGTCGTTGTTCGAGGGCATCTCCGGCGCGATCCTCGCCAGTGAGCCGGTCACCGCCGACATGCTCAAAGCCGCCGCCACCCTGAAAGTCATTGCGCGCAGCGGCGTGGGGTACGACTCCATCGACGTCCAGGCCGCGGCCGCACAAGGAATCAGGGTCTGCAACGCCCCCGGAACCAACCACCACTCGGTCGCCGAACTCACCATCGGACTGATTATCATGGCCGCCCGCCGCCTCCTGCAGGTCACCACCGCCGTCCGAAACGGGCACTGGCCCCGCGAGGCCGGCCACGAACTGCGCGGCTCCACCCTGGGCATCATCGGCTACGGCCCCAGCGGACGCGCCACGGCAAACCTCGGAGCCGCCCTCGGAATGACCGCCCTGGTCAGCACCGCCCACCCCGACCCGGACAATCCCGCGGTCCGGTTCACCGATCTCGACACCGTCATCCGTGACGCCGACTACCTCTCCCTGCACACCCGCGGAGGCCGGAGCGCCGGCAAACTCATCGACGCGCCCAGGCTGCAAGCGATGAAACCCACCGCCATCCTCATCAACACGGCCCGCGGCTCGCTCGTGGACGAAGAGGCCTTGGCCAAGGCACTTAACAACGGAACCATCGCCGGCGCCGCGCTGGAGGTGCTCGAGAACGAACCCATGCCCGGCGACAGCCCCCTCCGGGGCCTGGACAACGTTCTCATCACCTCCCACCTCGCCGGCCAGACAGCCGAAGCCCGGACACGGGCCGGTCTGGCAGCCGCGCACGCCGTCATCGACGTCCTCGAAAACCGCGAACCGGCACACCCGGTCGATCGCTAACTCGAACACCCACCAACAACGAAGAAGGATCCTGATGTCGAAACCCCACCGCATCGCAGTCATTCCCGGCGACGGAATCGGCACCGAAGTTGTGCCCGAAGGGCTGCGCGTCCTGGACGCCGCGGCCTCAGCCTTCGACCTCAACCTCACATACGAACACTTCGACTACGCCTCCGCTGACTACTACACCCGGCACGGGAAGATGCTGCCCGACGGATGGTTCGAGGAACTGAACCAGTTCGATTCCATCTTCTTCGGCGCCGTCGGCTGGCCTGACGTCGTCCCCGACCACGTACCGCTGTGGGGCAGCCTCCTCCAGTTCCGCCGCCACTTCGACCAGTACGTCAGCCTGCGCCCGGTCAAGCTCCTGCCCGGAGTGCCCAGCCCCCTGGCCGGCAGGGTCCCGGGCGATGTCGACTTCTACGTCGTGCGCGAAAACACCGAAGGCGAATACTCCAGCATCGGCGGGAAGATCTTCGAAGGCACCGACCGCGAAACCGTCATCCAGGAAACCGTCATGACCCGCACCGGCGTGGACCGGATCCTCAAATACGCCTTCGACCTGGCGCAAAGCAGGCCCAAGAAGCACCTGACCTCCGCCACGAAGAGCAACGGCATCTCCATCACCATGCCCTACTGGGACGAGCGGGTACAGGCCATGGCCTCCGCCTACCCAGGGATCGAGGTGGACAAATACCACATCGATATCCTGGCAGCTAACTTCGTCATGCACCCCGACTGGTTCGACGTCGTCGTCGCCAGCAACCTCTTCGGCGACATCCTCTCCGACCTCGGACCAGCCTGCACCGGAACCATCGGCATCGCCCCCAGCGGCAACATCAACCCCGAACGCAAATTCCCCAGCCTCTTCGAACCCGTCCACGGCTCTGCCCCGGACATCGCCGGCAAAGGCATCGCCAACCCCATCGGGCAAATCTGGTCCGCCGCCATGATGCTCGAACACCTGGGAGAACCCCAAGCCGCGGCGGCCATCACCACCGCCATGGAAACCGTGCTCGCCCACGGCCAACAAGCACTCACCCCCGACATGGGCGGCAACGCTACCACAGAAGACCTGGGCAAAGCCGTGGCATCGGCCCTGACCGCGCCATGACCCCATCAAGCGGCCCTGGAAGCCGGAACGCACCTGCCTACGGAGAGCGGATCATGCTCCGCCAGTACATCCATTGGCGCTGGCTGATCGGAACCACCGTCCAGATCCGCCAGCACGGCCAACTCATCCGCATCGGAACCATCGATGATGCCATGGCAGACTCCACAGCGCTCTGGATCGCAGGCGACGCCGTCCAGCCTCGCACCATGTACGAAGCCGCGCTCGGGATCGAGGTGTGGGCGGACCCGGAAGAAGCCGAAGACGGGCTCTGCTATCGGATGACATCCACAGCACCATCACATAACTGACTTAGCACGGAGACCCATGACGCAGCCCATTTACATGCCCCGAAGCACCGAAGGCACTACCCACGCCACCCCATCGCTAAATGACGCTCCCCGGGCCATCATCCCGCAACGCAATATCCCCGCCGAAATTGCCCGTTCGTGGCTTTTGGTGAACGCAATGAAGCCTGAGCTTTTTGACGTCTCGGCCGTCTCGCGCGCGGATTCGATCATCCTGGACATCGAAGATGCCGTGGATCCCTCGCAGAAGGACACGGCCCGCGAACACGTGATCAACTGGCTGACCGCCGGTGGCAAGGCCTGGGTCCGCATCAACGACGCCACCAGCCCGTTCTGGGCGAGCGACCTTGCCGGGCTCCGCGGCACGCCCGGCCTGCTGGGCGTCATGCTGGCGAAGACCGAGTCAGCGGACCAGGTTACGGAGAGCTTCCACCGCATGGACGGCCAGACCCCCGTGATTGCGCTGGTGGAGTCCGCCGTCGGCATCGAGGAAGCGAACAATATCGCCAAGGCCCAGGGCGCGTTCCGCCTGGCCTTCGGGTCCGGCGACTTCCGCCGCGATACGGGCATGGCAAACACGCAGGAGGCCATGGCCTACCCGCGCGCCAAGCTCGTAGTGGCCAGCCGCGTGGGCAACCTGCCGGGCCCCATCGACGGACCCACCGTGGGCACGAGCCACCCGATCCTGCGTGAGCAGACCGGCATCACCGTGATGATGGGCATGACCGGCAAGCTGTGCCTGGCCATCGACCAGACTCCCGTCATCAATGAAGTCATCAGCCCGACGCCGTCCGACGTCGCCTGGGCCACGGACTTCATGGCCGACTTTGAGGCCAGCGGCCGCGTGATCCGCGACGGTTCCGACCTGCCGCGCCTGGGCCGCGCCGAAAAGATCATGAAGCTCGCAGTGGCCTTCGGCGTGCACCCGGCACAGTAACGCCCGCGCCGGCCGTAATCAGCAACCAAGATCATGAAGAGAGAACTAATGGCCTACGCAAACTACCGATACAAAGGTCGCGACTTCATCGGCGAAGTGCACGGCGAATACCTCATCCCGTTGGCCGGCCTGACCGACGTCGGACCGGAAACATCCGCCGATTTCCTTGCCAGTGCTTCCCGCCTGACCGAGTCACGGGTTGCCCTATCCGACGTCACCCTGCGCCCGGCATCACCCAGGGCCGGCAAAATCCTCTGCGTCGGCCTGAACTACAAAGACCATGCCAACGACGTCAGCACGGCCACCTTTCCCGTCCTCTTCCCCAAGTACACATCCACCCTCACCGGACCCGCCGACGACATCATCCTGCCCCCGGAATCCGGCCAGGTCGACTTCGAAGGGGAACTCGCCGTCATCATCGGAAAAGCAGGACGCCGCATCAGCGAAGATGACGCACTGGGGCACATTCTGGGGTACTGCGTCTCCAATGACATCACCATGCGCGACTATCAGAACAAGTCCCACCAATGGCTGCAGGGCAAAATCTGGGACAACACCACCCCGCTAGGCCCTTACATCGTCACACCGGCAGAAACCGACATCAGCAACGCCGGCATCAGCACCACATTGAACGGGGAAGTTGTCCAAAAATCCGACCTCTCCCACCTGATCTTCAGCATCCCCACACTCATCGCCACCATCTCCGAATTCACCACACTGGAGCCAGCGGACGTCATCCTCACCGGCACACCAGCAGGAGTCGGATACCGCAGAGACCCACAACTGTTCCTCCAAGACGGCGACACCATCACCGTGACAGTCGAAGGAGTCGGCAGCATCACCAACACCGTCAGGGCCGAAGCCGCCTGACGCATATCGGTATCAGGAAGCAAACCACCGCCTGTAGAAAAACCCGAGCTTGTCAAGACAACGGTAGGCTCCGCCCATGACGTTGAAGCCGATTATCCTGCTCGACATCGACGGCGTTCTCAACCCGGCCCTTCGTGCACGGCCGGGTGATCTCCGGCCGGACCCGCAGCTCACCTGCGCGAGGACTGCGTTGGTCCGGCGGCTGGCACAGTGCGGTCGAATCGCCTGGGTGTCGACGTGGCCGACTGAGATGACCGCCGAGCTTGAGGACCAGCTGCAACTCGACGTGGAGCCGTTGCGGGTGACATTGCTGCTGCGCCCGGCCGACGCCGATGAGCCGACACCGAAGCTGCGGTCGGTGACCAGGTGGCTGGCCAGGATGGAGGCGTCCGGCGACGCGGATTGGGACTCGGTCGTGTGGATTGATGACGTACTCGGACCCGACGCGCGCGAGTGGGCCCGCAGCTGCGGCCTGCGGCCCGTCCTCCTGGAGAAGCCAGGCCCGGACCTGGGTCTGACAGAGGCGCACGTGATCGCGGTCGAGGTGTTCGTCGACGGCGGGGGAGGGGCTGGCGCTCCGGCCAACTGAGGCCGTGCCACTAGCTGGCGTGCCGCGGGCTGCAATGCAGGTGGCGGCATCCACGCCGGGCCGTCCGCCGACAGCCACGTTGGCGGCGGGCCGGTGCCGCGACGCAGTTGTAGATCTGGGTTCGGTTTGGAACGGGAGCTGTATCCGCTGACCAGGGTGATGATCACGCTATGCCGCGGAGGAAGTAGCCGGGGCGGCAAGACGCCCTCGTGTATGCATGCAGGAGGGCCGGGCTGTGTAGGCTCTTTTCCGGCTGGGGCTCATATTCCCGGCGGACAGTGGAGGAATTTCATATTTGCAGCGGAACGCCATGAATGTGCGCGGCCAGGGTTCAGGGCCCAATGACCTGAAGACTCGTCGGGTTCGTCCGTTGCGAAGCAAGTGAAATATCTGCGGCTGTCTCACAGACCCGAGGCCTGAGATAGTGCGGCTAACCTGTCCGAGGATCCGCTGCCGGCTCGGCGTTCTTGGCCAGGACACGGGCGACCGTCGATTTGGACGTCCCGAGCTGCTGGGCGATGGCCCGGTAGGACAGCTTCCGGCGGGCCATTTCCAGGATGCGCTCGGGCTTCACTTCCGGCCTGGTCCACCGCGTTCCTGGACCAGCCGGGCCAGCGTGCGCTTCCGGCGCTGGAATACCGAACCGACCGGGGGAGCGAGGGCGAGCCCAAAGGCATCCCCTCGGGCGGCCAGTTCGCCGCCGCTGCTCACGCGCAACCCGACATCACGGTCGAAGCTCCGGCCAATTACGCCGCTGCCGCGGACGTCATGGCGACCCGCAGCGGACACTCCGAAGTGATCTACGTCCACTACAACGAACGCCTGACCAGCGGCCAGATCGAGAGCATCGTTGCCGAGGACTGGGCCGGTGCTGAAGACTTCGGTTCTTGAATTACCGGATCGATTTCCATCTGGAGCCGATCAGCTAAGAGGCTTTGGTGCCGGCGCCGGCTAGGCCGGGTATCCGCATTCTCAGTCGGACCCCCGCGCCGCCGGCTAGCCACCACCGTGCTCCGTCAACCTGAAAAGCAGCCGGGAACCCACGGTTGGGTAGCACCGTTGAGGTCCGCCGTTCGCCTACCTCAACTAAGGAGTGGGCGTGCAGTTGGTGGAGGTGATGAGTATCGGAACATCCGAGTCGAAGAAGATGCTGACGTCTTGATTGGGGGCGGCCCCCTGGCTCACCAAGACGGCGTCGACGGTGCGGATGTTGACCTGAAAGGTGG
The DNA here is from genome assembly GCF_030718995.1 of Arthrobacter oryzae. Lineage (NCBI taxonomy): Bacteria > Bacillati > Actinomycetota > Actinomycetes > Micrococcales > Micrococcaceae > Arthrobacter > Arthrobacter oryzae. The sequence continues at coordinate 3,832,450 of NZ_CP132204.1, forward strand.
AGCGCTGGTTCAACACATATGTGTTTCCCAGGTCACCGGTTCCCGTCAGATGGACCGTGACCTGCCCGGTGCCGTCGTCGTGGCGGACCCTCGTTGCAGTGCCTGACATTAGGACTGTCTCCTGGTTGCAGGTATTCACCTGCGTGGTGCGGCTTCGTGGTCGCCGAGACGTGGTGATTCGCCAGGCGCTTATCGGGTTTCACCCCTGTAACGGGCCTAGCAGGGCCTTCCTGATGGCGGGTCGGCCGCGGCTGGGGGGGCATCGCGGTCTCAGCCGATGCCATCGCCGCCGGCCCTGCCACCCACGGGACGGACAGAAGCCTCATGGCACACGAGTATCCGGTACCTGCCTTCAGTCGTCCCCTCTGCGCATGCCTGCCGTACACGACCGGACCGGTGACAGATAGGCGTTCGCGCAGACCGACCCGGCGTAAATGGTGCTTACTGAACGCGAAGAAAAAGCATCAGTGGCCATCGCCACCAACGAATCCTTATCCGGCTGGACCACCTTCACCGACCCACGTCTGTGCGCTGCGATTGTGGACCGGCTGACCTTCGAAGGGACCCTCATCGGAACCGGCACTGGCTCCTACCGGCTCGCCCACGTGGTGGCCCAGTAAACGGCTAGTTAAAACGTTAGGATCGCGGCGATACGTCGGTGTTCTTCAATCGGGCTGCGGTCTGCAGCATCCAAGGGTCGGGACTATTCCAATACAAGATCCTGATGGCCATCGATTAGCTCTCGAATGATGTCGAGGTGGCCCGCGTGGACGGAAGTCTCGGCGAGCACGCGAAACACGACCTCACGCCCATTGGACATCGGTGGTGCGTCCAACACGCTGGTTGGAGGCCACCACCGGGGAGGGGCATCCAAATCGATCTTCGCAAGGACTTCATCACTTCGAGAGATTTCACGCTTGTAGATGTTGACGGCCACGGAACCGGTCATCGGTTCGGAAGCCCAACCGTTGTGAAGTTCGGCAATCGCCCTGTCATCACCACCGAGAACGGCCGATATCCAGAACATCTCGTCGTCGAAGGCCAGGTGGTTGAGCAGTTGCGTCATTGTCCAGCCGGACGGGATTAGAGTTCGACGCATCGCATCGTTCTCGAGGCCATCGACTGTTCGAAGAACATGTCTTCGCTCACTCGCCAGCTGAGCAAGCAATTGGGCGTCGCTCATGTCGCCGGCTCGTATCCGACAAGCCAGTGAAGTCCATGGCGATCAATGACTTGGCCATCGGAGGCGCCCCAAGGCTTGGGCGAGAGTGGATCGAGCACCGACCCGTCAACGGAAAGTTTATCGAACCACTCATGGAGGACTGTCGGTTCGGCGGTTCCCAGCAGCGAGAGCATCATGCCTTCGAGCCGGACCGTTGTTTGGCCTTCGGCTGCGTCCGACCCTGCCAGAGCCACGACGCCGTTGAGCACTCCATGAGCTACGGCTTCTGGTGGGCCGTCGCTCCTGCCGAAGTCCTCGTACGTGTGCAGGGAAAGCTCACCGCCGAAAACATCCGCGTAAAAGTTCAAGGCCTCCCGCGCAGTTCCCGGAAAGAAGACATAGATCTGGGGCCCGGCCATGCGCCCATTGGTCACCGTGGTCATGGCGGTGCTGTCCTTGACCCGGTCGATGGTAGCGCCCCAGCCCTCCTGGGTGCCTCCCAGCATGAGCTTTTGAACCTCTTCGAGATCGAGATGCCCAGAGAACTGAACCGTGAGGACGAGCTCCGTTTCCGTGCCCAAGTCGTTCAGCTGCACCGTGACAACAGGAGCGGTCAGTTCGTTCTCGCCGTCGAGTTCGGGCCAGCCTCCGACTGCTCCCCAGCGGAAGACGAGTCGTTCGTCGGGAACGATCTCCAGGTAAATTCCCCCGGTGGGGTAGCTGAGGTCTTCATCGACGATCATCTGCTGCTTCCACGTTCCCCCAACGCGCAGGTCCACCTCTATGGGTGTGGCGGGCGTGGGCATGTCGGGATTGTAGAACCAGGCAAGGTGCTCAGGGTCAGTCCACGCGGTAAACACGGCATGCCGCGATGCAGCCAAAATGCGGGTGAGGGTGAAGCTTCGATCCTGCGTCGGGTAGTCGGTCATGATCTTTCCTCCGGTTCTGTAATCTCATCGGGTCGATCGGGTGTTATGGCGAGCTGAGCGTCCAGGCGCTCCAGCCGTGTGCTCAAGAAGTCGCGGTACGGGCGCATCCATTCCTCAACCTGCTGTAGGGGCGCAGGTTGGAGACGGCAGTTCCTCCACTGGGCAGACCTGGATTTAGTAATAAGCCCGGCCTGCTCGAGCACTTTCAGGTGGCGTGATACGGAGGGCACGCTTATTGAGTGCGGGGCGGCCAGTTCGGTAACCGTCGCGTCACCCTGCTGTAGTTGGGCAAGCAAAGCGCGACGAGTCGGATCTGCCAGCGCAAGGAAAATAGTGCTCAGTTCGTCCATTTGCACGCCAGCCTAATTACGCATTCACGTAAATACAAGGCCGGATGGTCAGTGCTATCCCGTTCCTTGGATATGTGATACCCCACCGCGAAGGACAGCCAATTCCTCGGCTGCCGGCTAGTGGTTCCCGATGAGACTGCAATCTCAAGATCAAGTGGGCCCAAATCAGGTTGACATTCTCATTTTCGGCTCCTGAACTGCTTAGCCTAGTGACAACGAAGCGCTGAAGTGAGTTTGTTCCGTTCGTCATCCCGTTTTTTGATGACATCCCATTCATGCTCCGCGCCGTCGCTTCAGACATGACCAGCGTGCAAATCAACCGCGGCATAACCGCGTGGACGCGGCCGGGACCAGATTGAGGACGGTCCGTATTTGCTCACCCAGCGGTCGCGGATGAGGCGGATAGGCACCTGGTTCAGGAAGTGCAGCATTTTGCGGCTCCGACGGCGGTTCACCGCCAGTCCGGCTTCCTCGAGCAGCTTGAGGTGCTTGGCCATCCCGAAGCGGGCTTCCAGGGTCCCCGCGATTATCCGTCCTCGCGGAAAAGCTCATCGAGCAGGTCCCGGCTGGTGGGGGCGGAGCGTGCCCTGAAGGAGGCGTCCGTGCAACCCGGAATAGGTGACCAATGTGGTCACCTATTCTGGGTTGCTGGGTGTCTAAATAGCGCCTTTCCGCAGGATCCACGAAATCAGGGGCCGCAGGTTTCTCGTGTTACCTGGACGCAGCGAGGCGTGCATCCAGCAGGCCGGCCGCGACTGCTGGAGCAAGCCCTGGTGCCAGTGGAAGTCGCGGGACCACCAGGCAGTGCCAGAGGTGATAGATGTCCGCCTTGCCGGACCACACGGTCGAGGTGACATTGCCGTTCTCGTCGAGTTCCTGCTTCCAGGACCCGTGCTCGTAGTCGATGAACCAGTCGCGGGCGTGGTCCCAGATTCGCTCGTACCAGTCCGCGTACTTCTGGTCGCCGGTGGCGATGTAGAGGGCTGCCGCGCCCCCGATTGCCTCGGCGGGAACCCAGCGAATGCGGGTGGTGACAACCGGCTTGCCTTCCCAGTCGACGGTGTAAACAAATCCCGGATGACCGTCCGGCTCCCAGGCGTCGCGGATGGCGGCGTCGAACAGGCCCCGCGAGTCCTCCAGCAGCCAGGCTGGAACCTCCATGCCGCGGGCTTCGAGCCCGGCGCGGACGTGCAGGAGCAGGCGTGCCCACTCAACCCAGTGGCCGGGGGTTCCGCCGTACGCGCGGAACTGGCTGGCCCGGTCATCGGTGTTGTACTCCGGCATGGGGTTCCACTCCGGGTCGAAGTGCTCGAAGACGCGGTAGTTGTTGTTGCGCGCAAAGTCGTGGATGAGCACCTCGGCGATGTGGAGGGCGCGTTCGAGCCAGCGGTTCTCCCCGGTCACATCGGCGACGATGAGGTACGCCTCGACGGAGTGCATGCTCGCGTTCCCGCCACGGTAGGCTTCGGTTTCCGTGAATTCCCGGTTCCACGAGTCGAAGCACATGCCGGCGTCGTGGTCCCAGAACCTCGTGTCAGCGATGCGCAGTGCCTCGTCGAGCAATTCCCTGGCGCCCGGGCGGTTGGCCGCAACGGCGCTGGCAGCGGCGAGGAGCACGAAGGAGTGCTGGTAACCGGACTTGGTGTCGTTTACCGGTCCGTTCCCGTCCACCTCGGCATACCAGCCGCCGAACTCATCGTCGTGGAAGACTCCGTTGAGGGCGGCGATGCCGTGGTCGACGAGTGTCGCAGCGCCTGGCCGCCCCATCAGTGCAGCGACCGCGAAACTATGAACCATCCGCGCGGTAATCCAGAGGTGGGTCGGCTTGTCGGTGAACACCGCGCCGTTGTTGTCGAGCCAGCCGAATCCGGTGGGCACCTTTGAACCCGCGGCGAAATTGATCAGCCGATCGGTTTCGGCCTCGAGCCATCGCGCGTGAGCGGCGCTGTTCAGCCACGTCATGTTATTTCCTTCCATGGTGCGGATGCAGATTGAGAATGATGCCTGATTAGTGAGTGCCGAAGTCGGTGTCTGTGTATGCGCCGGCAACACGGGCAGTGCCCCCGCAGCCGCACTGCCCTCCAACATCAAGCTGGAGGGTCACTGGAGCGCCCGCATCAATCGTCAGGGTGAAGGTCTCGCCCTTGTTGGTGGACACGCGCAGTAGGTTTTCTTGTGGCGAAACGACTGTCATAGCCGCCCTTTCGTTGGTGGTTCGGTGGATGGGATGGGTGCAGCAGCGGCTGTCAGCCGACGACACCGAGCACGCCGCGGATGATGGTGGCAGCCGCTCCGAGGTACGCCAGGACGATCAGCAGGACCTGGGCGGCACGGGCGGGGACGAACCGGGCAGCGACGTCGCCCAGCACCAGCCCTGCGAGGCAGGCCACGGCGACGGCCACCCACATTCCCCATGGCAGCGCGGGGAACGTTGCCGGGGCCGTGAGGGCCTTGGAGATCAGCGAGAACACACCGATGGTAAAAAAGTACGGTTGCATGGTGGCAGCGAAGGATTTGTGCGGCCACCGGGTGGCGATGGAGTACATGCTGACAGCAGGCCCGCCCACCCCTGCCGCCGTATTCATAAACCCGCTCAGGCCGCCGGCCGTGAAAAGGTAGCGGCGGCGCGGAGTGAGCGTGGCGGACTTGAGGCCAAGCAAAATGGTGAGCCCGACGGCGAGGAGCACCCCGATGGAGATCTCCAGCACCGCCGGCGGGATGAGCCGGATCAGCAAGGCTGCCGGGATGATCCCCAGCAGCGCCGACGCCGCCAGTGCCGCGTACCGCTTCCAGTCGATGTCCCGCAGCACCCGGAAGATGATGGCTCCCGCCGTCACGGCGCCGCAGAGGTTCACCAGCACCACCCCCTCCACCGGGCCAAGGAGCAGGACCAGGAAGGGAGCAGCCACCAGGGCGAAGCCCATGCCGGTGATGCGCTGCATCCCGGCTCCCATGACGACGGCGCCCAGAACCAACCCGGTGGTCAGCATTTACGGCTTCCAGGCCACGTACTGGATCTCCTCGAACTCCTCGAGCCCAAGGCTTGATCCTTCGCGGCCCAGGCCGGACTGCTTGGCGCCTCCCATGGGGGCGAAGGCCACGGAAGGGAGGGGATCGTTGACCCCTACGATGCCGGCTTCCAGGCGTTCGGGGATGTCCCAGGCACGCTTGGGGTCGCGGCTCCAGAGGTACGCGGCGAGGCCCATCTCGGTGGCGTTCGCCTTGCGGATGGCGTCCTCGTCCGAGGTGAAGGTCACGACGCCGGCCGCCGGGCCGAACACTTCTTCGCTCACCAGGGGTGCGTCGTCGGGGACGTCCGTGAGCAGTGTGGGGGCCATGAACGCGCCGCGCGCCGGAACATCGGTCCGCTGAGTGACGCGGCGGGCGCCGCGCGTGAGGGCGTCGTCCACCAGGGCCTGGACCGCGGCCACCCGATCGGCGTCGATCATGGGGCCGAGGTCCGGAACGCCAGAACCGTCGTCGGGGACGCCGTGGCCAATGCTCATGGCGTCGAACCGCGCGGCCAGTTTCTGCGAAAATTCCTCGGCGATGCTGTCCTGGACCAGGAAGCGGTTCGCTGCCACGCACGACTGGCCGGTGTTACGGAGCCGGCCCAGAACAGCACCGTCGACGGCGGCATCCAGGTCCGCGTCCTCGAAGACAATGAACGGTGCGTTGCCGCCGAGTTCAAGCAGCGGACGGACCACGCGCTCTGAAGCGGAGGCCATGATCTGGCGGCCCACACCGGTGGATCCGGTGAAGCTGACGGCCCGCACGGCGGGGTGCTGGAGCAGGGCGGCGGTGATTTCACGCGAGGGTCCGTGGACCAGGTTGACGACGCCGGCGGGGAACCCGGCGTCGTGCAGGACCTCGAACAGGCCGGTGGCGGCGAGCGGCGCCTTTTCGGAGACCCGGCCTACGACGGTGCAGCCTGCGGCCAGCATTGCGGCGAGCTTGCGGGCCTGGATGGATACGGGAAAGTTCCACGGGGTGAGGCTGAGTGCCACGCCGATGGGTTTGCGGAGGCTGAGGTGGCGCCGGCCGTGGAGTTCGGGCGGGCTGACGGTGCCGGTGGAGCGGCGGACTTCCTCGGCGAACCAGCGGAAGTATTCAACAGAGAAGTCCACTTCTCCCTGGGCTTCCGGGAGCCGTTTTCCGGCTTCCAGGGCCAGGGTATGGGCCAGTTCGTCGCGGCGTTCGGCCAGCAGGTCCGCGGCGTTCCGGAGCAGGTCTGCCCGGGTGCGGGCTGTCGTCCGGGACCAGGACCCGAAGGCTTCGGCCGCGGCGTCTGCGGCCGCTGTGGCGTCGTCGGCGCTGCCCCAGGCCACTTCGCCGACGGTGCCGCCGTTTCCGGGGTCGGTTACGTCCTTGGAACTGCCGGCGGTGTGCCAGGTTCCTTTCACCAGGTGGCGGGCTGATTTGAGGTTCACGTGTGGTGCCTTTCGTTGGGCTGGTGGAGGTCCGGGGGTCCTCATCCTTTGCTTGCTCCGGCGGTGATACCGGCGACGAAGTAGCGCTGCAGGAAGACGTAGGCCACCACGACGGGCAGGGACGCCAGGATGACGCCGGCGAACAGGAGCGGGTAGTTGGTCTGGAACTCGCCCTGGAAGCTGAGCAGTGCCAGCGGCAGGGTCCGGTTACCCGGGGACTGGATGAACAGGAGCGGATAGAGGAGTTCGTTCCAGTGGATGACGAACAGGAAGATGGCCGCGGCAGCAACGGACGGGGCGGACAGGGGGAGCGCGATGGACACGTACGTCCGCCACGGGCCGGTGCCGTCAATGGAGGATGCCTCGTAGAGTTCCTTGGGCAGGGTCCGCATGAAGCCGCCGAGGATAAACACGGCGATGGGCAGGGTGGACACCACGTTGGCAAGCACCAGGCCTGCCAGGCTGTCCAGCAGACCGAGCCGGCCGAACAGGACGTACAGCGGCACCATGTTGGCCTGGGCCGGGATGGCCATGCCCAGGACCAGGAAGCCGAAGATGGCCCAGGCCATAAACCCCTTGAGCCGGGAGATGGCGTACCCGGCGAGGCTGGCCAGGAAGAGGGTCAGGGGGACCGAGATGGCGGTGACAAAGACGCTGTTCATGAACGACGACCCCAGATCCTGGCCGCCGATCACCTCCGCGTAGTTGGCGGGTGAGAGGGACTGCGGCAGACTGAACGGCCCGGCGAAAAGTTCCTGCGTGGACTTGAAGCTGCCGAACCCCACCACGGTCAGCGGAACGATGATGATGACCGCGTAGATTCCAAGAATTGCGCGGCGACTTAGTGAAGCGAGCATGCTGTCATTCCCCCTTCGGGGTCAGCCGGAGCAACCGGCGCTGGAGCCAAGTGACCAGGGCGATCATCGCCATAAAGATGATCGACTGGGCGGCGGCGTAGCCGAATTCCGAGTTGGCAAAGGTGCTGTAAATGCGGGTGGAGAGGATATCCAGGGACTGCTTGGGCGGGTTCCCCGCGATGCCCAGGATCAGGTCGAAGGCCTTGAATGACTGGACGGTGGTGTAGGCAACGACGATTGACGTTGCCGGGGCCACAAACGGCCAGGTAATGGACTTGAATTGCTGCCATTTGCCGGCACCGTCCATCTCCGCGGCTTCATACAGTTCCCGCGGGATGGCCTGCAGGCCCGCGATGTAGACCACCATCATCTGTCCCGCGTGGAACCAGACCTGCGTCACGGCCACCCAGTACAGGGCCTGGGCGTTGTTGCCGAGGTAGGAACCCTGCAGGGCTTCCAGGCCAACTCCGTCCAGGACCGCGTTGGCCAGGCCGAAGTTGGGGTCGTAGATGAACTTCCAGATGAAGGCCACGGAGACGGAGGAGAGGATGGTGGGGAAGAAGAACAGGGCCCGGAGCAGGATGCTGCCGCGTGAGTTCTTCGTGAGGAGCAGGGCCAGCACCAGGGAGAAGGCCGTCTGCGCGATGACCACCATCAGCACGAACTTCAGGTTGTTGGTCAGCGCGTTGGTGAAGAGCGAGTCCTTGGTGAACGCGCGGACAAAGTTGTCCAGCCCCACGTAGTTGAACGCTGCTGAGAAGCCGTTCCAGTCCGTGATGGCGTACTGGAATGCCTGCAGGGTGGGCATCACCAGGAAGAAGGCGATGATGGCGACGGCGGGAAGCGGGAAGAGGTACAGTGCCGGATTCACCCGAGTGGGGGAGCGGCGGCGCCCGTTCGCGGCGTCGGTTTCGGTGCGGCTGTCCGGGGCCTTCCGTTTGGCAGCCATTTTGGTGTGGGTGCTCATAGCCGTTCGTCAACAATCTTCTGGGCGGCTTCGGCGGCCTGATCGGGGCTGGTGCCCGAGATGACCGCCGTGGCGCTGGCCTCCACCGCGTTGCGGACATCAAGGTTCTGGAACTGGAAGCGGGCGGCCAGGGCCGTCTTCTTGTCCAGCCAGGGGCTCAGTCGCTTCAGGTCCGCGTTGGTGTACTCCACGCCGTTCACGGCCACGTGCTGGGCTGTCTGGTTGGCGTAGTAGCCGGCGTTCCCGGGCTCGGAGAGGAAGTCGATCCACGCGGCGGAGGCGGCCTGGTTCTTGCTTGCCGAGTTGACGCCGAGGATGAACGTGGCGTTGTAGGCACCTTCGAATTTGCCGCTGCCGTCGGAGGTGTTGGGGAAGACAAGTTCGATGGGGAACGTGGCTCCCAGCCCGCGGACTGCGGCAAGGTGGTAGGAGCCGGTGGCCAGCATGGCGGCCTTGCCCTGCGAGAACAGGTTCTGCGCCGGCTCCACCGCGGTACCGGTGGCGTTGGGCTGCAGGTACGGGACCAGGTCCTTGTACTGGCCCAGCATCTTCAGGAACCAGTCGTCGGTGCACTTGAGCTTGCCCTGCTCGATCTGGGCGCACATGTCGTCAACCGGGGCGTTGTTGGCGATCATGCAGTTGAACAGTTGGCCACCGTTTCCGACGTCGCCGCCCGGCCAGGAGATGGGGATGACCCCGGAGGCCGCGAGCTTCTCGCACATGGCCAGGAAGCCGTCCCAGTCCTTCGGGGCGATCTCCGCGCCGGCCTTGTCGAACAGGTCGGCGTTGGCCATCGGCATGGGGAAGACCACCTGGTAAGGCAGGCCCAGCTGGCTGTCGCCTGACTGTCCGGCTGTCAGCAGGCCCGGCTGGTAATTGGCTGCCGCCTTGCTGCCCTTGAGCTCGGTGTAGATTCCAGCCTCGGTGAAGTTCTTGAACTGGGCGCCTCGGAAGGTGGCGAACGCGTCTCCGATGGCTGCGCCGCGGACCTTCTGCAGGCCCTGGGCGTTGTAGTCGTTGGAGGTGGAGATGTCCTGGACCACCTCCACGCCGTCGTGCAGTGCCGCGAAGCGCTTGATGAGTTCGTCGAACACTGCCTTGTCCTCACCGCGCCAGTGGGCGAACGAGACCTTGCCCGTGACGGCGCCGGTGGCGGGTGCGGCCGGGCCGGTGGCGCCGCCGGGCCCCGTGGTGCCGCCCGGTCCGGCGCATGCTGCCGCAGTTGCTCCGAAGCCCAGGGCTCCGAGAATCGCGATGGCCTGCCTGCGTGAAATCTGACTCACAACATTCTCCTCGTTGAGTGTTTTGCTATGCCTTGCTTGTTGCCAACGGAATGGCTGTCACCAGGAAGCGCTTGGCGCGTCGGGACTGCTCATGCACGGGTCTTTTGCGACGAGACCACGTCGTCCACCACGGCGCAGAGGCGCTGCAGCCGCCGCACGGCGTCAGTGGACAGGGATTCGACGACGTCGGGGGCGCCGATGCAGGACGCCCAGACTGCGCGTCCGGACAGGAAACCGCTGGCGCCTTCGAGGCATGCCCACCGGACGGCGTCGGGGAAGACGTCCTCCGGGACGCCGGAGGACAGCACCACCCACGGGCCATCGATGGCGTTGGTCAGGTCTGCACAGGCGGCGCGGACGTCGGCTTCGGGTGCCTGGCCCTTGAAGGGGACCTCGGCCTTGTAGAGGTCGGCGCCCAGGCTCCCCAGTTCCTTGGCAGCGGCCAGGATCCCGGCGTTCCAGTCGAAGTCGCCGCCGGAGAGGGGTTTGCGGGAAACAGGTTCGATGATGCTGATGAGCCCGGCAGACTTACAGATCTCCACGAATTCGCGGACCATGGCCACGCGGCCGTCGGCGGGCTCGTCCGGGCGGTACAGCACCAGCAGCTTGAGGGCCTTGACGCCGAGGGCGGCGTATTTGTGCGGGTCCACCAGCCGGTCGATGGTCACTTCGCCCACCAGCTCGCCGTGCGCGGATTCGAAGTGGTCGGCGGAGGCGATGAGTCCGCAGCCGGGGTCAACCACGTTGTCCTCGATGGCCTGGTCGAGGGCGAACTGCCGGTCGATGAGGACGCCGGAGGCGTAGGGGGTGAGGATTTTGGCGGCCTGGAGCTTGAAGTCCTGGAGGTCCTGGTCCGTGACGGGGGCTGCCTGGTGTTCGGCGATCATGTTGCGCATCGCCTCACGCTGGTCCACGGCGAGCATCGCGAATGCGCCGGACGGACGCTGGAGGGGTGAGAGGTCTGTGAGGGTCATGTGCTGCTTCTTTCAGCTAGGCGGTGTGGTTCGTGGCTAGGACAGGAGTAATGGTCTGGTGCGGGATTTTGGAACGGCCGTCCAGTCCCTCGCAGGAGGCGGAGGCGGTGCGGCCGGCGAAAGCTGCGGCGTCGACCAGCGGCAGGCCGGCGGCAACAGCGGCGAGGAGGGCGCCGTGGTAGACGTCGCCGGCGCCGAGGGTGGACAGGATGGTGGCCGGCGTGGCCGGAACGTGGACCGCGGGACCGTTTCCGGCTTTCACCCAGGCGCCCTCGGCGCCGGCCGTCGCGACGACTGCGGAGGCGCCGTCGTCGATGGCTTTCTGGAGCAGTTCCTCAACGGCCAGGTGCCCGCCGTACTCGGCGCTGAGCCGCTCGACGGTGGGCACATAGAGGGCCACGCCGCGCGGGCTGAAGGACGGGATGGGGTTGCCGGCGTCCACGCTGATGTTCAGGTCTGCGGCGTTCAGCCCGGGGATGCGGGAGACGGCGTTCCAGCCCAGATGGTCCACGTGGACCCAGGCAGCCGAGTCCAGCAGTTCACGGAAGCGGCCTTCGGCAGGGAAGCTGACCGGCGGCACCGGGCGGGTGACGATGGCCCGGCTTTCGGAGGCCGTGCTGACCACAATCACGCTGGCCCCTGTTTTCACGGCGGGGTCGCGGATCACCGCTGAGGTGTCCACGCCTTCTGCCTGCAGGCCGCTGATGATGCGGTCGCCCTCCTCGTCCGTTCCCAGAACTCCGGCGAACGCTGTGTTTGCGCCGGCCCGGGCTGCGGCAACGGCTGCGGTTGCCGCGGGTCCGCCGCCTGCAGTGGCGAAGTCTGAGGCAACGGTGCGGCTGTCTGCGGCAGGGTAATCCTGGACAAGTGCAATGGAGTCAAGAGTTGCGCAGCCTATGAAGAGCAGGGTTCCTGATGACGGTTGGTACACGTTCCACCTCGTTGTAGTCACGGCTTGTACTGAAGAAATATACACACGCTATGTTGGAATAACAACACTTTCTGTATAGTTCTGTTTGGGATGCAACGCCGCGGTCCCCATACTCAACGTAGAGAAACGGAGCAGCTCATGTCATTGCCTTCTGCGGAATCGGTCCGGACCATTCGTTACGGACTTATCGGTGCCGGCCATATGGCCCGCGAACACGTCCGGAACCTTGCCCTGATCCCGGGAAGCCACATCACCGCCGTATCCGATCCCCAGCCGTCGTCGCTGGCGGAAACCGTCGCGGAAATCGGCTACGAGGTACAGACCTTCTCCAGCCACCAGGACCTGCTCGCGTCTGGCCTGGTGGATGCGCTGGTCATCGCCAGCCCCAACGACACGCACCTGGCCATCCTCAAAGACATCTTTGCCAGCGGCACCAACCTGCCCGTGCTGGTGGAGAAGCCGGTGTGCACCTCGGCGGAGCAGGCCGACGAACTTGAATCCCTCGCAGCCGGCTATCCTGCCCCGGTCTGGGTTGCCATGGAGTACAGGTACATGCCGCCGGTCCAGGAGATCATCCAGGCCGCCCACGGCGGCAAGCTGGGCAACGTCTACATGCTGTCCATCGTGGAGCACCGGTTCCCGTTCCTTCACAAGGTGGACGCCTGGAACCGCTTTGCCGAGCGGACCGGCGGCACGCTGGTGGAGAAGTGCTGCCACTTCTTTGACCTGATGCGGCTGATCCTGCAGGACGAGCCTGTCCGTGTCTACGCAAGCGGAGGCCACGACGTCAACCACATGGACGAGGTATATGACGGCCGGGTCTCGGACATGATCGACAACGCCTACGTGATTGTGGACTTCAAGGGCGGCCGCCGGGCCATGCTGGAACTGTCCATGTTCGCCGAAGGCTCCAAGTTCCAGGAGCGCATCTCCATCGTGGGCGATGCCGCCAAGATCGAGACCCTCATTCCGGTGGCGGCCAACCACTGGATCGAGGGCGACGAAGCCGAGGCCACGGTGGAATTCAGCCCGCGGTCGCCGCTGGGTCCGGAGCTGCATGAGGTTCCGGTCGATGAAGCCGTGCTCGCCGCGGGCGCCCACCACGGTTCCACGTACTACGAGCACCTTGGCTACCGTAAGGCCATACTGGGCGAAGGCCCGGTGGAAGTTACCGTCGCGGACGGCCTCCAGTCCGTCCGTATGGGCCTCGCGGCCGAGCGTTCCATCATCGAAGGACGCCCCGTGGAACTGCTGAATGCGGGCGCAGGGGCCAGGCATTAAGTAGATTTGTGTTGGAATTGCAACAGGCTGCCAGGGTAACGCATCCGGCTAAGGGAAGCAGGAGAAGGGGATATGAGCAGCTCACATGAAGAGGCGCCGCTGACGCCCCGCCAGCGCACCATCCTGGACCAACTCGAGCGTCGGGGGTTCATCTCCACGATGGACCTCGCCGAAACGTTCGCGGTCTCGGACATGACGGTTCGGCGGGACACCCGCGTGCTGTCCCAAAAGGGGCTGGTGCGGGTTGTGCACGGCGGAGTCAGCGCGGTCAACGCCAACGGGCAGAATGCGGACTTCGCGGCCAGGGTTCGGGAGGACTCCGACGCGAAGCAGAGGGTGGCGCGGGCCTGTGTGTCGATGATCAGCGAGCGGGACGCCATCATCCTGGACGCCGGAACCACCACCTACCAGATCGCCCAGGAGTTGCCGGCGTCGTTTGCGGGCACCATCATCACGCATTCGGCCCCCGCCATCCAACGGTGCCTGCAGCTGACATCTGCCCGGACCATCTGCCTCGGTGGTGAGCTGCTCCTGGACAGCCAGGCCTTCAACGGGCCCATGACGGTCTCCGCCGCAGCCGGCCTCCGCGCGAAGACGGCGTTTATCGGGGTCAGCGGAATCCATGACGAGGCGTTCTACATCGAACGGGACGTGGAACGCGCCACCAAGATTGCGCTGATGAATTCCGCGGAACAAGTGGTGGTGGTGGCCACGCACCAGAAAATGCTGCGGTACGCGCTGGCCCGGCTTGCGGCGTTTGACGCGGCCGACGTCCTGATCACGGATGCTCCGCCGCCGCGGGAGATCGAGGCAGCGCTGCGGGCCGCCAACGTCAAACTGGTGGTGGCGCGGTGACGGCCCGATGCCGTTGGGCCCCCCGACGATGTCGACTTCGTGCTGTGGGACCTGGCCGGGCCCGCCCCGTCGGAACGGTTTGACCTCCGGGTACGACGGCGTAGCGGCCGTCTTACCCGCGGGTTGCCTTGATGATTGCCAGCCAGCGCGGGATTCAGGATTTTGTGCGGGGCCAGGCGACTGGGACCTGGGACAACGGCCAGCGTCCCAGCCTGGCAGACCGCCGCGTGCTGCTGGTGGGTTACGGGGGAGTGGGCAAGGCCATCGATGCCAGGCTGCTGCCGTTTGAAACCCATGTGACACGGATGGCCAGCCGTGAACGCGACGACGGGCGGGCCGCATCCACGGGATCGATTCGCTGTACGCGCAGCTGCCGCTGCACTCCCGGTGAACGTGGCACGCGGCCCGGTGGCCGTCACTAAGGCGTTGCTTCGTGAGACGGCCTCGGGAGGCTGCGGGCCGCGCTGGACGTGACCGACCCCGAGCCGTTGCCGGCGGGCCATCCGCTGTGGACAGTTCCCGGGGTGCTGATCACGCCCCATGTGGGCGGGGCCAGTTTGGCCATGCTGCCGCGGATGGCCAGACTGGTCCGCAACCAGATCTCTCTGCTGCTTGCGGGCGAGGAGCCGGTGAACGTGGTGCTGGGCCGCTAGGCGCGGATCTGCTGCAGGACGGCGTCGCGCACCCGGGCCATGGTGGCGGCGTCGGCGGCTTCGACGTTAAGCCGCAGTAGTTCCTCCGTGTTGGAGGCCCTCAGGTTGAACCACCAGTCCCCGTCCTTGCTGCTGACGCTGAGCCCGTCGAGTTCATCGATCACGGCACCGTTCGCGTAGCTGGCCCGCACGTCCGCCACCTTGCTGTCGACGCCGTCCACGGATGAGTTGATTTCGCCGCTGGCCGCGTACGGGTCGAACTCGCGGGCCAGTTCAGACAAGGGCCGCTCCTGCTCGCCGAGGGCGGCCAGGACGTGCATGGCGGCAAGCATGCCCGTGTCCGCGTTGTAGAAATCGCGGAAGTAGTAGTGGGCCGAGTGTTCGCCGCCGAACACGGCGCCCTCCTCGGCCATCCGGGCCTTGATAAAGGAATGCCCCACCCGGGTCCGGACCGTCCGTCCGCCCGCGGCGGCAACAATTTCCGGCACCGCGCGCGACGTGATCAGGTTGTGGATGATCACCGGCTCGGCTTCCCCGGCGGCCTGGGCGCGGTGGATCTCCCGGACGGCAATCAATGCCGTAACGGCCGACGGCGTCACTGGCCTTCCGTTCTCGTCGACCACGAAGCAGCGGTCGGCGTCGCCGTCGAAGGCCAGGCCAATGTCGGCGCCGTGGGCGATGACGGCGGCCTGCAGGTCGCGGAGGTTCTCCGGCTCAAGGGGGTTGGCAGGATGGTTGGGGAACGTCCCGTCGAGTTCGAAGTAAAGCGGGACAACAGTGAGCGGCAGCGCGGGGTGGAACTGGTCCCCAAGGACCGCAGGAACGGTCAGGCCCGCCATGCCGTTGCCGGCGTCCACCACCACTTTCAACGGCCGGACGGCATTCAAGGGCACCAGCGAGCGGAGCTTTTCGGCGTAGCCCGCGAGCACGTCAAGCGTGGACACGGTGCCCTGGGCCGCGGCTGCGGGGATCTCGTGGTCGACATACTGCTGGGCCAGGTCCCGTATGGCCGTGAGCCCGGATTCGGCGGAGACCGGCACGGCGCCGGCTTTAGCCATCTTGATCCCGTTGTATTCCGCGGGGTTATGGCTCGCGGTGAAAATGGCCCCGGCTATGTCCAGGGCGCCGCACACGTAGTAGAGCTCATCGGTGGAGATAAGGCCCAGGGACTTCACATCCGCACCGCGCCGGGCAGCGCCCGCCGCAAAGGCGCCGCTGAAGCCGGGTGAAGAGGGCCGCATGTCCCCTCCGCAGGCGATGGTCTGGCCGGACAGGCCCAGCACGTCCACAAACGCGGCGCCCACGGCTTCGGCGCTTTTCTCGTTGATGGAAACGCCGACGAGGCCCCTCACGTCATAGGCCTTGAAGGACGGTGACAGGTCCATATTGCTCCCGGGAAGTCGTGGCCATGCGCATTAGTAGCTATGCGAACATGGAGTGTTGGAATTTCAACACAACTCTAGCAGGTGAAGGTCACGTCTCACGGAATCGGCTCAGCAATAGACCGACGGGTCGCCGGAACGGTGCGGGCCCGCCTGAGCGTTCCGGTGCCACTGCACCGCCTCGGCGTTCCCGGGCGACGCCGGGCGACGCCGGTCAGCGAAAGACTGCGGCGAGACTTGGTTCGCTCCGTCACGGTGGCGTGCCGGGAGTTGGACCCCGGATACGCCGAAGTGCTCGGCTTTGAGAGCGAAGGCGTATTCAATCGCCCTGAGCTGGTGGTTCGACTAAGTACCGGCCCGCGCGGTGCCCTTCCACATCATCGGATTGTCCTACTACGGCTACTGGCACGGGACACTGGCCAACCTCCAAGGCGCCGTGACGACGCTGTCCTCCCGCTTCAACAAAGGCGCCATCGTCGTCGAAACGTCCTGCTCGTTCACCCTCGCCGACAACCCCAACGCCCACTGGGTGAACGTCATCACCAGCACCACACAGTTGGTGAAGAACTGCCCGGCCACCCCGGCCGGGCAGGCAGCCAACTTCCGCGCCGTCCAGGACGTCGTGGCTTCCGCCCCAGGCGGCCGCGGACTCGGCGCTGTCTACTGGGAGCCAGGTTGGCGCTCGGTCTCGGAGGCATTCGCGGTGTCCGGCAACGTCCTGGAGTTCATGACCCCGGAGCTCGTGGCCCTACCCCGTCAGCCATAGGCTACGAAGCCGAATCGGAGTTGCGGTTCGCCGGCTCATGCACGGCGGCTGCGTCGCTCTCATCGTGCCCGTTGTTCTTATTGCCGAACGGCAGCACTTTCAGCAGCGGGCCCACGATGGCCATGACAATGAGGCCCCAGGCGAGTCCGAGGACAGCCGAGCACAGCGTGTTTACGAGCCAGCCCAGGAAGGCACCAACCACCGCGATCCCGGCGGCAGGCTCCTCAAGGACATGGACGAGGTCGTATGGGGCGTGCCAGCCGAGGTCGTAGGCTCCCTGCAGCATGATGTGCCCGCCAACCCAGAGCATGGCGATCGTCCCGACGAGGGTAATAGCGGCCAGCACGGAGGGCATCCCCTTGACGAGCATCTCGCCGACGCGCTGGGAACCCTTGGACTCCTTGGCGGCCAGGTGCAGGCCGACGTCGTCCATTTTGACGATGAGTGCGACGGCGCCGTACACGAGCACTGTGATCACGAGAGCCACGACGACCAGGATGAGGGCCCGGACCCACAGGGATTCAGCGGCCACCTCGTTCATCGAGATGACCATGATCTCGCAGGACAGGATGAAGTCGGTGGTGATGGCGCCCTTGACGACCTTGGCCTCCGCCTCGGGTCCCCGTTCGACCGCCGGCGTATCTTCGTCCGCGGAGTGATGCCCGCGGAGCTTGTGCCAGACCTTCTCGGCGCCTTCGTAGCAGAGGTAGGTGCCGCCTGCCATGAGGATGAAGGGAATGGCCCCCGGGATGAAGGCGCTGATGAGCAGCAGTGCCGGCAGGATGATTAGCAGCTTGTTTTTGAGCGAGCCCCAGAAGATCCGCTTGATCATCGGCAGTTCGCGTGACGGGTCTGCACCGGACACGTACTGCGGGGTGACGGCGGCGTCGTCGATCACCACACCTGCGGCCTTCGCCCCCGCTTTGGCGGCACCGGCAGCGACGTCGTCCACCGAGGCGGCAGCTATGCGGGCCAGGGCTGCGATGTCGTCCAGCAGGGCGACAAGACCGCCGCTCACAGCTCGCTCCCACGCTGGTCGAGGGCAGGCTGCTGGGCGTGAAGGTCCTGGGTGAGGCGCGTGATTGGCATGCTCAGATTATATGAGCGGAACCTGGCAAAGCCGCACCCGCGTACCGGCCCATGAACCTGGTGGCGTAGGCGACCCCGTCCCCCTCCTCGCACGGGATGCCTTCAACGGCGTTGCCCCGGCCGCCAGGTGCATGTCTGTTGCGATGGGTTCCGGGGCGGTCATTGGCGTGCTTGCAATCGCAGGAGTTCTGAAAGCATCGACTGGCCGTTTGATCATCTCGAGTCTCGTTTTCGCACTGCTGCTATTAGCTGCCGCCGTCGCGCCGGCCGTGTCGGACCAGGTCCTGGAACTGCAGACAACACGAGGCCTCACGGCGCGCAGTGAGTGATTTCTCCTAATGCCTGACTGCCCGGGAACGTGGGCCATCAGGCCATGGAAGGGCTGAAGAGTTTGAATCGCGGTGAAGAACCGTGAAAACCATTGAATTCATGTGCGCCAGATACCCCAAGCCAACCCGTCATGCCCTCGCGAGAGGCGTGCTTACAAACGCGGGTGAACATTCCAGCACTCCGATCCTTTGTCAGCGCAAAGAAGAACCGCGACCCTTCGTTGCGGGGTGCGGCCGTTGGCCTGATGCCCTCAAGCGGAGAAATTGGCGTGCGGACAGTGTCCACAAAATTGCGCTCCGTATCGGGTCGTACATCGGCCGGACTGGCTCGGATTCCCAGCGTCGGAGTTCCCACTGTTTGCAAGGGCTGGAACCCGGTTCGAGTCCCACCTCAGGCACAGATACCTTCGGCGCGGAGCACATCGCGCTGCGGATTTTTAGCGTGATGTCCCGAGGTGAGGTACCTGCTGCCTTGCTGGTCTCCATATCTGTTCGTTACCGGCCTGTCGCGGATGACTACATGCCGGAATGGTGAGACGCCGAAGTGCCCCTTGGCCATTAGGACCCCCATATGTCGGTCGGTACTCTGCGTATCGCACCGGGTGCACTTCTCTGGGTTCCGGGTTTCATATGCGCTGTTATTGGCGTTTGGGCAGCGAGTTCCCGGTGACAGTTGCCTCTCCCATCGCCCAAACCTTCGGAACAGAGGGTTGTCGGCCGCGGCCTGGCTCCTAGGAAAATCGCCAGCCGAGCTCGCGCTCAGGAATGATGAGCTCCGTCGCTATCTTTAGATCCATGCCATCAACGTGACACAGCCTGCGAAGCCCGTAGCCGCAATTCCCTTAGAACAGCGGCCAGGGCACCGCCGGCATCTCACCGCTCGGAGCCGGAAACCGCCCGGCCGAGCGCAACCGGGCGCAGCGCGCGGCGAGCGATGCGATTTCTTCGGCGCTAAGCAAGTCCGCCAAGTTTCGGCCCAGCTCATCGTCCAGTCCTTCGCTCACACGGTCGATGCCGTCGCGTTCCTCGATGGTCAGATCGTCTCCCATCCATCCCCACAGCACCGTGCGCAGCTTGTGGTCACGGTGAAAGGTGAGCCCATGGTCCACTCCGTGCCGGTGTCCGTCCGTCATGGCCAGAATGTGGTTGCCTTTGCGGTCGGCGTTGTTGACGACCATGTCGAACACCGCCATTCGTCTGAGCGCTGGCGAGTCTTCGTGAACGAGGGCAACCATCCGTCCGTTCTCATCCTGACCCTCAAGGACTTGTTTCCACCCGGTCTCCGGTACGTCGTCCGCCGCAACGAGGTCCACTGCGTTCTGGTCGGGGTCTGACTCCTGCCACAGCTGCACCATTCCTTTACCTAATGGACCATCACGCAGCCAGGTGCGCGGCACGACGTCCCAGCCGAAGACTTGCGAGACCAGGTAGGCGGCCACCTCCCGGTGAGCCAGGGTGCTGTGCGGAAAATCCCACAGCGGACTTTCGCCTGCTATCGGCTTATAGACGACCGCCACGTTGCCGATGCTGCCCAGGAATGTAGCGTTTGAAGCCGTCGTGATGCGGCCCGTGAGCGTCAGCTCGGCGGTCACTAGGTCCGGCGCTGGCATCAGACCTCGGGAAGGGTGCAGATGTGCCCATCGGCGTCTATGGGGTAACCGCAGAGCGAACACGTCGGACGCCCGGCCCCCACGATCTCACGGGTGCGCTTGGCGAATGCGCGGGCGGTGCCGACCGGCATTCGCAACAGCAGCATTTCGGGTTCGTTGGCGCCGTCCTCATCAAGCGATTCGTCGTTGTCATCAGCATCGACATCGGTGATGGGGTACGCCTCTACTACGACCTGGGCCGTGGTTGGGTCCCAACCCAAGCTCATGGCACCGGCGCGAAACTGCTCCTCAACGGCCTCAAGCTGGTCATTGTCGACAAGTTCAATGGGAGTACCCGCGGGAACGCTGAAGGGGTTGCCCTCGACGGTGATGAGCTGGTCGAGAATTTCGTCGATCTTCTCCGCGAGCAGAGCCGACTGCTGCTTCTCCAGGGCGATACTCACGATCTGCGTCCCTGAGCGCACCTGCAAATAGAACGTGCGCGTCCCCGGAAGGCCAATGGTGCCAACGACGACCCGATCAGGCCAGGCAAACTCGTGAACTCGTGTAGGCATGTCAGTATTCTAGGCACATGAGGTTCATGGCGCCTTTTGCCCTGCACCGCCGCCCACCGGCGCATCGCCAGACTGGATGCCGTTCGACAGCCACGACAGATCACCCGCGTCGGTGTTGGTCGCGTAAACGCTCGGCCGACTAGCCCCGTAGCGCACGATCGACACGGAAGCGGGGCCTACGTTAATACGCTGGAACAGGTCAAGGTGCATGCCGAGCGCGTCGGCGAGGATTGACTTGATGATGTCACCGTGACTCACCGCCACCCACACGGCCCCTGGCCCGTACTCGGCTTCGAAGGCTGTATCGTGGCGTCGAATCGCTGCCACCGACCGAGCCTGCATCGCGGCCATGGATTCACCACCGGGAAAGACGACGGCCGACGGTTGCGACTGCACAACCGGCCACAAATCCTCGGTCGCGAGATCACTTAGCGTGCGGCCCTGCCACTGGCCGTAATCGCACTCGGTGAGATCGGGCTCGACCGGCGCGTACGGCGAGCCAGCCTGGCGATCGAGGATGAGCTGGGCGGTCTGCTGACAACGCTCAAGAGGGCTGGACACCACCCCGACGACTGGCACGGCCGCGATCCGGTCTCCCGTCAGAGCCGCCTGTTCGCGCCCGATCTGGTCCAGGCTGACGCCGACGGCCCGGCCGGCCAGCAGTCCAGTGGCATTGGCTGTGGTGCGGCCGTGCCGCACGAGGATAACTGTCGCCATCCTCCCAGCCTAACCACCCGCTCGATGTCGGTGTGAACCGCACCGGGTCGGGCGTCGAACGGGCACATAAAGCACTGGCGGAACCTTTCAAGGCACTCCGACGCGCACAAAGCCGCCCAGACGGACTCAGGACGCATTGACCAGCTCATGGCTGACGCAGCAAAACCGGAAGAACCGGCACCGCCAGAACCCCCGGCCGAAGCCGCCCCCGCATGGAGGACGTCCTGTACCCGCTCCGCGACGGATCCAGTAGTTCCCGCCCTCTCAAAGCGGTCGTGTGCCATTAATTGTGATGGACCACACCAGCCCCGCGCTGTGCGCCCAGGGGCAGTCTGAATAACGGCGGATCCGGGGTTTAGCCTGACACGCCGGGCGTTGCCTGGCGGGGAGGACTGATCATGAGCGACACCATAGATTCCATGGCGACTGATGAGGATCAGCAAGAGTTAGCGCAGCAGCTCCCTGGCCCAGGCCAGGGAGCTGGGCATCGACCTCGTCGGCCTGACGGGTTGTTGAACCGGCTCACGAAGCCAACGGCAGGCAACGGTAGCTACGGTGCTTCCGCCCCGGGAACTGAACGTCACAGACGCGCCTCCGCTCGTCCCCGAGATGGAGGACGCTGTTCTGCAGACAGCCAGGAGCATGTGCTAGCTAGAACACCACAATCCGCACGGGCATCCATCTACTTGCGGGACGGCCGGCCTCACCCTCCTGCCGTCGGCCCTATCCAGGCACTGTAGTTGCCTCCCGATCCTCCGCCGCCGCTATCGTCATCCTTGCCGCATCGTCGACAGCGTCTATACACGCCCCCGTCGTCGGCATGTTCGACGTGCCAATCGTGCCGAATGTTCAGCTTGCACAGCAGGGCCTGGATCATGGCAGCCTCCGATTCAAATCGCAACGCCCATACCTCTAATGATGGCCTCCGCACCGAACCTGGGAAACGGGCAATCGTTGGATAGCGATTGACGTGTGTTTCCGTGTCCTATGGATGCTGAATGTTTCGTGGGACCGGGCTACTGAAGCGGAGACGGCGGTTCGGGTGAAGTGGCTTCGGATTTCATCCACCCGCAGCGCAGGCGATCCTTTGGGCTTCTGTTGCCGATCTTCAAAACATCGGTCGATTGACGTGCAGAAAGGACGGATGGCGTAGGGAGTGGACGGCCCGGAATCTACCCTGGGACACCTCCGCGACAAACACGGCCGCGCGATCCGGCTGCAGGAACAGAATCCGGCCGCGCCAGCGTGTTCACCGTGTACCCGTCGCTGAGCGGTTCCGTCTCTGAAGCCGCGTGGCGTCTCCGCGTCCATGTGCAGTTACCGGGGCAACAGTTCCCTGAAAGCGTGGCAGGCCACTGTTACACTCTGCCCATGATCGGGCTTCCCTTCGCGGGAGACGGGCTAGTGCACGCCGGCCTGTTAGGGCTGGGAATCCTCGCAGCCTTGCTGTTCTACGCCTGTGAGAAGCGCTGGCGTGGCCTGTCCGACCCGCGGTTGTGGCCCATTGCCGGTTTCGCTGTAGCCTTCGGGGCGATCGGTTCGAGGGTGCTCACGTGGGATGTTTCCCGCCAGGTCTCCTTGGCGGACTGGTGGGAAAACGGTGACCTCAGCATCCTCGCGGGCCTTGTAGGGGCGTGGCTCGGCGTCCACTTGGGTAAGCGGCTGACACATTACGGCGAATCGACCCGGGATTTGCTTGCGCCCGCGGTCGCCTTGGTGCTGGTCATCGGGTGCGTCGGCTGTCTCTTGACGGAACTGCCCGGCACCCCGGGTGGGGGCGCATGGGGGATAACACTCACGCCCGGGCAGGCAGCGATGCTGGGCGGACGACCCGGGGAAGGGCTCCACCCGTCCTTTGCCTACGAAATCCAGTTCCATGTGGCCGCATTCGCGCTCATGTGGCGCTATCGTGACCGCCTGCCTCATCCTGGCGACCTCTTCATCTGCTACGTGACTTCCTACGCCTTGTTCCGGTCCGGGGTCAAAGTCGTCCGGGGCAACGAGCTGTTCTGGCCGGGGATGAGTCGTCCCCAATGTTTCCTCCTGATGATTCTCCCCCTGCTGCTCTGGCGGATGCTGCGGGATTCGGGAAACCACTCCGCCCAAAGTCGGAAAGAAGAGTGGCATGAGTGACGACAACCCCGAAGAAGCCTGGAGCCCACTGCCACCGCCCCGAGAAGAGGAGCCGCCCTCTAAAACAGGGTTCGGCCTCGTGATGCTCGGAATCCTGTTAGGGGCTCCTGCCCTTTATGCCCTTTATTTTGGGACAACAAGGGGTATCGCTCCGGATGAAGGGTACAAGACCTTCCTCGCCGGGCCTGCAGCGTTCATACCCATCGCCATCTATCTGGCGGTGGCGATTGTGCTGGCGGTCCGGCCACGCACGTCCCGGTTGGGTGCGGGGCTGCTCATGGGCCTGGGAATCTTCACCCTGCTCGGCGGCGGGCTCTGCGTCGGATACCTCTCCCAGATGAGAGGCCTGAGATGAATCCGTCCTCGTTCGCTTCCCGACCGTCGTTGCCCGGCCCCGGATGGTGGCAGAGGCTGCCGGGGCAAAGCCCAGTATTCCTGCGATTAAAACGGCACCCCGACCCGGGGCAACGCCGTGACCCCAGCATCCCCGGTAGGACTCTCGGCACGAGTAGTCAGTACTCATATTTCCGAACTCTGTAACCCCCTCCCGGTACAGCACTGCGGGTGCCTACACGAGAGCAGGCCATGGACTTCTACGAGGGCATGGTCGCCCGTGCTGACCCCGCTGACACGAATTCAATGACGCAGCGGGCCCGGTGGAACCTTCGCTGTCCCGGCAGGAATGACGACCAGCAATCTGCCAGCAGGCGTTCAAGTCGTCGCCCCCCTATCTCGAGGACCGGACCGCAATCGACATCGGCCGACACGTCGAACAGATAGTGGGCCGGCTGACCCGTAACTAAAGTATTGATCGGCACCTGCTGACATGTGGCCACGCAGGACTAAAATGAGCCATGCCCGTCACCGGCCGAGTCGTCTCTGCCGCGGTGCTGCTCGTCATTGGGGCAGGACTGGCCCTCCTGGCTGTGCTGGTCCATTACGGTTTCATGGCAATGTACGGTGGTGTCACCGATACGGCGTTCGAGGGGTTCATGTGGGGGTTGACGTCCGGTCCCTCCGGATTGGCGCTCGGTCTGGTCGTGGTGGTTGCGCTGATCGGCTTCATGCTCTCGACAAGACGGTGGATGCGGCTGACGGCCGTGGCCGTTCCGGTCCTTATGCTGATCGGTATGTTCGCTGTCACCCCTGCGGCGCTGGTGCAGAAGATGGAGAAACAGTTTGTTTCCGCTCCGCAGTGCGTGACCGAAGGCACTGACGAGCCCATGGCCACCGCAGACCGTGAGTCTCAGCAGGTGTTCGATTCCATCGAGCACATCGGCCATTTTAAGGGTGGCGGCGGCATGAGTGGTGTCGCCGGCTGTACGCGCTGGTTTGTGCTCCCGGAAGACGTCGATGTGTTGCAGCACTATCGTGCAGCGCTGCCAGCGGCGGGGTGGGAAGTGGTCGAGGATGACGGGCGTCACGTGCGGGCGCACCTTGATGGCCGGGCGTTCGACGTGATGACCTGCCCCGGAGGCGGTGTCGTCTGGGCCGGAAGCGACGATGACCGCTCATACGGACAGGGAAGGCCTGAGCTGGCGGGCACTGAAATTTGTCCACACGACCTCTGAAAACACGTAAACGTAGGCGTTTGCCTCGCTTGTCGTGTCGGTGTCTATATTTCGGGATCGACAACGGCGCGCCCCTGCGCAGACCCTTTGCGCTGCAGACGAACCACCGACTTAATGTGTTCTGCGTTTCCTCCCAGCCACTATTGGCAGCTGATGCTTTCCGGCCAACGCGTGTTGCAGGTGTTGAGGGTTGTGCCGTCGGGGTTGACGTTCATGTCGAGCAGGTCGACCTTTGGGTAGTCCTTTGTGCAAGGCGTCGGTGTGCATCCTCGGCCGATGGGATAGGTGAGGGTGCCGCCGCCTGGCGCGTTGCCGATGGCGGTGTTGTTGGAGAAGATGTTCCCTCTGGCTGTCTGGCCTCCAGGCCGGGTCGGTGTTGGGGTTGTTGGTGACGACGACACCGAACTTCCAACCGCCAAGAATCCGGCCGGCACAACAGGCCCGGCCCGGAACGATCAACCATGATCGCTCCAGCGGTGCCCATTCATATTTCAGCAGGCGTACCGCCTGACCAAGACATTCGATAAGGTTGATGTCGTGGGGGAAAAGAAGGCTGCCGACGCGCACTTCCTGCGGGCAGTGAACCGTCCGTACTACTACGGGTACGCCAAAACAGGTAAAACCGTCTACGCCTACACGAAGGAAGAATGGGGCATCGGTGCAAGCTCCGGCGGCGGCGACCAGCACGTGATTCGCTCCTTCTACTTCAGCCTCCTGGGAACCGTCCTGATCTTTCTCCCGGCCACCCTTGCCTGTGTCATCTTCGGGCTCCTTGTGCTGTTCAAGATGCCGCTCATGGCGTTGGTCATGCTTTTCTTCGCCGCCCTCTTCGGACTCGGAGTCCTCCAGGGATACTTTAACGTCACCGAAGAATGGCGGGGGAGGAAGGCCCGGAAACTCAAAGGCCTCCCCAAGCCCTGGTGGGAGGCGGCCGATGACCACGCCTACGAATGGTTCCTCACCCACCCCGATCCCCGCATCCAGTTGACCCTGGATTACTTCCCGTATTCGGTGAAACTCCGGAACGAAGACCGACGCAACGGCCAGATCAGCGGAGGGGCCTGACGTGCCTGGTGGCTCGCCTGCAGACTCCGACATCCCGCTCGAGGTGAGCATGAGCGTTAAAGGACGGCTGGGCCGGGTGGCCGCCCGTCGATGAAGAGTTGACCGTCACCCTTCCCGTCTCCGCATGGCACTTCGCCATGCGGCAGCTTCGCAAATGGGACCAGGCTGCGCGACAAACCAACGGCAGTGAGCCGGGGCAGCCCGAACTCAGGGGCCCGGTAATCGCGTCGTTTGAACATCATCATGGCCCACCCGTCGTTTCCCTGGCAGGATGAGGCCCCACCGCCCCGGTGGAGGAATACGACGCCGGGGCTTTCGCCGCCGTTCGTGGGCGTCAACCTGCAAGGGGACGTTCAACCTCACCCAGCGGGCCATTTCGCTGCTGAAGGAATCCGACGCAGCCTCTATCGTGACCATGTCCTCCCTGGCCGGCCGCTTCGGGTACCCGCACCGTGTTGCGTACTCCACCACCAAGTGGGGACTGGTCGGCTTTGCCAGGACCCTCGCCATGGAACTGGGCCCTTCGGCATCACCTCGAACACGATCCATCCGGGAGCTGTGGACGGCCCGCGCATCATGAGCGTCTTCGAAGGCCGCGCCTCCGTCCCCGGGCGCACCCTCCAGAAGGAAATTGACTCCGCCATGGACAACCGGTCCGTGAAGAAGTTCATCAACCCTGATGACATTGCCGCGCTGATCCTGTTCCTCGCCGGGCCGCACGCCCGCACCATCTCCGGCCAGATGTTCCCCATCGACGGCGACTCAAAGTGTGCAGTCTAAATGCGCACCCAAACAGCTCCCAACGAATCCCGTTTCCAGCCAAGCGGTCTCAGAGATCGTCTTCGGGCCGGGCAGTGAGGATCCGGTTGGCCCTGACCTGAAGGATGCCGAGCGACTCCTGGATCAGGGGCGATGCGATGCTGCCGCTGCGCACCGCAGCGACAATGCGGCGAGCGGGCTTCCCCTTGCCAGTAATGCGCAGTCGAACCACGTTTTCGGCTCCACGCAGGGGTGCCAGTCGCGGCAGCAGGCCCACGCCCAGCCCCGCGCCAACGAAGGCGATCTGGGTTTCCCATTCAACGGCCTCATGGGCAATCCTCGGTGTCACTCCGACTGCCGTGAACGCCGCGGTGAATAGCGAATGGTAGGTGGAGCCGGCGGCCTCGGTGATCCAGGGTTCCGATGCCAGCTCTTCGAGCGTCACCGTTTCCCGCGATGCCAACGGATGGTCAGCCGGAATGATCACGTCCAGGGGATCGTCAAGCAGAACGGTCTGCTCGAAGCGCGGATCGTCCTCAACGTAGGTGTCGGACTGCATGGCGACGATGACCGCGAGGTCGATTCGCTCGGCAACCAACAAGTCAAAGCAACGGTCCGGGTTGGCCTCGAGTACTTGGACATCCAGCAGAGGGCGTGTTGAGCGCAGGGTAGCTGCCAGCGGCGCGAGCAACTGTGCAGCTGCCGTGGAGAATCCGCCGAGGCCAAAATGGGACTGCACCTGGTCGCCGGCCTCCATGGCTGCGGCGCGCAGGCTCTCCCATTCGGCAATGAGGGTGTCCGAGCCCGCCACGAGAAAGCGGCCCGTGGCGGTCAGCCGCACACCCCGGCCGTCCTTCGTCAGCAGCTGCATTCCAAGCACGCGCTGGAGCTCCCGCAACTGCGCGGAGACGGCGGAAGGAGAATAACCTGTCAGCTCCGCAGTCGCGCCAATGGTGCCGCACCGGGCAAACACCCGAAGTGTGATGAGCCTTGGGTCAATCATGCACCTATTATGCACGGTTATCTTCTAAATCTTGCGCTTTTGTTGCAGTTCAATCGTCCCTAATCTCATGACTACAAGGATTTCGACAACGCGGTTGCACCACGCACCGTGGTCGTCACGAAACGCATACTTACCCAGGCCTCCCGGGAGGAAACACATGTCTGCTCCAGTCTTGCCCCTCAACTCACGCGGAAAACTCGCTTCATCTTTGCCTGCAGAGCAGTTGACGGAGATCAGCGAGCTGTTCGAGTTCCGGCGCAAGGGATATTCCCTCGACGCGCCCTTCTATACCGATGCCACGATTTTCAAGATCGACATGGAGGCCATTTTTGGCCAGCACTGGATTTTTGCCGCCAGCATCGCCGAACTCCCGGAGCCGGGCGACTACGTCACCGTCGACTATGGGCCTTACTCCCTGATCGTGCTGCGCAATGACGACGGCGGCGTGAACGTTCTGCACAACGTGTGCCGCCACCGCGGCGCCCGCGTCCTGACTCAGCCCGCCGGGTCAACAGGAAACCTGGTCTGCGGCTACCACTCTTGGACTTACTCTCCGGAGGGCAATCTGATCCACGCCTCTGCACCGGGGGAGACGAAGTTCGACAAGGGGTGTTTCGGCCTCAAGCGCGCCCACAGCCGGGTGGTTGCCGGACTCATCTTCGTCTGCATTGCGGACGAACCGCCGGCGGATTTTGACGAAACCGCCAAGATTTTCGAGCCCTACCTCGCGCCCCACGATCTGTCGAAGACGAAAATCGCCTACCAGCAGAACATCGTCGAGGAGGGCAACTGGAAGCTCGTCATGGAGAACAACCGTGAGTGCTACCACTGCGACGGCCACCCGGAGCTCGCCTGTTCCCTCTTCCCCACCTGGGGCCTGACGGAGGGCCTGATTCCGGCCCACCTTGAGGAAGTGTGGGACCGCAACAAGGAAGCACAGTCCTCGCTCGAGGAGCGTTGCCGCCGCTATGGCCTTCCCTACGAAGTTGTGGAGGAGCTCGACACCCGCATAGCGGGAATCCGCATCTCGCGGGAATCGCTCGACGGCGACGGCGAATCGTTCTCGCCCGATGGGCGCAGGCTGTCCAAGAAGCTGCTCGGCGACTTGCGGGACTTCCGCCTTGGCCGCTGCTCGATGCACCTGCAGCCCAACAGCTGGTTCCACTTCCTGGGGGACCATGTCATCACGTTCGGCGTTTTCCCCATCAACGAACACCAGTCCTTGGTACGCACTACCTGGCTGGTAGCTGACGACGCCGAGGAAGGCGTCGACTACGACCTGGACAAACTCACCTACACCTGGAAGCAGACCAATCTGCAGGACAAGGCGTTCGTGGAGCTGTGCCAGACGGGCGCCGGCAGCCCCGCCTACGAGCCCGGCCCTTACATGAAGAGCGAATACCAGGTGGAGGCGTTCATCAACTGGTACGTGCAGCGCGTCCAGGAGCACTTGGCATGACTGAACTCCTCACTGAGACCGTAGTCCAGGAACCACATCGCATTCGCGGTCTTGAGATGCCGTGGAACAGGGTGATGGGCAGCACCGAGGGACCCGCCAGCGCTGCCCGTGCGTTGGGTCCCTGGCATCCGCAGGAGTTCATGGCCGAATGTGTCGAGATTGTTCCCGAAGTGGGCGGCATGATGACCTTTGTGTTCCGTCGCTCCGACGGTGCGCCCCTGGCGTTCCGTGCCGGCCAATACGTCAACGTTGCCTTCCCCGTGAACGGCGAGGACCATGATCCGCTGGACCGCAGCTACTCGCTGTCCAGCGCGCCCACCAAACCGTGGACCTTCGACATTACAGTCAAACGTGATCCCACTGGTCTGGTCTCACCGTGGGTGCACGAGAACATCAAACCCGGCACCGTCCTTGAGATGCTCGGACCGGTGGGGGCATTCCACCTGCCCGACGCCGACCGGCGGGCTCGGTACCTCCTGCTGGCCGCCGGTGCAGGCATTACCCCCATCATGTCGATGGTGCGGACCATTCACTCCCTGCCCGGACAGGCCGATGTGGTGGTGCTCTACCACGGAGCGGAGGCGGGAGGCTTTGCCTTCCACAAGGAACTGGCCTACATCGCGTCCGTGGATTCGCGCATCAAGGTCTTCTACTCGCTGGGCGACCGCAGCATACCCGAGGGCTGGGAAGGGCTTAGTGGAAGGCTGACGGCGGCCATGCTGGAGGAGGTGGCCCCGGATGCCAACGGCCGCCAGGTCTATGCCTGCGGCCCCGAGGGCTACCTGAACACCGCCACCGAGCTCCTCGGGAAAGTGGGCGTCGACGACACCTCCATCCACATGGAATTCTTTACGGGTGATCGCCA
Source organism: Arthrobacter oryzae (assembly GCF_030718995.1). Taxonomy (NCBI): domain Bacteria; kingdom Bacillati; phylum Actinomycetota; class Actinomycetes; order Micrococcales; family Micrococcaceae; genus Arthrobacter; species Arthrobacter oryzae. Next base: position 3,862,424 of record NZ_CP132204.1, read on the forward strand.
GACGATCCTTGAATACCAGGCGGAGCTCGCGCTTGCAGTGGACATCGCCGAGGAAATCGCCGAAGAAATCGCGGATTCCGCCGAGGACTACTACGAAAGCCAGCCCACAGCGTTCGGGCTTTACGAGCCCGGCTACGACGCGGAGGGGCCCCTGAAGGCTGCGGGGTTGCCGCTGGAAACCGTCGACCCGAACGCACCCGATTCCGGGGCCTCCGACGGCAGTTCGGATGTGGGGGCGGAGGCCGCGGCCCCTGATGCTTCGAGCTTCGACACAGTGGGAACGGGAAGCCTCACCCTGTCCTTCATGCGCACCGGCATCAATGTGCGCATCGACCCCACCGAGCACATCCTTGGCCCGGCCCAGCGCGCCGGCGTCAGGATCGGCGCGAACTGCAAGGAAGGCATGTGCGGTTCCTGCAAGGTGGTCAAGCTTTCAGGGGAGGTGGAGATGAACCACCAGGGCGGCATCCGGGCACGGGAAATCGATGCAGGGAAGTTCCTGCCCTGCTGCTCCACCGCGCGGACCGATATGGTGATCGATGCCTAGCCACTTCCAGCTGCCCTAGGCGAAAAACCAAATCAGGGTGTGGACAACGTCCACACCCTGGGCTCCGGATCGTGCCGGAGCGCTTCAGTTGGGAACGAAAAGGCGTACGACGGCGGGTGCCTCCCGCCGTCGTACGCCTTAGATGTTTTCGCTTGATCGCAGGGCGGAGCTAGGAAGGGCTGCGGTCCGAGGTAACGAGCAGGCGGACCTGGGTCCCGATGTCCTGCACGATATCCTCGACGCGAATAGCGGGATCCGCGCTCACTGCCATGCTGAGGAACATGATTGCCGAGACGATGCGTGCGGTGGTTGCGGCATCACTGGCGCTAAAAAGTCCATTGCGGCCCAAGACTGCAGCGATGGCTTCCTCAGTCTGCGCGACGACGCGAAGGGCTTCACTGTGGCTTGGCTCCGTCGGGTCACCGAAGACCATCTCCCGCAGGTAGGTGCGGCCATTATGGACTTGGACACGGTTGCACTTCACGATCGGCTGCACAACGGCCATCACCGCATCCAGTGCATCAGGGATGGTGTCAGCATCTGCCCGGCCCCGCTCGAGCGCTTCGGCGTAGTGGGCATTCTGCACGAGCAGGAGGAGTTCTCCCTTGGTCTTTGCGTAGAGGAACAGGGTTCCGTTGCCAATGTCGGCCTTATCAGCGATCTGCTGCGTGGTCACATCCTCGATCCCGTGTTCTGCGAACAGCTCACTGGCTGCGGCAGTGATCCGTTCCAGCTTCTGCTGCTTGTTCCGCTCGCGCCGTCCGAGTGGCTGGGAAGCGACAGGCATGAGGACTCCTCCGGATTCAAACTGACTGGACTCAATTATGAGTATAGGGCGATCGGTCGCGCGAGTCAGGTGAAGTGCTTCATGTCCGATTGTGCGGTGACCGACGAGGTGTCTTTTATTGCCTTCTTTTCCGAGCCTGGGTCAGTTGGCGAGGAATTCGGCGGCGGCACGGCCGAACTTGGCATGGTGCTGGAAGATGCCGCCGTGGCCTGAGTCGGGGTAGATGATCAGTTCGGATCCCTTGATGCGGCGGTGCAGGTCCTCGGAGAGTACGGAGGGCACCATACGGTCGTTGTCGCCATTGGCGATGAGGGTGGGGAGCGTGAGCGCGGACAGGTCCGACGGGGCCGAACGGCCGAACTTTTGGATTGCCTTAAGCTGCGTCTGGAATGCACTGGTGCGGATCGGCTTGTCACGGTCCATCGTGCGTTCGTGGAGGCGTTTGATGAACGCCTTGGCGGCAGGCCTGCCGGTGGAATTGCGGTTGAAGAACAGGAACTCTTTTGGGTCCGACCGTGTCAGGGTTGCGCGGAGTATGTCCCAATAGGTGGTGACGACCACCTTGTCCATGTCCTTGCCTCCCCGCGGGCCCGTCCCTGCCAGCACGAGCTTGCGGACAAGGTGGGGATGCTTGAGGGCCAGGTCCTGGGCGATCATGCCACCCATCGAGAAGGAGAAGGCGTCGATCTTATCGAAGCCGAGCGCCGTGATGAAGTTGTGGGCGTCGTCGGCCATCGCCTCGATGCTGCGCGGAACCCGCCCGCTGGATGCGCCAACACCGGGCTGGTCGAAGGTGATGACGTGGCGGTTCCGGGCAATGGGGTCCACGATGCGTGGATCCCAGTTATCCATCGTGGCCGCGAGGTGCACGAAGAAGACGACGGGAATGCCGCCCTTCGGTCCCAATTCCCGGTAGGCATAGGTGGTGCCCCTTGCGGCAATGGCTTTAGTAGGTGCTTTCGCGTAGGAGGTGATGACGGAGTCCTGCGGGGTGTCGTTGTTGTTCATGACGGTCTTTCTCCTGGAGGGTGGGCTGGTGGAGGGCTGGCGGCGGATCAGTCGTTAAGGCTGAGCACTGCTTTGCCGCGGATGCCGCCCTGAGTGAGGGATTGCAGCGCCTGTGGGGTGTCGTCAAAATCGAAGACTTTGCCTACCACGGGGCGCAGCACGCCGTCGTCCACCAGGGCACTGATCTGGCGCAACTGGTCGCCACTGGCACGCATGAAGAGGAATTCATAGCTGACGCCGAGCTTCCTGGCCTGCCGCCGGACCTTGCTGCTGAGCACGGTGATCGCCAGTCGCAGCACTGGGTTCAGGCCGGCTTTGCGTGCGAACGCCGGGTCCGGCGGCCCGGAGATCCCGATCGCCTTGCCGCCGGGTTTGAGGATGCGCAGAGACTTCTCCAGGTTCTCCCCACCGAGGCTGTCCAGCACAAGGTCGTATGCGGTTAGGAGTTGCTCGAAGTCCTGGGTGCGGTAGTCGATCACGATGTCCGCTCCGAGGTCACGCACGAAGTCGGCGTTGGAGCCGCTCGCGGTGGTTGCAACGGTCGCGCCGAGGTGCTTGGCGAGCTGGATGGCGATCGAGCCGACCCCGCCAGCGCCGGCGTGAATGAGAACCTTCTGCCCCGCCTGAACGCTTCCCTGCTCGACGAGGGCCTGCCAAGCCGTAAGGGCAACGAGTGGCAGTGAGCCGGCCTCCTCCATGCTGGCTGTCACGGGCTTCAGTGCCAAGTCTTCCTCGGCGACGGCGATGCGCTCGGCGAACGTGCCGATGCGGTCCGTGGCGGGGCGGGCGTAGACCTGGTCGCCGGGTTTGAACCCCCGCACCTTAGACCCGGTGCGGAGAACGGTACCCGCGAGATCATGGCCGAGGATCAGCCGGAGCTTGTAGGGGAGGACCTGCTTAAATTCGCCAAGCCGGATCTTCTCGTCCAACTGGTTCAAGCCCGCCGCCTCCACCTGCACCAAGACATGCCGGTCCCCGACGATTGGCTCGGCAACCTCCGCTTCGCGCAGCGGCTCCCTGTACTTGGTAACGACGAACGCCCGCATGCCGTGATGCTCCTTTTTGGGTGGGTATTGGTTGAGTGGGTGCTGCTCTTGGCACAGCGATATCGGGGGAAGCCCTCCGGCCGCGCATAGGTGCGTTGTCCATAAGGGAACTCCTGGGTGGCTCTGATTTTTATTGACTGTAATCAATTATGACTATGCTCAGATTTTTGTCAATGGGCGCTGCGTTGATCACCGAGCTCTCCGTCGTGGTCCGCTCAGGGGACCACGAACCTCTCATCGAACACTTCATCGACTGCTATGCCCCCGAAGTCGTGACTTGAGCTCGTGCGGACGTGACGGCACACTAAGTGGGATCACGGATCCTGAACGAAACCATCCCTGCAGCGGCCGGACCCGAAAGAGAACAGTGCCCAAGAACAAAGTGAGCGGTCCCCTCGATTACTGGCTATCCCCGGAACTAGCCCGTATCAGCCCGCAGACCGCCCCTTCCCGGTTGCGGGAATTAGCCGATACTCAAGGGACCCTGGCGGCAGGCTGGAGCAGTGCGATCGCCGGCGGACCCGTCCTGGCTGTGGCGGGTGCGTTCTTCTCAGCCATGTCAGGAAACCCTGCCCCGGTGTTGGTGCTCGGCCCACTGGGTGCCGCCCTCCTGGTGCTTGGCCTGACCTCGTGGAAGCGGGTTCGTGGCAGGCTTCCCAATACTGACAAGCTGCTTATCACCCGAGGCCCCGGTAACGCCCGCGGCGGCATCACCATGGTGGCCGTACTGGCCGGCCTCGTTGGTGCGGCCATGGCCGCGGCCGCACCAACGGCCGCCGAACGCGGCACAAGCGTTTCGCTGATTGGTGCGTACCTGCTCATTGTGGCTCTCCTGGTGGCCTGCATTGCGGTCCCGTCGGCAGTAATGGGCCGGGCCAGGCAGTCCTTCCGACGAAGGGTGCAGGAGAACGGTGTTCTCCGCCAGGCGGTCGAAGAGGATCTGGCCACTTGGCGTGACCCCTATGGCAATGCAGGTTATGGACCGCTCTAGGCGTCCGTGGCCCTGCTTATGACAGTCCCCGCTATCCTGGCCCCCGGCGCAATGATGCCTTGTACGCCGAACACAAGAAGGTTGCCGCATGCCTGACGGCACACCTGTATAACCCAAGCAGCTTCACTGTGAGACTACGTCAGGCGGGCGACGCTCCGGCGGCTGGCGCGTGGTGCGGCGCCATCGGAAAACAGTTCCGGGGTTGATTCCTGGATGCGCTGGACGTCTTCGAAGACGCCCCGCAGGTGCAGGCGAAGGCTGCTGTCGGCCTCGGCCAGCTTGCCGGCCTCCAGTGCGTCCACCACCGCCGTGTGCTGCTCGATCAGTGTGGCCACCGGCCTGGTGTCGCGAAGGCTTAGGCGCCGGGCGCGGTCCAGGTGTGCCTTGGCGGAGTTGACCGCAGCCCATGCGGACTCATGGCCGGCCAGCCGAAGGAGTTCGCGGTGGAAGTCCTCGTCGAGGCGGAAGAACTCCTCCACATCACCATTGGCGTCGGCCGCCGCCTGGCTTTGCAGCATCTCCCGCAGGCCGGCGAGGCCCGCCGTGTCCGCCGCAACGTCCCGCAGGGACGCGCATTCAATGGCTTCACGGACGAACTGGGCCTCCGAGACGCGCGCCAGGTCCACCAGGGAAACAAAGGAACCGATCTGCGGGAAGACCTGGACCAGGCCTTCTTCGCGGAGCAGTATCAGGCTTTCGCGCACGGGCGTGCGGCTCACGCCCATTTCTTGTGCAAGTTCGTTCTCTGAGAGCGGCTCACCAGGGGGAAGTTGCAGGGAAATGATGCGACGCCGAAGCGTTTCCAGGGTCTGATCCCTCACGGACAGTCGGGGCTGCTGTCCCTTGCCGCTTTTCTCGGTTGCCATGGCTCCAGTATAAGACTCTTGACACACTAGAATGGTAGTGCTTGTATGGTAGTAGCAAACGGAATGCGGCGGATCACAACAGAGGATCTGCAGTCCAGCTTCCGTTCACACTCTCCCCTTCGTTTTTCATCGCCTGCAAAGGAGCATTAGATGACTGAGAGCATCGCGCCGCCGACAACCAAGCCGGAAGCAAAGCCCACCCGTGAACTGGCCAAAGTGGCGGTTTCCGGCTGGCTGGGGACGGCCATGGAGTTCATGGACTTCCAGCTCTACTCGCTGGCAGCAGCCATCGTTTTCAACAAACTCTTCTTTCCCGACGTCAGCCCGGTCATCGGCCTGATCGCCGCCATGGCAACCTATGGCGTAGGCTACGTGGCCCGCCTCGCAGGTGCCGTCTACTTCGGCCGCATGGGTGACAGGATCGGCCGCAAGAAGGTCCTTTTCATCACCATCGCCCTGATGGGTGCGTCCACCACGCTCATCGGTGTCCTGCCCACTTACGCGATGATCGGAGTCTGGGCTCCCATCCTGCTGGTCGCGCTGCGGCTGGCGCAAGGCTTTGGTGCCGGTGCCGAGATCGCCGGAGCCACCGTGATGCTGGCTGAGTTCGCTCCGGCCCGCCGGCGCGGCCTGATCTCCTCTCTCGTCTGCCTCGGCACCAACTCCGGCACCCTCGCCGCCTCCGCCATCTGGGCAATCCTCGTCTCCACGCTGTCTGAAGAAGACCTGCTCAGCTGGGGCTGGCGCATCCCGTTCCTGTTCAGCTTCGTGCTCATGATCTTCGCCGTCTGGGTCCGCCGCTCCGTCAAGGAAAGCCCCGTCTTCGAAGAGCGTGCCGACGTTGTGGATGGCGTGGCACTGTCCAAGCGGGAAATCGCTGCCGCCGAAGAGCTCGCCAACACCAGCACCATCGAAGCTGCGCTGCATCAGCGCAAGGGAAAGGCGTTCCTGATCGCCCTGGGCCTGCGCTTCGGACAGGCAGGCAACTCGGGCCTGATCCAGACCTTCCTCATCGGCTACCTCGCCACCGTCCTCCTCGTCGATAAGAGCGTGGGCACCACCGCCATCATGTACGGCTCACTGCTGGGGTTCCTCACCATCCCCGTCATGGGCATGCTCGGTGACCGCTTCGGGCGCCGTCCGCTCTACCTGGCACTGAGTTCCCTCACCGCGCTGTTCGCGATCCCCATGTTGATGATGGTCACCAGTGGAAACACGGTCCTCATCACCGTCGCCATGGTGATCGGCCTCAACCTGGGAGTGCTGAGCCTCTTCGCCATGGAGAGCGTCACCATGGCCGAGTTCTTCGGCGCCCGCACCCGCTTTACCCAGCTGGCCCTGGCCAAGGAAATCGGCGGCATCCTGGCCACCGCCATCGGGCCGCTGCTTGCAGCAACCCTCACCGCAATCACCGGCCACTGGTGGCCCCTGGCTGCGATGCTCATCGCCTACTCACTGATCACCCTGGTCTCGGCCTTCGTGGGACCCGAGGTCCGCGGCCGCGACATGGTCCGCCTGGAAGACGCCGTATGAAAGCCGTCGTAGTCCATGGCGCCAACGATCTCCGGATCGACGAACGGCCGGAGCCGGAGGCTGGCCCCGGGGAGGTAGTGCTCGACGTCGAATGGGGCGGCATCTGCGGATCTGACCTTTCGTACTGGCGCCACGGAGCCTCCGGGACCGCGGCCCTGAAGTCGCCGCTGGTCCTCGGCCATGAGGTGGCCGGCCGGATCGCCCAGCTGGGCGCCGGCGTCGAAAACCTGGAGATCGGACAGCCGGTTACGGTCCACCCTGCCGAACTCGTCGGAAACGGCACCATGCCTGACCGGCTCAGGGGGAGGACCAACCTCTACCCGCAGATCCGGTACTTCGGTTCCGCGGCCTTTGACCCCCACACCGACGGCGGCTTCAGCGAACGCAAGCTCGCAAAGGCTTCCCAGATCCGCCCGCTGCCCGACGGCGTGAGCACTCTTCACGGTGCGCTGGCCGAACCGCTCGCCGTCGCGATGCACGCGGTCGGCCGCGCCGGTGACCTTACCGGCCGGGACGTCCTGGTCAACGGTGCCGGCCCCATCGGCTCCCTGGTGGTGGCAGCGGCCAAGCACGCCGGTGCCAGGACGGTCATTGCCGCCGACATCAACGACGCGGCGCTGCAGATCGCCAAGGCCATGGGCGCGGACGAGGTCCGCAACGTCTCCGGCGGGGGCACCCTGCCGGAGGACATGGAACTGGTGTTCGAGGCTTCCGGGATTCCCGCGGTGCTGGGCGGCGTCCTGCGGGCCACGGCCCGGGGCGGCAGGCTCGTCCAGGTCGGAAACCTGCCGGGAGCTCCGGCCCCGGCGGCCCTGGGCGACCTGGTCACCCGGGAAATCACCTGGATCGGTTCCTACCGTTTTGTGGACGAGATCACCGACGCACTGCGCGCCATGGCCGAAGGCCTGGACGTATCCCCGGTCATAACGCACACGTTCGGAATCGACCAGGCCGCCGAAGCCATGCGCGTCTTCGGCGACGCTGCCGCCGGCAGCAGCAAAGTGATGCTCCGGCTCAGCCCAACTGAGTAGCAGCAGGTGTCGTTATGGGAGCGCATAACGACACCTGCTGCGACCTACATGCAGATCCAGATACCTACGAAGGACCAACCAGTGAAGATCACCGACGCACGGGTAGTGGTTTCGTCACCCGGACGGAATTACGTCACGCTCGTTATTGAAACCGAGGACGGCATCACCGGCATCGGCGACGCCACCCTCAACGGCCGCGAGCTGGCTGTGGCGTCATACTTGTCCGAACACCTCTGCCCGCTGCTTATCGGCCGCGACGCGCGCCGGATCGAGGACGCCTGGCAGTACTTCTACAAGGGTGCCTACTGGCGCCGCGGGCCGGTGACCATGACGGCGATCGCCGCCATCGACGTCGCACTCTGGGACATCAAAGGCAAGGCTGCCGGCATGCCGGTATACGAACTGCTGGGCGGTGCCGCCCGCGAGGGCGTCATGGTCTACGGGCATGCCAGCGGCTCCAGCCTTGAGGACCTCAGCGCCGACTTCCAGCACCACCTGGACCTCGGGTACAAGGCCATCAGGGCACAGGCTGCGGTTCCCGGCCTGGACAAGACCTACGGCATTGCGCCGGTGGACGGGAAACTTTACGAACCGGCCAGCGGCAACGTACCCCAGGAGGACACGTGGGAGACCTCGGCGTACCTGGACTTCGCGCCGAAGATGATGGCCCACGTCCGCGACGAATTCGGCTACGGCGTCCACGTCCTGCACGACGTCCACCACCGCCTCTCGCCGATCGAGGCCGGCAGGCTGGGCGCCACCCTCGAGCAGTTCCGTCCGTTCTGGATCGAGGATCCGACGCCGGCCGAGGACCAGTCGGCATTCCGCCTGATCCGGCAGCACACCACCACCCCCATTGCGGTGGGCGAGGTGTTCAACTCGATCTGGGACTGCCAGCAGCTGATCACCGAACGCCTGATCGACTACATCCGCACGTCCGTTTCGCACGCAGGCGGGATCACGCACCTGCGCCGGATCTTCTCCCTGGCGGACCTCTACGGTGTGCGCTCCGGCTCGCACGGCGCCGGCGACCTTTCGCCGGCGTCGTTCGCCGCGGCCCTGCACGTGGACATGAGCATCCCGAACTTCGGCATCCAGGAATACATGGGCCACCGGGAGCCGGCCAACGAAGTGTTCACTACTTCCTACAGCTTCAACGATGGCTACATGCACCCCGGCGACGCCCCGGGCATCGGCGTAGAGTTCAACGAGGAAGCAGCCGCAAGATTCCCCTTTGACCCCAAATACCTGCCCGTCAACCGGCGGCTCGACGGATCGGTGCATGACTGGTGAGCCACTCCAACCAACAACCCGTGGCCCCGTTCGACGTCGTCGTTATGGGGGAGATCCTCGTTGAGGTGGCCACCGACGTGGCCTTCGCGCACGGAGTGCCGGCCCAGCTCGGTATTTCCGGCGACGCACTCAACGTCGCGGCTGCCGCGGCGGCAGCCGGCGCCCGCGTGGGCCTGCTGTCAGTACTGACCGACGACGACCTTGGCAAGGCGATCGCTGCCCGGATCGTTGAACTCGGCGTTTCCCCGGACCTGCTGACGTTCCGGACCGGGCAGCAGGGCGTTTACCTGGTGCACTGCGACCCGGACGGGCAGCGCGAGTTCTCCTACGCCCGCAGCGGCAGTGTCGGATCCAGCCTTGGCCCCGATGACGTTGACCCGGCCGTGTTCTCGGCCGCCGGCGCCGTGGTGGCAGGCGGCATTGCCTGCGCCATCTCGGAATCGTCCCGCGCCGCCGTCCTCAAGGCCTCCGCGCTGGCCAGACGCTTTGTGTTCGATCCCAATTTCCGGCCGCGGCTCACCTCAGTGGAGCAGGCGACGGCGGCGCTCCTGCACCTTGCTCCGCGCACGTTCCTGGTGACCCCCTCCTTCCCCGGTGAAACGTCCGCGCTCCTGGGCTGCGACACCGCGGTGGACGCGGCGGCCAAGCTGCGCGGCCTCGGCGCCGCCAACGTTGCCGTGACCTGCGGCGCAGACGGGATCCAGCTGGAGGGTGAAGGCGAAGGAAGTACCTGGATCGAGTCCATCCCGGCGCCCGCTGTGGTGGACCAGACCGGCGCGGGTGACGCGTTCGTCGGCACCCTGACCGCCCGGATGGTCCTGGGGGACGCCCTTCCCCTGGCGGCCCGCCTTGGTGCGGCGGCTGCGTCGCTGGTGGTGGGCGGCAAGGGCGGCACAGGCTTCATCCCCACCCTGGAACAGACCCGCTCCCATGCCGGATCTGCCGTCGCGCCACCCCACGAGGGAGCGCAGCCATCACACGCCTAAACGCAGCCACTCTCGCGGCCGCCGGCAAGCACCAGCCGCCGCTGGCCCCCGGCACGCTCAAGCCCGGCATTGTGCACCTCGGCCTCGGCGCCTTCGCCCGTGCCCATACCGCCGTCTTCACCGAAAACGCCATGCTCGCCACCGGCTCCTCAGCCTGGGGGATAGTGGGGGTGACCCAGCGCTCGGACACCGTGGCACGCCAGCTCGCACCGCAGGACGGGCTGTTCACCGTGGCCGAGCGGGGCAGCGGAGCTGCTCCGCTGCGCGTGGTGTCCAGCATCGTGGAAGCCATTTCCGGCCGGGACGATCCCGACACTGTCGTGGAGCGGATCGCCGCCCCCACCACGCAGGTGGTCACGCTCACCGTCACGGAAAAGGGATACCGGATCGATCCGAGCACGGGTTCGCTCAACACCGCCGACCCGCAGGTCCAGGCCGACCTCGCCGGGCGGCCGCCGCAGACGGCGGTCGGACAGATCGCCCGCGGCATCCAGCAGCGCGCCCGCACCGGGGCCGGTCCGCTCACCGTCGTCTCGTGCGACAACCTGCCCGGCAACGGCGAGCTGACCGGAACCCTGGTCCGTGCGTTCGCCGCGGCCCTGCCGAACACGGAAGCGGAGCCGCTGCTCGCCTGGCTGGATGCCAACGTCACGTTCCCGTCCACCATGGTGGACCGAATGGTGCCGGCCACTACGGAAGGCGACCTCGCCGCCGTCGAGCATGAACTCGGACTCCGGGACGAAGCCGCGGTGGTGGCGGAGCCCTTCATGCAGTGGGTCATCGAGGACAAGTTCGCCGCTGGGCGGCCGGCATGGGAGGAAGCCGGTGCGCTGTTCAGCACCGACGTCGCCGCGTGGGAGGCAGCCAAGCTGCGCCTGCTCAACGCCAGCCATTCGATGCTCGCCTACCTCGGCCTCGCCACCGGGAAGGTGACCATCGCAGACTCCCTGGGGGAGAATCCCTTCCGCGCGGCGTGCCGCCTCATGCTGGGCGAGGACGCCCTTCCCACCATCAGCCTGCCCCAAGGCCTGGACGGCAAGACCTACTGCGCCCAGATCCTGGACCGCTTCGCCAACCCGGCCCTGGGACACACCACCGCCAAGGTGGGCAGCGACGGCTCGCAAAAGATCGGACTGCGGCTGCTGACCACTATCCGTGCAAACCTCGACGCCGGGCGCGAACCGAAGTGGGCTGTGCTCGCCGTGGCAGCGTGGATGCACCACGTGGCCACCACGCCCGCGAACGAGCTGAACGATCCCCTCGCGGCGGACCTCAGCGCCGCACTCCCCGCGGAGCGCACCGCCGCCGCCGTCATTCCGGCGCTGCTGGGCGTGCGAAGCATTTTCGACGCCGGGCTCGCGGCCAACACAGCCTTCACGGAACTGCTCACACACTGGTACAACATCATCGACACCGACGGGCTGGACGGCCTGAGAAAAGAGATCACCCATGGCTGACGCAACCAGCGCCCTGCATGTTTCCCCCGTCATCCCGGTGGTCACCATCGCCGATCCGCAGCACGCCGTCCCGGTGGCACGCGCCCTGGTTGCAGGCGGCATCTCAATTATCGAACTGACACTGCGCACGGACACTGCCCTCGAATCGCTGAAGAGGATCGCCAATGAAGTTCCGGACATCCTGGTGGGAGCCGGCACCATCCTCACCCCGGCGCAGGCCGACGCCGCTATGGCAGCGGGCGCCCAGTTCCTGGTGAGCCCCGGCGTAACGCCTGCCCTGTTGGACCACATGCTGCAACTCGACGTTCCGGTCCTTCCCGGCGTGGCCACCGTGGGCGAAGTGATGGCCGTCCTCGAGCGTGGATTGACCGCCATGAAGTTCTTCCCCGCAGGTCCCGCCGGAGGGCCGGACTACCTTGCGGCCATCGGCGCACCCGTTCCCGCCGTGCAGTTCTGCCCCACCGGCGGCATCAGCCTGGCCTCCGCGCCGGACTACCTGTCGCTGGCGAACGTCACCTGCGTCGGCGGCAGCTGGCTGACCCCCCGGGCAGCGGTCGAGGGCGAAGACTGGCAGGAAATCACCCGCCTCGCACGGGAGGCAGCCGGGCTGCCGCGAGGCTGAGCATTTCCAGCCCCAACGTACGACGGCGGGCTTCCCGCCGTCGTACTGTTCAGGCCTTGGCGAGCGGCAGCACCAGCATGTAACCGGTCGGCAGGTCGCTGCTCCAGCGTCGCGGCTCGCGGACGACGAACTGCGTCGCCAACTGTTCAGGGGTGAGTACGGCGTTGGGCGCGGGGGACGGTCCCCACTGCCCGTCGCCGTACGGGTAGAGCGGATCCTGGACGCGGATGCCGGTGACTGAGAAGTCCTGGAAACTGTCGGGATCGCCGAGTGACTCGAAGCCGCTCATCACCCATACGTGGCGGCCGCGCCACATGACCAGCCCGACCGGCCGGTCCGTGTCGGCGATGGCGCGCGCAGCGGTCTGCAGCGCTTCCTCGTAGTCAGCGATGCTGACAACGGCGTACGGCCCCATCCCGACCTCGTTCAGCACCTGCGCCCAACCCAAGGGGTTGGCACCGTTGAACGAGTTGGACGACCGTGCCCGGGCCATCTCCCACAGCTCGCCCTGCTGAACGCTATCGGCCCACGTGACGGTCCCCGTTTCGTCGATGAGGTTGTGCATCATCTGGATGCTCGCCGCCACACACCACTCAAAGGTGTACTGCGGCACGAAGTCCCCCTCCTGGTAGAGGTTGAGGGCGAACGCCTGGGGCACAGGGGGCGGCGCGGGAACCGGGGGCGGCGTGGCGACCGATGGCGGGGTCGGCGTGGGGACCGATGGCGGGGCGGGGACGTCATCGCGTGCGGCGGGAGGGGCCGAGGAGGACTGGATGGGTTGATCGGGGGTGTTCTCATCGAGTCTGATCGCGGGTGTGCAGGCCGAGAGGAGGGTCGCCAGGATGACGAACCAGGCCAGAAGCAGACGGAGCTGGGCACCGATCATGATCGATCCAGTTTATCCCGGTCAGGCGCAGTTCGCCCTCAGCATCGGGACGCTCGTGGCAGCACTGGCGGGGGTCATCCTCGTCGCCGTGCCCTATGCGGAAGCAGGAGTCCAGTTACTCCGCGAGCGCAAGGATGTCGCCGGCGGATGATGCGAGCTACCCTGCCGCCCGGACTGCAGCCGGACTAGGTGTATTGACCTGAGAGGTTAGTGACGCGGCTGGCCGGTGTCTGACCCTTAAGGGCAGTGTGGGCTCGGTGGTGATTGTAAGCATGGAGCCAGTCGGGGAAGGCGGCAACACGCTCGGCCTCGGAGCGGTAGGGGCGGGCGTAGGCCCATTCCTCCAGCATCGTGCGGTTGAACCGTTCGACCTTGCCGTTGGTTTGCGGGCGATAGGGGCGGGTGCGTTTGTGCTTGATGTCCGGGCCCAGGGCTTGGGCGAAGGCGCGGGACCGATAGCAGTTTCCGTTGTCGGTCAGGACGCGCTGGACCGTGATCCCTTGGGCTTGGAACCAGGCGTTGGCGCGGTGCCAGAAGGCTGCTGCGGTTTCCTTTGTCTCGTCGGTGAGGATCTCGGTGTATGCAAGGCGTGAATAGTCATCGACGGCATTGTGGAGGTAGTGGTAGCCGGGCCGGCGGTTGGATGGAGTCCGGGCCTTGTTCCGGCGTCCGGTGGCCCTGCCGAGGGCGCGGTGTCCGCCGCCGTCCGGGATCCGACCAAGTTTCTTGATATCGACATGGACCAGGTCCCCGGGCTTCTCGTGTTCGTAGCGGCGGATCACTCTTCCGGTGCCACGATCAAGCCAGGCCAGTTTCGCCAGCCGGTAGCGGGACAGGACGCGGTGCACCGTGGAGGGGTGGATTCCCAGCAGATAACCGATCCTTGCCGGCCCCCACCGGCGGTTCACGCGCACGGCGATGATCCGCCGCTCCGTCCGCGTTGCTGTCCGCCGGGGCGAGGAATGCGGGCGGCTGGAACGGTCATTCATTGCCTCCGGGCCGTGCTCGCGGTAGCGCTGCGCCCAACGAGCCGCCGTTGGCACTGAGACCTGGAAGCGTTCAGCGGCACGGCGCAGACTCCAGCATTGGTCAACGACACATTGTGCGAGCTGCAGCCGGCCACGAGGGGTCAGAAGAGCGTTAGGGTGGGACATGAAGACCTCCGTGCGTGGAATTGGACTCTAGACAAGCCCCACTCCACCCGGAGGTCTTCTTCATGTCACCAAACCACGCCGCATGTAACTAACGTCCGTGGTCAATACAACTAGGATGGCCCAAAACGAAGGGCTTCCAGAAACGAGCGGAGAACGACCTGATGGATCAGCAAGCGACGGCGGCCCCCGAAACCGGGTACGCCCCCGTCAACGGAATGCAGATGTACTACGAGCTGCATGGTGCCGGCGGCACGCCGCTGCTGCTATTACATGGCGGACTGTTCGATATCGAGCAGCAATTTGGGGCTTTGCTTCCGGGCTTGTCGGCAGGCCGCCGGGTCATCGCGACGGACTTCCAAGGTCACGGCCGAACCAACGACATCGACCGTCCACTGAACACCCGCGACCTCGCCTCCGATATCGTCGGACTGCTGGAACATCTGGACGTCCGGGAAGTGGACATCTTCGGATTCAGCGTCGGCGGCGCGGTGGCACTGCATCTGGCAGTCAAGCGCCCGGACCTAATCCGCAAACTCATTGTCTCGTCCGTGTCTTTCCGGCCAGACGGCGATCGGGGCGAAAACTCCGAAGCGGTCGCCGCAATGACCGTGGACATGATCGCCGGCACCCCCATGGAAGAGCGCTATCTGACGGTGTCGCCGCACCCCGACCACGATCATCTGCAAGGACTCCTGGACAAGCTGGGGCGCTACGACGCGGGCGCCACGGGATGGAATGATGACGAGATCCGGGGCATCGCGGCCCCCACCCTGATCACCGTCGGCGACTGCGACATGGTCAGGCTCGAGCACGCGGTGCGGTTCCTGCAACTGCGCGGGGGAGACGTGAACGGCGACTTCGAGGGCGTACCGGCGTCGCAGCTCGCGGTTTTTCCCGGCACGACACATTTTTTCGGGCTCGCGAAGACACGTCTGGTGCAGGAAGTTGTGACCACTTTTCTGGACTCGCCTCCGCCGTCCGGGTGGCGGGACCTGTGACCACCTGAAGCGTCCGACGGCGGGTGCGCGCCGCCGTCGAACGCTTCAGGTCAAATGGTCGAAGTCTCCTCGCGCCCAGGCAGCGTGTCTTTGGGCGGAATCGTGCAGGATGGCTTTGGCTCCGGACGCGATGACGTTGTTGAAGTTGCCGTAGATCCGGTCGAACGTGAGCCCTTCCAGCTGCGCGGCGATGCGCAACGCCACCTGTCCGGATAGCGGTAAATGATTCGGGTAGCTGCGCATGAACGAGATGGAGCGGCGGTCCGGATTCGGATACACGCTGTCGCCGGTCAGCAGGACTCCTTTGCCGTCCGCGCCTGCCGGCCAGTGCACCACTGCGCTGCCCGGGAAGTGCCCGCCGGTCTGGTGGAGCGTCAACCCTGCGGCGATGGTTTGACTGCCGGACCAGTAGTCGATGATCGCATCGTGGCGCCCCAGCCACCGCCGGTCTGCGTCCGCCACGAGCACCGGGACGCCACCGAGCCGACGCGACCATTCGACCTGCACACCGAACATATGTGGATGGCTGGCGGCAATCGCCACGACCGGGCCTCGCTCGAGCACTGCCCTCACAGCGCTGTCATCGACATATCCGACCGGATCCCACAGCAGGGAACCTTCGGGTGTCACCACAAGTTGGGCGGTCTGGCCGATCCCGACTTTGGGCTCCGTCTTGATCCCGGTAAGTCCAGGCTCGTTCTCTTTCAGGATTGTCTGCTGGCCGGCGTTCGCCAGCTCGTCCAGGGTGAGCCACTTCTGTCCGTCTTCGGGCACATACTGCCGCTCATCGGTGCAGATCGGGCAGAGCCCGGGAGCGGGTTCGTCGCGTTCGACGGCGCAGGTTGCGCAGATCAGCATGGTTGGTCCCTCCAGGGCGTCTGGTGTCCAGCTTTCAGCCTTGTTCACCTTTGGCCTCAGGCTGGCGTGCCCAGACTATGGCACACGAACGTGTCCGAGGAAGACTCTTCCGGGAGACAGTGAACGCGTTCCGGTTCACGGCCGCGGCTGTTGTGCCTGGGTTCCCACGCTATGACGCCGTGACCTTGCCAAACAGGAACCGTCATAACACCTCACAACAGGTACTCCCACGCTCATGAAGGGACTGGTTTCCTGGAATCAGTTCCGCTTTCCCGCACTGAAGGACATGATGCACTCGCCGGCGACCGCACCGACCTGGAAGTCGGCAACACTGAAGTGCTGGCCGGCATGATCCGGGAGCTGATCGGATGCGACGTCCACCTGATCGAGGCAGCGGACCCCTATCCGGAAGACTACGAAGAAACCGTTGCGCGGAACAGCCGGGAACAACGCGAAAACGCCCGGCCGGCCATCGCCAATCCACTCCCGGACCTGTCACAATATGACACCGTGCTGCTGGCAAGCGGCATCTGGGCAACCGGGCACCGATCATCATGACGACATTCACCGAGGCGCTCGATTTCGCCGGCAAAGCCATCCACCCCGTCACCACCTTCGCCGTGAGCGGTCTCGGGTCCACCGAACGGGACTACGCAGCTGCCTGCCCCGGGGCCACCGTCGGCGAAGGGCTCGCCGTGCGCGGCGAGGAAGTAAAGGAAGCCGGGGCCGACGTCGAGGCCTGGCTCCGCCGCACCCTGCTGCTCGGCAGCTGAACAGCGCGCCTTAGCCGAAAGTTCTCCGGGAAAGCACTCATCGCTTCGGGATGCCTTGCCGGTCTCGCTTACTACGCAGGAATGACTTTTGTCGCCGATCCGATCACCCTTGTCGGGCTTCAGCTGCTCCATGCCTGGTTCTTCGGAGTAGTGGCCGGCGTAGGCCTGACCTTGTTTCAGCAGATCATCCCGCGTCCGGGTCTGGCGTCAGGCCTGTTCACCAACACGCGGCGTCTTGGCGCAATTGCGTCCGGTCCGATTATCGCCGTTGGATCAATGACGGCGTTCGGGTACCAAGCAGTCTTTGCCGCCTGCGCGGTCCTCACGGCCGTGGCCCTGGTAATCATTGAACTGACAGCAAAGACCCGGGAGCAACCGCGGAGCCAGGCCGAACGGCGAGTAGCGTTGAGGCCATAAGTGGTCAAGTACCGAGAGGGGATAGACGTTGAAACTGACACTCACGCAGTTCCTGACCCTGGATGGTGTTTCCCAGGGTCCTGGATCCCCAGAGGAGGACGCCAGCGACGGATTCAGTAAGGGAGGCTGGTTCGTGCCCTACCTTGACGAGGAGTTCGTGAAACTGGCCGCGGACTGGCTGGGCCGGGCCGATGCTTTGCTGTTTGGCCGCCGCACCTACGACAACTTTTCGCGGGACTGGCCACGGATCACGGACCCGGATGATCCGTTCACGGAAAAGATGAATGGACTCCCAAAGTACGTGGCCTCCCGCAGCTTGAAGACAGCGGATTGGGCTCCGACGACGATCCTGTCGG
Source organism: Arthrobacter oryzae (assembly GCF_030718995.1). Classification (NCBI taxonomy): domain Bacteria; kingdom Bacillati; phylum Actinomycetota; class Actinomycetes; order Micrococcales; family Micrococcaceae; genus Arthrobacter; species Arthrobacter oryzae. The sequence continues at coordinate 3,880,033 of NZ_CP132204.1, forward strand.
GAGACATCGCCGCGCAAGTTTCTGAACTAAAGCAGGAGTCCGGCCGGGAGTTGCAGATTCACGGCAGTGCAACCTTGGCCCAGTCGCTGTTGGCCGCAGGGCTGCTCGACGAGTTGCGCCTGGTGATCGCTCCGGTCGTGTTGGGCAGCGGCCGGAGGCTCTTTCCTGAGGGAGGCGCCGAGGCCGGGCTGCGGCTGATTCGCAATGAGACGACGCCGGGCGGCCTGGCGGTTCACGTCTATGAGTCGGCGGGTCTTCCCGAGTACGGGACCTACGAGCCGGGCGCGTAGTTCCCCGGAGGTTCTACCGCTGCTCCTCGTTTTTTCGGACAATCTCAGGGCCCTTGACGGCCTGCCTCGATCTTGGGATCGTGGAAATTGGACCGAGGAGGCGGCCACCATGCAAGAGAAAAACTGGTCGGTGAAAATCGTCATCGACGAACATGAAAACCAAACAAGGGCCACCGCGCGATTGAGGACCGGGAACCCGGCTGAACTGGAAGGCGTCGGGTTGGCCAGGCTGAATCCGGTGGACTCCAATGTGCCCGAGATCGGGGACGAGTTGGCGACCGCACGCGCCCTGGCGGACCTGGCGCATCAGCTGATCGAAGTCACCGCGGCCGATATCGAGAAAATTACCAAGGAACCTGCGCATCTCCGCCCGTAAGCCCGGGCGCTGCGTCGCTGGCAGTGTCGCCGTACCCTTGATACATGAGTGACATCGCGCATTCGACCGTCACGTTTGATGGCCGCTTCGCACGGGACTTCAAGGAGATGGCCATTCCCTGGCGGGCGGAGGAAGCTCCCGACCCGCAACTCCTGGTCCTTAACGAGGCCCTGGCCGCCGAGCTCGCTCTCGATCCTGCCTTCCTCCGGAGCCCCGAGGGTGTGCGTCTGCTGATCGGCAACGCCATACCTGCGGACGCCACTCCGGTGGCGCAGGCGTACGCCGGCCACCAGTTTGGCTGGTACGCGCCACGTCTGGGGGACGGGCGGGCGCTCCTGCTCGGTGAGGTCGGGCATGCGGACGGGCACCCTCGCGAGATCCACCTCAAGGGGTCGGGACGGACGCCGTTCGCGCGGAACGGGGACGGCCGGGCAGTGGTCGGGCCCATGCTGCGTGAATTCATCCTGAGCGAGGCAATGCACGCTTTGAACATCCCCACCACGAGGTCCCTCGCCGTCGTCGCGACCGGGCGTTCTGTGCAGCGGGAGTCTCCGCTGCCGGGCGCCGTTCTGACCAGGGTTGCCAGCAGCCACCTGCGCGTGGGCAGCTTCCAGTACGCCAGGTCCACGGGCGACATCGGCCTCCTTCGCCGCCTCGCCGACTACGCACTCGCGCGTCACTACCCGTCCATAGCTGCGGCGGGGAACCCATATCTCGCACTGTTCCAAGCGGTCATATCCGCCCAGGCGTCGCTGGTGGCGCGGTGGATGCTCGTGGGATTCGTGCACGGGGTTATGAACACCGACAACATGACGATCTCGGGCGAAACCATCGATTACGGGCCGTGCGCCTTCATGGAAGGCTTCGATCCCGGGGCCGTCTATAGTTCGATCGACGAGGCCGGACGCTACGCATACCGGAATCAGCCGGTGGTCGCGGAATGGAATCTTGCCCGGCTCGGCGAGTCTCTCCTGCCCCTGATCCACGATGACCAGGAGCAGGCGGTGGTCCTCGCGGTGGAAGCACTAGGCGGCTTCCGCCGGCAGTACAGTGACGCCTGGGCGGCGGGGATGAAGGCCAAGCTGGGGTTCCGTGCGGGCCTTGACGATGAGGTGGCCTCGGCTCTCGTGGACGAGCTTGTGGCTCTGGTGCAGGAGTCCCGTGCGGACTACACGTCGTTTTTCCGTCACCTCGCCAACGCTGCCCGCGGACGAGCAGGGGCTGCGCGCGGCATGATGGTTGACCTGGCCGCATTTGATGCCTGGGCTGAGCGCTGGCGCGCCTTGGGGCCGGATGCGGACGCCATGGACCGGGTCAACCCCGCGTACATCCCGCGGAACCACATGGTGGAGGAGGCATTGACGGCCGCCACTGGCGGGAACATGGGTCCGCTGCAACGGTTGATGGAAGCAGTTGGTTCACCCTTCGTTGAGCGGCCCGGACTCGAGCGTTACACCGTGCCCGCACCGGACAGCTTTGGCCCCTACCGGACCTTCTGCGGAACCTGAACCGCTGCGTCTGATGCGTGTCATCGTACGCTTCGCATCCCGCTGTAGGCTGCGACGGCCCCTACCAGGAAAATGAGGACGGTCAGATAGACCGGGCCGAGGTGCCCGGGCGTGGCCAGCCCCCATGGGTAGTGTGCAGGGAGGGCCACGGCGAGTCCGACGACCGGGACGACAACGGCTGTGGCGAAGGCCCACCGGTCTCCGCGGCGCACCCCGAACCAGGACAGGCCTGCGATGGCCAGTCCGGTCGCAGCGATGAAGCCGCTGAGTGCGATGTGCAGATGGCTGATGTAGTGATACAGCTGCGGGCTGAACGCCTCGACGTCCGCCTTCCCCTTGTCCACCTCATCGGGGCCGATGCCCAGCTCGAGGAAGGTGCCCGAAAAGTTCAGTACCAAGAAGACTGCGGCATACCCCACGAAGGCCAGGCCGGCAAGCGTCATGAGAGCGGCTCCTGTCCGGAGGCGGGACTGTTTCCCTTGGGGAGCTTGGACGGCAGACAAGGCCACCACCCCCTTTCCTATTCACGTAGATAGGTGAATGGGAGTCCCCTCGCCTCTGGCTTGTCAAGAGACGACTTGTAGATGCACAGGCTGGTCAGGAACCCGCACGGGAAGGCTAGACTCTGATCGGACTGCCGGAGGCGGTCCTGCAATCGGAACGCACGCAAAGGAGCAGCGATGGCCGGCGGCAGCCGCGAACCTGGCCGTTCCGTGACGTCCAAGGTCCTGGCCATCCTGGAAGCATTCGAGAAATCCCGCGGCGCAATGAGCCTGACCGACATTGCGGAACAATCAGGGCTGCCGCTGAGCACCGCACACCGTCTGGTCAACGAACTCACGGACTGGGGTTTCCTGACGCGCGAACCCAACGGCCGCTACCAGCTGGGCATCCGGCTGTGGGAACTTGCCCAGAACACCGGACGGCAGCTCCGCGAAGCTGCCCGTCCCTACATCCAGGACCTGTTCTCCCTGACAGGCGAGACAGCGCACCTGGCCATCCGGGCGGGACATGAGGTCCTTTACATCGACCGGGTCTACGGTTCCAAGCGCGTGCCCCGGGCCTCCCGCGTCGGCGGCCGCCTTCCCATGCACGCCACAGCCGTCGGGAAAGTCATCCTTGCGTTCGAGGACGACTGGGTCCGGGACGCCTACCTCAACCGCGACCTCGAGCGGCCCACCGCCCATACCCACATTGACCCGCGGCGGTTTGCCGAAGAGCTGATCCAGATCCGGGAACAGGGCTACGCCACCACCATGGAGGAGATGCGGCTCGGGTCGTGTTCCATTGCGGTCCCGGTTTTCCACACCGGCAGGATCGGCGCCGGACTGGGCCTCGTGCTGCCCACATCGCAGGCATCCACCATGACCAGGCACCTTCCCGTCCTCAAGGGCATATCGGCCCAGATTGAGCGTGCCACTGCACGGATTCCGCTGGAAACGTTGATTGGCGTGCATCGCGGAGCAAGGGACTGACGGGTCAAAGCGGCGACGCCGGGCCGGCTCTGACATTGCCTTCCGCTCAGTGGAAGTCAAAGCTGTTATCCCGAGGTGAGGTGGACCACACTGGTCCGTAAGAACCCCGGGCACCGTTGACGGTGCCGGGCGGAACCACTTTTCAAGGAGCCCCATGTCATCGTCGACAGAAACGGCCGGCCGCTGTCCCTTCGGATACGGCGCCGAAGCCCCCGCCGGACACCACGGCTATGAGCCCTTCCAGATGAAGGACCCTTTCGGTGCCTATGCCGAGCTCCGGTCCGAACAGCCGGTGATGTTCGATGAGCGCGTCGGCCTCTACGTTGTCTCCCGCTACGACGACATCAAGGCCGTTTTTGAGGACTGGGAAACCTTCTCCAGCGAAAACGCCCAGGCCCCGGTCCGCGAGCGCGGACCCGCCGCGAAAAAGATCATGGAAGACGGCGGCTTCACCGCCTACTCCGGACTTTCCGCCCGTCGCCCGCCGGAGCACACCCGGATCCGCGCCGTGGTGCAGAAGGCCTTCACGCCCCGCCGCTACAAAGCACTGGAGCCTTTCATCCGGGAAAACGTCGTCAAACTCATCGAGAAAATGCTCTCCCGCGAAGAGCGCCGCGGCGACATGGTCAAGGACCTCGCCTACGACGTCCCCACCATCACCATCCTCACCCTGATCGGCGCGGACGTTACCCGGGTGGACACCTTCAAGCGCTGGAGTGATTCCCGCGCCGCCATGACGTGGGGTGACCTGAGCGATGAGGAACAGGTCCCGCACGCCCGCAACCTGGTCGAATACTGGCAGGAATGCCTGCGCCTGGTCCGCGTGGCCCATGAGGAAGGCGGGGACAACCTCACCGCTGACCTCGTGAAGGCACAGCACGAAGGCGCGGAAATCTCGGACCATGAGATCGCCTCGGTTCTCTACAGCCTGCTCTTCGCCGGTCACGAAACCACCACCACGCTGATCGCCAATGCCCTGCGGGAGCTGCTGGCCCGTCCCGCGCAGTGGCAGCAGCTGGTCGAAGACCCCAAGAAAATCCCCGCAGCGATCGACGAGGTCCTCCGCTACGCCGGCTCGATCGTCGGCTGGCGCCGCAAGGCCCTGAAAGACACCGAAGTGGGCGGGGTCCCCATCGAGGAGGGGTCGCAGCTGCTGCTCCTGATGGGCTCTGCCAACCGCGATGAAAGCAAGTTCGAAGCCGGCGAAGACTTCGACATCACCCGCCCCAACGCCCGCGAGCACCTCTCCTTCGGCTTCGGAATCCACTACTGCCTGGGCAACATGCTGGCCAAGCTCCAGGCCAAAATCGCGCTCGAGGAAGTGGCCCGGCTCGCCCCGGAGCTGCAGCTCGAGGACCCGGAGGCCATCGCCTTCCGCGAGAACCTCTCCTTCCGTGTCCCCGAGACCGTTCCTGTCACCTGGAAGGCCTGACCCCATGCAAAGCAATGAATACATCCAGTTCTTCGACGGCGGCATCGAACCTGAGCTTGAAAACCTTGGGGGCAAGGGCGCTTCCCTGGTCACCATGACCTCCGCCGGCATGCCTGTCCCGCCCGGCTTTGTGGTCACCACCGCCCAGTTCGATGCGTTCATGGACGAAGCAGGCATCACCCGGCACATCCACCAGCTCCTCGCCGATCTGGATCCCGAGGACATGGGCCAGGTGGACAAGGTGTCCGCCGCCATCCGCGAGGACATCTGTTCCCGCCCCGTACCGCCGGCAATGCGTGAACTGACCATCACCGCCTACGAGTCGCTCATGGCCCGCTTCGACTCGCCGGTGCCGGTGGCCGTCCGCTCCAGCGCCACCGCCGAGGACCTGCCCGACGCCTCCTTTGCCGGCCAGCAGGACACCTACCTGTGGCTCGACGGGGTCAAAGCGGTCACCGAGCACATCCGCCAGTGCTGGGCCTCGCTCTTCACCTCCCGCGCCATCATCTACCGGCTCAAGAACAGCATCCCCAATGAGGGCCTGTCGATGGCCGTTGTGGTGCAGAAGATGGTCAACTCACGGGTGTCCGGCGTCGCCATCACCATGGACCCCACCAACGGTGACCGCTCCAAGATCACCATCGACTCCTCCTACGGGGTGGGGGAGATGGTGGTGTCCGGCCAGGTCACCCCGGACAACATCCTGCTGGACAAGGTGACGCTCGCCGTCGTCAGCGAACACCTCGGCGATAAGCACGCCGAACTGGTCCCCGACGCCGGCGCCAAGCGCCTGGTGGAACGCGAGGTCGACGCCGAACGCCGCGGCCGCCGCAGCCTCACCGATGCGGAACTCACCGCCGTCGCCCGGATGGCCAAGCGGGCCGAGAAACACTACAAGTGCCCCCAGGACATCGAATGGGCCCTCGACGCGGACCTGCCCGACGGCGACAACCTGCTGCTGCTCCAGTCCCGCCCGGAGACCGTGCACTCCTCGAAACCTGCCCCGCAGACGGCCCCGCAGCCGGTCGTCTCCGGCGGCTTCTTCAGCGCATTCAGCACGCCAACACTCAACCCTTCCGCCTAAGGCTCCACACACCAAGGCTCACCGCTGAGCCCTATGAAAGGACCGCCATGTCCCTGAAGTCCTTCCCCAAACCCTCCGAGCTAGCGGTCCCCGCCGGCGCCGACGGCTGGGAAAAGATCTACCCCTACTACCTCGTGTTCCAGGACAGGCTCAAGGAACAGGAGGACGCCAAGTTCTGGTTCTGCGACAGCCAGCACTGGCCCACCGTCTTCAAGCCCTTTGAAACCATCGGCGGCGAGTTCGCGGTCAAGTGCCTGGGCCAGTACAACGCCCGGCACCTGATGATCCCCAACGCCAACGGCATCGAATTCCGCATCCACCTTGGCTACCTCTACATGTCGCCCATCCCCGTGCCGGAAGACCAGATCGCCGCGCGTGTGCCGCTGTTCGAGCAGCGCGTGGGCCACTACTTCCAGAACTGGGAGCAGCTGCTCAAGGAGTGGCACGTCAAAGTCAAGGGCACCATCGCCGAGATGGAAACCATTTCCTTCCCCAAACTTCCGGACATGGTCCCCATGGAGGACATCGTTACCGGCAAGGGCAAGGACGGTTCCGAAAAGCTGCTGGAAAGCTACGACCGCCTGATCCAGCTGGCCTACCAGAACTGGCAGTACCACTTTGAATTCCTGAACCTGGGCTACATCGCCTACCTGGACTTCTTCAACTTCTGCAAGCAGGTCTTCCCGAACGTCCCGGACCAGTCGATCGCCACCATGGTGCAGGGCGTGGACATGGAGCTCTTCCGCCCGGACGACGAACTCAAGGGACTCGCTAAGCTCGCCGTGGAACTGGGACTCCAGGCCCACTTTGGCAACACGGACGACGTCGATGCCACCTTGGGTGCCGTCGCCGCCGCTCCGGGCGGGGACCGCTGGATCGCCCAGTACGAAGGGGCCAAGGACCCGTGGTTCAACTTCACGGTGGGCAACGGCTTCTACGGCCACGACAAGTACTGGAACGAGCACCAGGAAATCCCGCTCGGCTACATCGCGGACTACATCCGGCGCGTGGACGACGGCCAGGAAATCATGCGTCCCGTCGAAGCCCTGATCATCGAACGGGACCGCATCATCGAGGAGTACCGCGACCTGCTCGAAGGCGACAACCAGGCGGTCTTCGACGCCAAGCGCGGCCTTGCCGCCACCGCCTACCCCTACGTGGAGAACCACAACTTCTACATCGAGCACTGGACCATGGGCGTCTTCTGGCGCAAGATCCGTGAGCTCTCCCGCATGATGCACGCCGAGGGCTTCTGGACCGAACCGGACGACCTCCTCTACCTGGGCCGCAACGAGGTCCGCGACGCACTCTTTGACCTGGTCACCGGCTGGGGCGTCGGCGCCAAGCCGATCGGGCCGGACTTCTGGCCGGAGGAGATCGAACGCCGGCGCGGCATTGTGGACGCGCTCAAGACCGCCCGGCCTGCCCCGGCGCTGAACACGCCGCCGGAGTCCATCACCGAACCCTTCACCCGGATGCTCTGGGGCATCACCACCGAGCAGGTCCAGCAGTGGCTGGGTGCCGGCGAAGCGGTGGAAGGCGGCGGACTGCGCGGCATGGCAGCCTCACCTGGTGTGGTGGAAGGCCTGGCCCGCGTTGTCACCGACGCGGACCAGCTCTCCGAAGTGCAGCAGGGCGAGATCCTCGTTGCCACCGTGACGGCGCCTTCATGGGGTCCGATCTTCGGGAAGATCAAGGCTACGGTCACGGACATCGGCGGCATGATGAGCCACGCCGCGATCGTGTGCCGCGAATACGGACTTCCGGCCGTGACCGGGACCGGTTCGGCCTCCACCACCATCAAGACCGGCCAGAGGCTGCGGGTGGACGGGACCAAGGGCACGGTCCAGATCCTCGACGCGCTGGAACCTGACCTCCTGGCCGCCGGTTCCGGCGCGCACGCCCACAGCCATGTCTGACGTGACCATGCCTGAAGCAGGGAAAACTGTCCTGATCACCGGTGCCGCCGGCGGGCTGGGCCGGGCGTTCGCGCTCGGCTTCGCCGGCCGCGGCTACCGGGTCGCGGTGGCGGACATCAACCTTGAAGGCGCCGAGCAGACGGCGAAGCTGGTCCGCGAAATCGGCGGCGAAGCCGCAGCCTTCCCAGCGGACGTCACCAGCGTGGACTCCACGGAGGACCTCGCGAAAAGCTGCGCGGAGTTCGGAAACGGAAGCATCGACGTCGTCCTTAACAACGCCGCGGTGTACGCCGGGGTGACCCGGAGCCCGTTCGAGGACATTGACCCGGCCGAATGGGACCTGGTCATGAACGTGAACCTCAAGGGCCCGTGGCTGGTGACCCGCGCGGCCAGCCCCTACCTCCCGGAGGGCGGACGCGTCATCAACCTCTCCAGCGCCACCATCTTCAGCGGCTCCGAGCAATGGCTGCATTACGTCGCCTCCAAGGGAGGCGTGGTGGCCATGACCCGGGTCATGGCCAAGGAACTGGGCCGGCGGGGGATCACGGTCAACGCGATCGCCCCGGGCTTCACTCTCACCGAGGCCAGTTACGGGCTGATGGAAAACGCCGAGAACTACGGCGTGGACCGCGGTGCGATCAAGCGGGCCAGCCAGCCGGAGGACATCGTGGGTGCCGCGCTCTTCCTCGCCGGACCCGACAGCTCCTACTACACCGGCCAGACCATGGTGGTGGACGGCGGCCGCCAGTTCATCTGACGAGCCCGTCATCCAACCAAACATCCAACTTCAATCCAAGGAGGACCAATGCCAACGGTTCACTTCACCGACGCCCAAGGCGCCGTCCGCGACGTTCAGGGCAACGCGGGCGACTCGGTCATGGAAACCGCGGTACGCAACGGCGTCCCCGGAATCGTGGCCGAATGCGGCGGCTCACTGTCCTGTGCCACCTGCCACGTCTTCGTCCGGGAGGACTGCGTTTCGCAGCTGCCGCCCATGGAGGACATGGAGGACGAAATGCTCTACGGCACCGCCGTGGACCGCGAGGACAACTCCCGGCTGTCCTGCCAGCTGCGCCTGACGGACGACATCGAACTGTTCGTCACCACCCCGGAAACGCAGGTGTAGCCGTGGGCACCCACGCAGCGGCGCAGCCGACCAGCGTCACAGCCGGGGCACAAACCCTCCCCACACGGACGGGGCTCCTGATCATCGGCGCGAGCCAGTCGGGCGTGCAGCTCGCTGTATCCCTTCGCGCCCTGGGCTTCGACGAGCACATCACCCTCCTCGGCGACGAGGACCACCGCCCGTACCAGCGGCCGGCACTGTCCAAGGAGTTCCTGCAAGGCACGGTGGAGAGCGAATCACTCATCTTCCGCTCCAACGAGTACTGGGCCGAGCACAACGTGGAGCTGGTCAAGGGCGAATACATCGTCCGCATCGACAAGGAAGCGGACGGGTCCGGGGTGGCGCATGCGTCCTCCGGCCGGGAGTTCCCCTTCAAACGGCTCGCGCTCACCGTGGGTGCCCGTGCGCGGAAACTGGACATCGACGGCGGGGACCTGGACGGCGTGCTGTACCTGCGCAACGCCGACGACGCCCTGGCACTTAAGGCCCGGGTGGGCAACGCCACGGACGTGGTGGTGATCGGCGGCGGGTTCATCGGCCTCGAAGCCGCGTCCAGCCTGCATAAAATGGGCAGGAACGTCACGGTCCTCGAGTTCGGTCCGCGCCTTGTGGGCCGGGCCGTGGGGGAGGAGACCGCCGAGTACTTCCTGCAGGCACACCGCGCCCGCGGCCTGGACATCAGGCTCAACACCAGCGCGGCCCGCTTTACCGCGAACGACGCCGCAGGTGAAAATCAGAATTCAGTCGCCGCCGTCGAACTTCAGGACGGCACTGTGCTGCCTGCCCAGATTGTACTGATCGGCATCGGCGTCATTCCGAATACCCAGCTGGCCGAACAGCTGGGACTGGCCGTGGACAACGGCGTGGTGGTGGACCGGTTCGCGCTGGCGTCGGACGGGACCACCGTGGCGGTGGGGGATGTTGCCAACATGCCCAACCCCGTGCCGGGTTCCGAGCCGGGCGAACGGATCCGGCTGGAGAGCGTCAACAACGCCATCGAGCATGCCAAGGTGGCGGCCTACTCGCTCACGGGCAGGCGGGAGGAATACGCCGGCATCCCGTGGTTCTGGTCCAACCAGGCCGACCTCAAGCTCCAGATCGCGGGCCTCTGCAACGGCTACGACCGGACCGTGCTCCGGCGCGACGAGGAACGCGGCAAATTCAGCGTCCTGTACTACCGCCAGGGCCGGATCATTGCAGCGGACTGCGTCAATGCGCCGCTGGACTTCATGGCTGTCAAGAACGCCCTGGCCAAGGGCCGGAACATCCCGGCCGATGCCGCCGAGGACACCGCAACACCCCTCAAGACCATCACCACGGACAGCTAGCTGTACCCAGACAGCAGGTTGGCCCACCCGAAGGAGCATTATGAGCACCCCCAAGACTCCGGTCGCCGAGGCTGGCCCCGGCGCCGTCCCCACCGCTGTGGATACCGAAAATCCGGACCCGTTGGCCGAGGCCTTCGCCGCCGAGTACAGCATCCGGCCCGTTCCCGCACCGGGGCCGGTGGACACCACGCCCATCTGCACCACCCCTGCAGCCCTTGAGGAGCTCGACGCGCTGTGGCAGGCCGTTGTCCACGAGACACGGACCCGCGGAAACGACATCCACCTGCCGATTTCCCTCGCCTTCGCCGAACGGCTGTGCCGGGCCTACCCCCAGGCCGACGCCGGACTGGTGAGGGTGGCCACCCTGCTCCACGACACCGGCTGGGCCCACGTTGATGAAACCCGCATCATTTCGGAGGGCTTCGCCGGGGACTGGCGCAAGGCGGCCATCCGCTACGAACACGAGCAGCAGGGCTGCGACGTGGCACGCCGGGTGCTGCCCGGGCTGGGCTATTCGGCCGCGTTCGTGGAAAGCGTCTGCGAGATCATCGACGGCCATGACACCCGTCCCGTGGCGCGCTCGCTGGAGGATGCCCTGATGCGCGACGCCGACCGGCTGTGGCGGTTCGACCGTGCCGGGATTGCGCTGGCCTCCTCGTGGTTCAAGATGGATCCGGCAACCTACACGGACAGGCTGGCCACCGAGATCGTGCCCGAACTCATCACCCAGGCAGCCGTGGACATGGCCGCCGCAGACCTCGACCGCTCCAACGCCCTGCTGAAGACGGCGGTGATCCGATGACGTCCGCCACCCATGACGCTCCCGCCCTGACAGCCCGGAGTGGACTCTCCCTGCCGCACACCCACGTGGACACGATTTTCGTCGACGGTGCCTGGCAACCATCCCGCGGCACCGGCCGGAACCCGGTCACCGACCCTGCCACGGGCGAAGTCTGGGGCTCGGTCCCGGACGGCACGCCCGAAGACGTGGACGCCGCCGTCGGCTCCGCCCGGCGGGCGTTCCATAATTCCGACGACGGCGCCTGGCCCCGTCTGACACCTTCCGAGCGCGCCGCCTATCTGCTGCGGATTGCCGACGAAGTGGAACAGCGGGCTGACGAGCTGTCGCTGACCAACTCCCGGGAGAACGGCTCTCCGGTGGCCGAGTCCGCCGGTGCCGCGGCCAACGCGGCAGGCATCTTCCGCTACTTCGCGACCCTGGCCGAATACCTGGAGCGTGAGGACGTCCGTCCCTTCCCGCGCGGCGGGGGAGAGTCTGTGGTCCGGCGCGATCCCCTGGGAGTGTGCGCACTGATCGCGCCGTGGAACTTCCCCATCAACCTTGTGGTCATCAAGCTGGCGCCGGCACTGCTGGCCGGCTGCACCGTCGTGATCAAACCGGCGTCGCCCACGCCCTTGTCCATCCGTGTGATCATCGACGCGGTGGCCGCTGCCGGAGTACCCGCCGGCGTCGTCAACCTGGTCACCGGCTCCGGCCGGCTGGGAGATGCGCTGGTGAAGCATCCCGGTGTGGACAAGGTGGCCTTTACAGGTTCGACGCCCGTGGGCCGGAAAATTGCCGCCGCATGCGGGGAGCTGCTGCGCCCGGTCACGCTGGAGCTCGGCGGTAAGTCCAGCGCCATAGTACTGCCCGACGCCGACCTGGAGGCCATGTCCAAGGTGCTGATCCGCTCCTCCATGCGCAACACCGGCCAGACCTGCTACATCTCCACCCGGATTCTTGCACCCGCGAGCCGTTACGACGACGTAGTGGACATGGTCACGGCCACCATCGCCGCCGGGAAGCAGGGTGATCCGCTGGACCCCGCCACCGTCTTTGGGCCCTGTGCCACGGAGTCCCAGTACCGGACTGTGCTGGAGTACCTGGAATCGGGGCTTGCCGAAGGGGCGCGCGCCACGACCGGCGGCCGTGCGGCGTCGTTGGCCGGCGGGTTGGAGGGCGGCTACTTTGTGGAGCCCACGGTGTTCGCCGACGTCACCCCTGACATGCGGATCTCCCGCGAGGAGATCTTCGGCCCGGTGATCTGCGTCCTCAAATACGATGAGGTCGATGAGGCGGTTGCCCTCGCCAACAACACGGACTTTGGGCTGGGAGGCCTGGTGTTCGGGCAGGACCCCGAAACGGCCCTCGCTGTTGCTGACCGGATGGATACGGGCTCCGTAGGCATCAACTTCTTCGCCTCCAACCATGCCGCACCCTTTGGCGGCCGGCACGACTCGGGCCTGGGCACCGAGTACGGGATTGAAGGCCTGAATGCCTACCTGAGCTACAAGTCCATCCACCGCCGCGGGTAGAGGGAGCCGGTTCCCGTCGGCGTGACGCCCGCCGCGCTGAACCTCACGGCCTGCCTTCTCCCGCTGATGATCCGTCAGATAAACTGCCGTCGACGCTTCGGCAATGCCGGAAGGAGACCCGGATGGTGCAGCTAGGCCGGCCGTGGACACCCGGGGATTCGTGGTGGGTCCGGGACAACCTGCGTGAAGCCATAGACCGGCTCGTCGAGGTGGGCTACACGGTGAGAGGCGGGCAGGGCGAGGACCCGGAGCTGATTGACCCCGGGGGCTCGGCCGTGCAGACCTGGCGGGAGGACTACCCCTACCAGGAGCGGATGTCCCGGGAGGAATACGAACTCGAAAAGTATCGCCTGCAGGTGGAACTGCTGAAGTTTCAGTACTGGGGCCAGGATCACGGCCTGAAAATCGTGATCGTATTCGAGGGCCGCGATGCCGCCGGCAAGGGCGGGACGATCAAGCGGTTCACCGAACACCTTGATCCCCGCTCGGCCCGGACCGTGGCACTGAGCAAACCGTCGGACCGCGAGCACGGTCAGTGGTACTTCCAGCGCTACATCCAGCACCTTCCCACCGCCGGAGAGATCGTGATGTTCGACCGGTCCTGGTACAACCGTGCCAACGTGGAGCGGGTGATGGGCTTTTGCACCGACGATGAGTACGAGACCTTCATGGGGCAGGCTCCGTTGTTCGAGAAGATGCTGGTGGATTCCGGCATCCACCTCAGCAAGTTCTGGTTCTCCGTCACCCGGCACGAGCAGCGAACCCGCTTCGCGATCCGCCAGATCGACCCTGTGCGGCGCTGGAAGCTTTCGCCTGTGGACCTGGCCTCCCTGGACCGCTGGGAGGACTACACGAAAGCCAAGGAAGAGACGTTCCTGCGCACGGACACCGACCACGCACCATGGATCACGGTCAAGTCCAACGACAAGAAGCGGGGACGGGTCAACGCCATGCGCTTCTTCCTCAACCAGTTCGACTACGCCGACAAAGATGCCTCGGTTGTGTACGACCCGGACCCGCTCATCGTCCGCCGGGGCCGCGACGCCGTCGGAGACTGAAGGGTCCCACCGAAGTCAGAGTTCAGCGCTTTGAGCGTTGAACTCGCGGTTGAGGCGGTCCTTGGCCCGATGTTCCACCAGGGTGGGGATGTAGGTCCGGATCCTGCTGTCATCCAATGTTCCGTATTCCTCCGCGACAATCCGGCCCACAAGGGGGCGCGGTGCCTCGGGATATCGGGCGGCGAGCCGTTCCGTGATTTTGGCGATGGTGTCGGGCTTTTCCGTGTCGTCCATTAGATTATTTTGACGCCGGGGGGCCGCGGCGTCCATCACTTCGTAAGGCCTTCGTCAGTGGCGCAGCCGGATCTTGAGTGAGTTCTTTGCGGCAGCCTTCCGGTACGCGGCCTGGGTGTCGCGGGCGATGTCCTCTTCGATCTTCAGCAGCCGGGTGTAGGTGCGCGCCGCTTCCGGGGGCAGCCCCGGCTCCGAGGCCAGCCGGGTCAGGAGTCCGCGGGCCAGGACGCTGTCCTGGTGGTCGCCCAGGATCTGCTGAAGCCGTTTGGCCGCCTTGGCGAGTTTGCGGGCGCGTTTTCCGTGGATTTCCTCGACGGACTCGGCCGCGTGCCGCACTCTTTTGGCGTCCTTGCGGACCTGGTGCAGCGCGGCATCGCGGCCACCGGACTTGGCTTGTTTGGCAGTCTTGCGGGCACGCCTGAGGCGTTTGCCCGCCTTGTCGACCAGCGGGGCCGTTGTGGTGCCCGCGGGCCGGGAGGCGCGGGGAGTGGTTGGCGGATGGTCGCGGAAGTTCTCCAGATCCGTCAGGAGTTGGTGGTAGCGGCCGGAGTCCAGCGCGCTGAGGGTTTCCCTGAATCCGGTGTTGTAGGTGGTTTCGAGCTCATGCTCGATCGTTGCCTCGACGGGTCCGGTGCCGGACTGCCCCGGCAAGTCGTTCAAATGCTGACGGAGGCGTTCACGCATGACTTCGGCGTCCCGTGCTTTGCCGAGAATCCGGGCAAGCCACTTCAGTTCACCCGCAAGCTTCTTGACGGTGGATTTGTCGAAGAGCGGACGGTAGGTGGCCAGGGCGGAGCGGGCACGCCGGGTCGCGGACCTCATCTGGTGGACGGCGTCCGGTGCTTCCACGCGCACACCGGGGTCGTGAGTGAAGAGTTCAGTGATCTGTGCGCCGAGATAGGCGGATACGACGTCGGCCGCGGGTCCCTTGTTCCGCGGTTCCCGCGTGCAGGCCACCCGTTCCGGCGGCCAGGCATCCCCGAGAGCCCGCGCCAGTTTGGAGGGATGGCCCGAGCGGACCGCACCGGTTGAGGTAAGGACTTCCTCGGCGTCTGCGAAGAGGCGCTCCGTGCCGTGGACGAGTTCGACCTCCCATTCGCGCCAATCCTGCACCGTCTGGGCCGGATGCAGGGTCTCAGCGTGGACCATGTCGTCGGCAAGGTCGGCAAGGTGTTCGCCTGCCGGACCGTAGAGCCTGTGCGTGGTGCGCCCCGTGCTTAGCCGGGCGACGGGCACAAGTTTTTCTCCCCGGGTGTACACGTGCACGTGGCGGCCCAGTTCCTCCGGCACGGTGTCCGGTTGTCCGAGCGGGGCGTGAAGTTCCTGCCGCTGGTTGCCGCCGGCGGGGAGTTTGAGGTGCCACCCGTGGTCGTTGCCGCCGGTACGGCGGCGCAAAGTGATGCGCCGGGCAGCCAATGCAAGGGTGGGGGTGTCGAAGTACACCGCCTCAAGGCGATCCGTGACCGGTTCCGCGACGCGTCCCACACCGGGGACCTGCATCAGCTCCGGAAGCGCTGTGGAGGCATCGACGTCGTACTTCTGTTCGGTTTCGAGGCTCTCCATGGACGGCACGGCGGTCAGGCGTCCGCGCCGGCGGCGCCTTCAACCGTCAAGGGGGCAAAGATCGCTGCGACGACGTCGTCGCGGAGGAAGTACTGGCGTCGCTCCAGGGGTACCAGGCTGCCGCGGACTACGTAGTAGCCGCGGCCCTCGCCGGGGCCGCCGGCAGCAGTGTCGATGGCATCAAGCATCTCCGGGGCCAGGACCTGGTCCGGGCCCCGCTCCTGCAGCGCAGTCAGGTCTTCGGGCCGGAGGGAGCTGACGAGCCCCTGAATATCTGTCATTGTCCGTATCCTTGCCGGCACCGCTGGAATGACATTTGTTCCCCCCGCGGGCGATCCCGGGGTGCCATGGCCGGTTGCGTCCACCCCGATTGTAGGACCCGTCGTAGCGCGGGGCCAGACCTTGAATTCGGACAGGAAAAGTGACTTCAACTGATCGCTTCGCGTTTACCCTGCGTTAGTGGTGGTCCCGGATGCTGTCCGGACGATCCCGCAAGGAAAGGTCACCATGACACTTCGCCTTCCCCGCGCCCTGCCGACGCTCCACACGGCCACAGGCCGCTTTGTCCTGTCGCCGTTCAGTCCGGACGACGTCGAGCCGCTGGCGCACCTCCTGGCCAATGACGACATCTGGGCCACGGGGTTCGGTGACGGGCACCACCGGCCAGGTACGCACGAGGAATTGGTCCGCTTCATCGACCGGCGCCATGAAGGTCTCCGGATCTTCGCGGTGCACTATACGGGCTTGCCAGGCGGACCGTTGTTCGTTGGCACCACTGGTATTACGGAGTCGCACACACCGACACAGCGCGTGAAAATCGGCCGGACCCTCATCAGCCCGGCCTTCTGGGGAATGAAGGCAAACCATGAGGTGAAGCTGGCCCTGCTGGACTGGGTGTTTGCCCGCGGAGCAGGGCGCGTTGAATGCGATGTGGATCCGCGAAACCGCAGGTCACTGTCGTCCCTCAAACGGTTCGGGTTCACTGTTGAGGGCACCCGCCGGCGTTCTTCGCGGCGGAACGACGGATCATGGCGGGACATCGTCGTGCTGTCATTGCTGACGGAAGAGTGGCCTGCGACCAGGGAACGGGCTCTACGTGCCCTGGCAGATGTGGGCAATTTCCCGATGTGCCTCTGAAGCCGCCGAAGAAGGCATGCGCCTGGTTCGAGGTGAAGGGGGCATTCCGCCCCTAGCCCGGAGGAGGCACCCGGTCGACGATTGAATGAGACGACATGCGCGATGGGAGGTGCCGTCATGCAGTGGGATCTGGGACTTCAGGGTCTGGCGGTGCTGGGAGCGATGTCCGTTGGGCTCGGCATAGTCGCGGGGTTGACTGTGGGCGGGGGCGTGGGACGCCGGCTGTGGTCCATCGTGATCGCGGCCGTAGCGTGCTTCGGCGTCGGGCTGTTCACCAGCGAGGTGTGGTTCGGCTGGGCCACCGAGGCGGAGCTCCAGCCGAACATCGACGGGCTCTCGTTCGACGAAGTGCTCCTGTCCGGTGTGGTGACGACTGCCGTTGTCATCGTGGCCGCGCGGCTCCTGGCGCGCCGGGAGAGTTTTCGCGCCTAGATCCTTGTCCAAGGCTTCGAAGGCAGGGTCCAGGCCACCCTTCGGCCCGCGTCGGAGCTATTCGGCGGACGGCCGCTGGCGTTGCCTTTTGGTAGCCGACCGCTGCTGCTTTGTGGCGAGGCGACGCCGTTCCGACCCTCGGGTGGGCTTCGTCGGACGGCGGGGAGCCGCATCGGGAGCAAGGCCCTCGGAGACGAGTTCAGCCAGTTTGGCCAGCGCGGTCTGTCGATTGCGGAGCTGTGATCGACGCTCGGCGGCAGTCACGGTGATCACCCCGGAGCTTAGGCGACGTCCGAGCCGGGCGACGAGCATCGCCCGCTGGCCGTCCGAGAGCACAGCCGACTCGGCGACGTTCCAGGAGAGCTCGGCACGGCTGTCCGAGGTGTTCACGTGCTGGCCGCCCGGCCCGGATGAACGCGAGAACCTCCAGCTGAGTTCCGACGACGGGATCGTGAGCGCGGGGGTGACCTCCAGATCCATGCAACAAGTGTTGCATGGATGCTCCCTGCCGGTGCCTGACGGACTGGCACGGACGGCTCCTGCGCCTTGTTGCTCAGGCTGCCTGCCAGCCGGCGGGAAGCGTCTTCAGCCCGTAGACGATGGTGCTGTCCATCCGTTCCAGGCGCGCTCCCGGGGCGAGGGCCAGTCCGGGCAGCCGGGACAGCATGGCGGACAGTGCGATCCTTGCTTCCAGTCGTGCCAGCGGCGCTCCGAGGCAGAAGTGAATGCCGTGGCCGAAGGCCAGGTGCCGGTTCTGGCTCCGGTCGACGTCGAACTGCGCCGGGCGCTCAAATTGCCGTTCGTCGCGGTTCGCGGAGCCGATCCACGCGACCAGCGGGGCGCCGGCCGGAATCCGGACGTCGCCCAGGGTGGTGTCAGCTACGGTCACCCGGTACATGGACTGCACGGGGGACCGGAAGCGGAGCACCTCTTCGATGGCCCGGGGAAGCAGGGCCGGCTCCTGCCGTAACCGCTCGATGGTGCCGGGCACTTCAGTCAGGCAAAGAACCGCGTTGCCAATCAGGTTGGTGGTCGTTTCATTGCCAGCCACGAGAAGCAGGCTGCAGAAACCCAGCAGCTCGGCCACACTGAGCTTCTGCCCGTCAATCTCGGCCGAGAGCAGGTTGCTGATCAGGTCGTTGCCGGGCCGGCTCCGGCGCTGCTCGATCAGGTTCAGGAAATACTCGGTCATCTCCACGTTGGTGACGTGCTGGTCCTCATTCACCGCACCGGCCCGCGTTTGGCTGACGACGACGTCGGACCAGTGCTTGAAGCGGTCGCGGTCTTCAGCGGGTACCCCCATGAGTTCCGAGATCACGATGACAGGCAGCGGATACGCCAACTCCTGGATCAGGTCTGCCGATCCCAGGGCAGCGATCCCGTCCAGGAGTTCGTCCGTGAGCCGGGAGATGCGGGGAGCGAGAGCATCCACGGCTTTTGGCGTGAACGCCTGGGTCACCAGGGAACGCAGCTGCCGGTGCCGCGGGGGATCGGCCGTGATCAGGCTGGACGCGAACAACTGCCCCGTCTCGGACGGGTCGTCACCGCCCATCCGCGAGGAGAACCTGGCATATTCGGACAATACCCGCTGCACATCGTCATACCGGAAGACATGCCAGCTGCCGGATTGGTCGTCATGAAAGACGGGTGCGGCCTGCCTCATTCTCTCGTAATGGGGAAAAGGATCCAGCGGATGCTCATCGGCCGCCGCGAAGTCCATGGCTGTGTCAGGCAGTCGCCGGGTAGCTGGAGAGGATGTAGTCCGCCGCGGCAGGTCCTTTCATCCGCCGCCGGGAGTTGCGCAGGTCGATGCCGCAGCGCTCCATGGCAGCCCGGAAGGCGATGTCGTCCACCGGAGCGATGCTGTGAAGCAGGCACCAGCTCGTGTACAGGCCATAGAGACAGT
Source organism: Arthrobacter oryzae (assembly GCF_030718995.1). Lineage (NCBI taxonomy): Bacteria > Bacillati > Actinomycetota > Actinomycetes > Micrococcales > Micrococcaceae > Arthrobacter > Arthrobacter oryzae. The sequence continues at coordinate 3,899,217 of NZ_CP132204.1, forward strand.
CCGGTCCCAGGGGACAATGTGTGTCATCCGGAGCAGTGGCGTCGAGAAGGAATCGTTCGAAATGCGAGATGGCCATCAGGGCTCTTTTCCGCGGGTGCAACATGGCGCCACCGTTCGGCTACAGCGGCTCTCCTTGCGGCCGTGCACCCGGCGGCAAGGGGTCCCCACCTTGGAAAGGTGATTAGGGCTGTTACGAATCTACGGAATTCCGACGCGCCTGTCTAGACTACGAGCCGGTCCGGAGGGAGCCTGGGACTATCCCGCGATGTAACCTACACGAGCGGCCACGGGTACCGTGTCCCGGTGCGGTCAACCGCAGCACACCGTCGCGCAGCAAACGCTGCACCCGGCGCTGCAATGCGGTGACCTCCTCGTCGTCGAGGAGTCCGGCCACGCATGCCGGTACGGTTTCCGCGAGCGGGGTGATGTCCTTGAGCAGGGCGCGGGTGGAATCCTCGCGTATTACCGTGGGCGGCACGATATTCCACCTCAGGTGTTCGCTCAGCAGGTAGGCCGCGCGTTCCCGCCGGTACAACCCGGGCTCGAAGTCGTGCAGCGGCCGTTCCCCCGCCTCGGGCTTGTATACGGCACATGCCGAATCTTCAGCGGAGGAAACCCGGACGAGGAACGTCTCGTTGCTGCTGCGCAGCATGCGTCCAAGCAACTCAATGCGGCCCTCGGCGAGCAGTGTCAGCTCCCGGCCGGACACCGGCTGTCCCCTGTCACAACGCCCTCAGGCCGCTCAAGGGTTCCGACGACGAGTTCACCATGAGTACGGCCGGCGCCTGACCCTCAACGAATGAGACAACCGAGACCGACCCCGGGCTGATGACTATCCGCTGGAAGAGGTCCAGCGGCGTACCCAGGGCGTGGGCCACGGCGGCCTTGATCGGGTCGGCGTGGGAGAAGCACACGACGACGCCCCCGGCGTGCGCGGCGCACAGCACCTCGAGCGCGGCGACAATCCGCTCTTGCATCTCGGTGAAGCTCTCCCCGTCCGGGAAGCGGAACGCAGACGGGCTGCGCTGCACGGTCTGCCACTCGGGCAGGCCGGTCAGGCCGGCGAGCGCAGCGCCGGTCCACCCGCCGAAATCGCATTCGATCAGCCCGGCGTTGTCGTTCACCTCGAGCCCGGTGCGCGCTCCGGTGGGCTCTGCAGTCTCCCGGGCGCGCTCCAGCGGCGAGGAGTAGAGGCCGTCAATGGGAAGTCCCGTGAGCCGCTCGGCGACCCGTTCCGCCTGGACCCGGCCCCGGTCGGACAGGTGGAGTCCGGGGGCGCGTCCGGGCAGCACGGTTCCCGTGGTGGGCGTTTCCCCGTGGCGCACCAGCAGGAGCAGGGTGCCCTGCGATGTCGAAGGCGGTGTCGATTCCGACGGCGTTGCTGCAGTCATCAGGACCAAGCGTAGGCCGTTCCTCGGGTCCGCGCTCGGGAACTTCAGAAATTCCCTCGATTCCCCCCGTATTCGAGGTCTACCGTAGAGAGGTGAGTGATCGTCCCGATATCTTCACCGTAGGTGAATTGCGTGCCTCCGGCCACGTCCACAAGGACCTGCGCCACGAAATCCGTGACAACCTGCTCGCCGCGCTCGCGGCCGCCCGTGATCCGTGGCCCGGGATGTACGGTTTCAGCAGGACGGTCCTTCCCCAGCTGGAGCGTGCCCTGATTGCCGGCCACGACGTCGTCCTGCTCGGTGAGCGGGGACAGGGCAAGACGCGCCTCCTCCGCACCTTGGCGGGGCTGCTGGACGAGTGGTCTCCGGTGATCGAGGACTCGGAACTGAACGAACACCCTTATGAACCCATCACGGAGCACTCGCGCGCCCGGGCACTCACCGAAGGCGACCGGCTGCGGGTGGCGTGGCGACACCGCTCGGAACGCTACGTCGAGAAGCTCGCGACGCCGGATACCTCCGTTGCCGACCTCATCGGCGACGTCGACCCGATGCGCGTAGCGGAAGGCCGCCGGCTCGGGGACCCGGAAACCATCCACTACGGCCTCGTTCCGCGCTCCAACCGCGGCATCATCGCCATCAACGAACTCCCGGACCTGGCTGAGCGGATCCAGGTGGCGATGCTTAACGTGATGGAGGAGCGGGACATCCAGATCCGCGGCTACGTGCTGCGGCTGCCGCTGGACGTGCTCGTCGTCGCCTCCGCCAACCCGGAGGACTACACCAACCGTGGCCGGATCATCACACCGCTGAAGGACCGCTTTGGCGCCGAGATCCGCACGCACTACCCGATAGAGCTGGACGACGAAGTGGCCGTCATTCGGCAGGAGGGGCGGCTGGTGGCCGACGTCCCGCCCGTCATCCTGGAAATTCTGGCACGGTACACCCGGGCGCTGCGGCTGTCCCCGGCCATCAACCAGACCTCCGGGGTTTCCGCGCGGTTCGCCATCGCGGGCGCCGAGACTGTGGCCGCTGCCGCGCTGCGCCGGGCCAGCGTGCGCGGGGAGGATGAGGCAGTGGCCCGGATTGTCGACCTGGAGGCGGCGGTTGAAGTTCTCACGGGCAAAATTGAGTTTGAATCCGGTGAGGAGGGGCGTGAGCAGGCTGTCCTCGACCATCTCCTGCGGACTGCGACGGCTGAAGCCGTGCGGGCGCACTTCCATGGCATCGACCTCGGCCCGCTCGTGGCCGCGCTTGACGGTCACACTACCGTGACTACCGGGGAGCAGATCACCGCCCGGGAGTTCCTCGAGAACCTTCCGTCCCTTGACGGGTCGAGCCTCTATGACGAGATCAGCGGGCGCCTGGGGGCCAAGAACGACGGGCAGCGGGCCGCGGCCATCGAACTTGCGTTGGAAGGCCTCTTCCTCGCACGGCGGATCGCCAAGGAGTCCGACGACGAGGAAACGGTTTACGGCTAGCAATGGCCCCAGGCTGACACAGGATAGGGAAGGCAGCACCATGACCGCACACAACCGGTCCCGGTACAGCCGGTACCGGGGAGGGCCGGATCCGCTCGCCCCGCCGGTGGACCTGGCGGAGGCGCTGGACGCCGTCGCCGAGGACGTCATGGCCGGATACTCGCCCCGGCACGCCCTGCAGGAATACCTGCGGCGTGGCGGCCGCAACCGGGAAGGGCTCGACGACCTCGCCGGCCGCGTCCAGCAGCGGCGCAAGGACCTGCTGGGCCGGCACAAACTGGACGGCACCCTCAACGAGGTCCAAAAACTGCTGGACACCGCAGTGCTGGAGGAGCGCAAGCAGCTCGCCCGCGACGCCATGATAGACAACACCGACCGCGCATTCCGGGAAATGCAACTGCAGAACCTGCCCCGGTCCACGGCGGCGGCTGTCAATGAACTGGCGTCCTATGACTGGCAGTCGAGCACGGCGCGGGAGGCCTACGAGCGGATCAAGGACCTGCTGGGCCGCGAGGTGCTGGACCAGCGTTTCGCCGGGATGAAGGAGGCCCTCGAGGGTGCCACGGAGGAGGACCGCGCGGCCGTGGCCGAGATGCTGCAGGACCTCAACGGGCTGCTCGACAAACACCGGCGCGGCGAGGACACCGACGCGGACTTCCAGGAGTTCATGGCGAAGCACGGCCAGTTCTTCCCGGAGAACCCGCAGTCGGTCGAGGAGCTGATCGACGCGCTCGCGCAGCGCGCGGCCGCCGCCCAGCGGCTCCTGCAGTCCATGTCCGCCGAGCAGCGCGAGGAGCTGATGCGGCTCTCCGCGCAGGCGTTCGGCTCGCCCGAGCTTATGGCACAGCTGGGCCAACTCGACGCCAACCTTCAGGCCTTGCGACCCGGCGAGGACTGGAGCGGTTCCGAACGCTTCGAGGGCGAGGAAGGGCTGGGGCTCGGCGACGGCACCGGCGTGCTGCAGGACCTCGCCGAACTGGACGAGCTCGCTGAACAGTTCTCCCAGTCCTACAACGGCTCGCGTCTGGACGACCTGGATCTGGACGCCCTCGCCCGCCAGCTGGGACAGGATGCCGCGGTGTCGGCCCGGACCCTGGCGGAAATCGAGCGGGCCATGCACGACGGCGGCTTCCTGCAGCGCGGTGCCGACGGCGACCTCCGGCTCTCCCCGCAGGCCATGCGGCGGCTCGGCAGGTCGCTGCTGCGGGACACCGCCAGGCAGCTTTCCGGCCGGCAGGGCCGCCGGGACACGCGCGTTGCCGGGGCGGCGGGGGAGCAGACCGGCTCCAGCCGGCCGTGGGAGTTCGGCGACGCCGAACCGTGGGACGTCACTCGGACCATCACCAACGCCATCCGCCGCACAATCGGCAACGGCGGCGACCCCGGCCGCGGACTGCGCCTCGCCGTGGACGACATCGAGGTGACGGAGACGGAAGCCCGCACGCAGGCCGCCGTCGCCCTGCTGGTGGACGTCTCCTTCTCGATGGCCGCCGAGGGACGCTGGGTGCCGATGAAACGCACCGCGCTCGCCCTGCACCACCTCGTCACCACCAAGTTCCGCGGCGACCGGCTGCAGCTGATCTCGTTCGGCCGCTACGCGCAGTCTATGGACATTGGCCAGCTCATCGCCCTGGCGTCCCGGCGGGAACAGGGAACCAATCTGCATCACGGTCTGCTGCTGGCCGGCCGGTTCTTTCGCCGCCACCCCTCGATGCAGCACGTCCTCCTCGTGGTGACCGACGGCGAACCTACCGCGCATTTGTTGCCGGACGGGGACTCGTGGTTCGACTACCCGCCGGACCCGGAGACCATCCGTGTCACGGTTGCGGAGCTCGATCGCCTTGGCCGCGCAGGCGCGCAAGCCACGTTCTTCCGGCTTGGGGATGATCCGGGGCTGGAGCGGTTTGTTCAGCGGATGGCCCGCAGGGTCGACGGCCGCGTGGTTGCGCCTGAGGCCGGGGACCTCGGGGCCGCAGTGGTGGGGGAATACCTTCGCGCTCACTTCCGCGGCCGCCCCTACGACGACGCCGACTGGGCTTCGTAGCGGGGCGGAGGACGGCCAGGAAGCGCAACTAACGATCAGCCGCGTCAGCGCGGGCCCTGACGGATAATTGATGCGACCTGGCCAGGTGCGGAATTCCCTATGTGAGACTGGTCTGGTGATTACAGAACATGCCGTCTTGCCAGTCATTCCGGGCCAAGAACAGGACTTCGAGCGGGCGTTTAGTCAGGCGAGGCCAATAATTGCCTCGATGCCTGGCTTCCGAAAACTATCGTTGTCGCGTTCGATCGAGTCGCCGGGTACTTATCTGCTGCTTGTTGAATGGGATCGGCTCGAAGACCATACCGTTGGATTCCGACAGTCAGCGCAATACGGGAACTGGCGCGCATTACTGCACCACTTCTACGCTCCCTTCCCTGTCGTGGAGCACTACACGCAAGTCCTCTAAGCGGTCGAGATGTGGCGGATCACGGACCGCTTCGCGCGATGGAGGCCGTGGGCCCGCTGAGTCAGATGCGCAGCTCAACCGCATCTGCGAGGATAGTCCGGTCCCTGCAGTGCGAAGAAGGAGTCGACGCGATGACGAAGTACCTGATCTCGTTCCCGAGTGCAGCAATGGTCTTTCCCGACGAGGACCTGCAGGCAGTTTCGGATGCGTCGCACGCGGTCGTGCAGGAGGCGAAGGACGCCGGCGTCTGGGTGTTCGGCGGCGGCATCGACGAGAGCATCCCGCCCGTCATGGTCGACGGCGACGGGACCGTGAGCGAGGGCACCTACCCGCAGACGGCGCAACTCGAAGGCGGCTACTCCGTGCTGGAGCTGCCCTCGTACGATGCGGCACTGGAATGGGCAGCGAAGATCGCGGCTGCCTGCCGATGCGCGCAGGAGGTGCGCGCGTTCCAGTACGACCCCGCCAGCTGACGGCCCTCCACGTTCCTCTGCATCACGTGCGCTCACCACCCGGCCGTGCCCGGGCCACCCTTGAACGGGCCAACGATCTTCGTGGTGATCCAGCCGCCGTAAAAGTTACCTTCCTGGAAGGTGACCCGCTCGCCGTCGACCTCGCAGGAATCCATCGGACCCGGGTAGAGGGCCACTCGGGTGCTGAGGGCCTCGAAACCCCGGGCCGGTTCCGGGTAGGTCCACCCGCCACGGGGAACGAGGACTCCGCCGGCAACGACGTCGAAGTAGTGCGCTTCTCCCTTGAACTCGCAGAAGCTGGTGCCCTCGACCGGGACCAGTACACCTGCAGGGAATGCGTCCAGCGGCAGATAGTAGACAGGCGGATGACTCGTCTCCAGGACTCGCACTGCATCGGTGGTGTCGGCAATCACCTGCCCGCCTAGGCGCACAATAATACGTTCCGATCGCGGCTCCACCCTCGGCGGCCGCGGGTAGTCCCACACCGATTCTTGACCAGCCTTGGGTTTGATGGGCTTGGGACGCCGCACGAAGCCGGGAAATCCGTGAGCAGGAGTCATGTCCCCATGGTGCCATCTTTCCCGGGCATGCCGCCTGATACCAGGTTCAGCTTCCGCGCAGCGGCCAGGGACGCCACGCGACGGGTATATCGCGTAGCCGGACCTCCGCGTCGTCGAGTCGGTAGGATGCGACAGGGACAGGTTCACCTTTTCCACTTTCAGAGCCGGATCCGTCGTACGCTGTCAGCGCGTATTCACTCCACCGCTGGCTGCCCACGGGGTAGCGTTCGCGGTAGCCGCCAGCCGCGACGGTGAGCACCAGCCGCTCCATCCGGTCTGCCGTTGTCTCAGCCGTTTCGTCACATGCATCGCAGCCGCACACGGGAAATGGAAAGTCGTGCAGCACTCCGGCGTGCACTAAGACGCCCGGATACCCGGTCAGCACAAACGTCAGGGACGCTGCCCCGGACCGCCGCGGCGTGACCTTTACCGCCTGCAGCACGTCTCTGGCCTCTGTTAACAGAGCCGCGGCGTGCGCCGGGCTTTCGTGGACTTCCACGTCGTACACGGCAGCCAAGTAATCGAGGAGAGCAAGGGCCACCCTGTGAAGGCCGGCAAATCGCTCCGGGTGGCTGTCGATGCCATAGGAATCCGGGTCCGGGCCGCCATCGCCCCATTGCTGACCGTAGGGAATGGGTTTCCCTTCATCGGAGTAGTACGTGACCGCGGGAAGGGGCGGCCGGACGTAGCGCGGGTGTTCTGCAGGCGGTGAAACCGGGAGAGGAAGCCCTGGCGGGGACTCGTCCGGCTTTTCCTGGGCCCAGTCTGCCAACACATCAATGAGCGCCTGCACCGCGGCTTCGTCTGCGCTGCGCAGGCCGTCGAGCAGGCGATCGACCTCGAACTGCTTCTTCCTGTTTCCCACCGTAGGAGAGCCGCCTTCGTAGGCGGTCCACCGTGAGTCTGGCCTCAGCCGGGCAATAGTGTTCCCGGCAAATATGGCTGCAGCAGACCTGAGCATGCTGTCCTGCTCCAATTCGGACCCGTAAGTCCGAAGAAACCAAAACAGTCGGCCAGGGTCATCGGCCAGTTCTTCGGCCCGCACTCCGTGCCCGGCACAAAATCTCATGAACAGGACATAACCTCCAACATGCTTGACCTGCGGCTCAGGGCCCGATCTTGGCATATACAGCCCGGTGCGGCGGGCCATTGGAACGGGCAGTCCAGTTGGCTCCCCCTCGAACAAGTCTTCTGCCGATCCCATGCCGCGATCCTAGTCCGGGTGTCAGTCTCGCTTCAGTTTCTGGGCGAGCATCACGAGGATTCCGCTGGGACCGCGGAGGTAGGTGAGTTTATATTCGTCGCCGTAGGTCGCCACGCCGCGTAGCGGATGGCATCCGTGCTTCGCGGCTACCTCTAGGGCTTTGTCGATGTCGTCGACCGAGAAGGCCACGCGGTGCATGCCGATATCGTTGGGACGTGTTGGGCTGGACTCGATCGCTTTGGGGTGGATGTATTCGAAGAGCTCAAGTCGACCATGGCCGTCCGGTGTCTGGAGCATCGCAATCTTGGCATGGTTGCCGTCAAGGCCGACAGCAGTGTCGGTCCACTCGCCGCTGACCGTGTCACGGCCGACGACCGTGAGCCCGAGGTCGGCGAAAAAGTCGATGGTTGCTTCGAGATCGCGAACGGCGATACCGACGTTCTCAAGTTTGATGGCCATGCGTTGAAGCTACCAAGGCGGACCCATTAGCTCCAGTGGCAGCACTGGACGCGACTGAACAAGCACCGGGAAGGCACAGAGCTTTTCTTGGGCGAAGCCGAACCCTGACCGGGCTGAAAGTTGGCCTCTTCAGAGCCTCCCTTCCAAGGTGGGAAAGAATAGGCGGTCCGAAAGATTGCAACCTAATCGGGCATTATTCATCGCATCAAAAAATGCCAAAACCCATCTTCGGCGAATGGCGCGCTCCCCGCACCCGGGCTGGCATCTTCCGGTGAGGAGCGGGCCGTTCTAGCTCCGCGGTGGTTTCTCGGACAACGATATGGGGACGAGTATCTGAATGAATATGAAGCCAGCGCCTACCGAACCATAATGATGAAATGAAGCTCTGTTCCCAGGTTTCTTTTCCCCGCCACAGCAAGCGATTTGCGGTGTCTGTTGCGGCCTGTTCCGGTATGGTGATCACTTTTTTGTCAGGTTGCATTGTGTCTTCGGGGGACGGATACCCGCCTTGTATGCCGTCGGCTTTCTCAGTGAACCCGCCGAGCGCGACACCCGGCGGCATGGTGACGGTCCAAGCATCGGACGCCGGCTGTGATCCCCGCTATGGGGAGAACGCCCGCATCCAGGTCACCGTAACCGATGCGGCCGGCACGAAGGTCATCAACACAACTGCCCCGATGAATGACGCAGGCGGTTTCACCTACACCTTTGAGGTTCCATCCCAGGTGGCCATAGGAGACGCGACAGTTGAGGCTACACCGTACGGCATTGATTGGTGCGATGACACTGGCAGGAACAACCGCGCCGCCGGGCCAGACGCCACCATAGTGCGGGTGTCGTGTGCCGCACGAATTGAGCCGCTAAGCATCACCCGCTAGAGGCTCCGGCAGTCCAATCAAGCTATTCGAACCTCATCAACAGCCGAACCTTGACCGGGCCGAAAACTGACCATCTGGCGTGTGGGACTAGTTGGTGCCAGGAATTGGTCGCTCAGAGCGATAGCGACCTTTAACAGGCACCTGACCGGACAGCTCCTCCTGCAGTGTCGGTGAGCAGGGGCACGCGTCGGCCGGTGAGTCCAGTCAGGGTTGGGGCCAAATGCCAGCCCGTTGCTCTGCCCAAGCGGAAAGCCACCCTGACCGGGCAATATTGAGTGCGAGCTTACAACAGCGCACTAGGTGTATTGACCACGGACGTTAGTTACATGCGGCGTGGTTTGGTGACATGAAGAAGACCTCCGGGTGGAGTGGGGCTTGTCTAGAGTCCAATTCCACGCACGGAGGTCTTCATGTCCCACCCTAACGCTCTTCTGACCCCTCGTGGCCGGCTGCAGCTCGCACAATGTGTCGTTGACCAATGCTGGAGTCTGCGCCGTGCCGCTGAACGCTTCCAGGTCTCAGTGCCAACGGCGGCTCGTTGGGCGCAGCGCTACCGCGAGCACGGCCCGGAGGCAATGAATGACCGTTCCAGCCGCCCGCATTCCTCGCCCCGGCGGACAGCAACGCGGACGGAGCGGCGGATCATCGCCGTGCGCGTGAACCGCCGGTGGGGGCCGGCAAGGATCGGTTATCTGCTGGGAATCCACCCCTCCACGGTGCACCGCGTCCTGTCCCGCTACCGGCTGGCGAAACTGGCCTGGCTTGATCGTGGCACCGGAAGAGTGATCCGCCGCTACGAACACGAGAAGCCCGGGGACCTGGTCCATGTCGATATCAAGAAACTTGGTCGGATCCCGGACGGCGGCGGACACCGCGCCCTCGGCAGGGCCACCGGACGCCGGAACAAGGCCCGGACTCCATCCAACCGCCGGCCCGGCTACCACTACCTCCACAATGCCGTCGATGACTATTCACGCCTTGCATACACCGAGATCCTCACCGACGAGACAAAGGAAACCGCAGCAGCCTTCTGGCACCGCGCCAACGCCTGGTTCCAAGCCCAAGGGATCACGGTCCAGCGCGTCCTGACCGACAACGGAAACTGCTATCGGTCCCGCGCCTTCGCCCAAGCCCTGGGCCCGGACATCAAGCACAAACGCACCCGCCCCTATCGCCCGCAAACCAACGGCAAGGTCGAACGGTTCAACCGCACGATGCTGGAGGAATGGGCCTACGCCCGCCCCTACCGCTCCGAGGCCGAGCGTGTTGCCGCCTTCCCCGACTGGCTCCATGCTTACAATCACCACCGAGCCCACACTGCCCTTAAGGGTCAGACACCGGCCAGCCGCGTCACTAACCTCTCAGGTCAATACAACTAGGCCGCCGGTTGTCCGGCTCCGGAGGGCTAAATGACAAAACGAGAAATTTTCGGATCTATGTTGGGCCTGATAGTCACCATCGGCGTGACCGTACTGGTCATGTCCTTTATGTTCCCTCCGGGCCATCCAAATTTCGGCGTAATGGTTGGAACGATCGTGACTGTGTTCGTGCTCCTCGACGTTGCCCGAAACCTTTGGATTCACAGAATGCGCCGAAGTAACAGCGAATGACCTAGCTCAGATGCTCGGCACTGCTTCTGTGCGGTCCCGCATCGGCTCACTCGTAGACCGAACCCTGAGCGGCCCGAAAAGATGATCGGCCCGCCATATCGGCCGAAAAGTCCGTTCGCCATGGGAACCAGTTGTCTTGGGATAAATGCATTGGAATGCGGGCAGCCAGGAGCTCGTTTCAGGATGGGCTGTTTTTGGGACATGACCGTGGTTTACGCTCTGGTCATGGCAAGCGGAACTGGGGGCACTGTCCTGTAGCGGAAGGGAGCGAAAATGGCCAAGCGTCGAATGCACGGTATCTGGGTTTTGTACTTGTTGCCACCCTTCGCTTTCGCCGCCTTTCTCGTTTGGCTTATGAGGGACGTCTGGCACTGGTTCTGACGGGCCTCAGGGAAACTTTGACCCTCAAGTCCCTTACAACGGACTGTCCCTGCACCCGCATCATCCGCAATTACCGCAGTGCGCATCCGCTGAGACTAGCCGCCAGCGTCCCGGGTGCTCCTGGTACAAACAGCGACCAGCTCCTGTTGCTTCCCACCGCAGTAACGCCATTCAACACGCGTGAACGTAAGTGGCGGCCAGCGGTGTCGCTGGCCGCCACTGACTTACTCGGCCGAGGCAGTTCAGGAATAGTCGTAGAAACCTTTGCCGGACTTGCGTCCCAGCTCGCCGCGCGCCACCAGGTCGCGGAGGATGCGGGGCGGGGCGAACCGCTCACCTAGCGTTTCATGCAGGTATTCGGCGATGCCAAGGCGCACGTCCAGCCCCACGATGTCCGTGGTGCGCAGCGGTCCGGATGCGTGCCGGTAGCCAAGTTCCATCGCGGCGTCGATATCCTGTGCGCTGGCCACACCTTCTTCCAGCATTCGCATGGCCTCCAGTGCAATGGCGACGCCCAGGCGAGAACTGGCGAAGCCCGGGGCGTCATTGACCACGATGGGCGTCTTGCCCAAAGACGGTGTTCCGCACCGAGAACGGCACGGTCACGGCCGGGAACGCGTCCCCGCTCTCTGATGGGGCGTCCGCGGCGTGGATCGGTTCGGAGAACGCCGCGGGGATCCTGGGGATGGAGCCGCTGGCGCGGATCGCGGGCCGGGGTGCGCACGCGAACGATCCGCAGTATTTCGGGTACGCCCCGGTGGAGGCTGCGAACAAGGCCCTCGCGAAGGCGGGCATCAGCTGGGAGCAGGTGGGCGCCGTCGAACTTAACGAAGCGTTCGCCGCGCAGTCCCTGGCGTGCATCAACGCCTGGGGGATCGACCATGAGATTGTGAACCGGCACGGCGGTGCGATCGCGATGGGCCACCCCCTGGGCGCGTCCGGCGGCCGGATCCTGGGCACCCTGGCCCGGTCCCTGCAGGCCTCCGGTGAGCGCTGGGGCGTCGCCGCGATCTGCATCGGCGTCGGCCAGGGCCTCGCCGTCGTCCTCGAAAACATGACCGTTGCCCGCAGCTGAGTCCTGGAGCGCGGGCAGCGGTACCGGAAGATGCCGCAGCCCCGTTCGCCTTCATGGTCATGCTTTTGGGATACGGATGGCGGATCATCTAAGGTTGATGCCCGATGCTAGCTCTTGATGAAACGCCCGATCAGCCGACGCCCGCGCCTCCGCGTGGGCCGGTCTTTGTAGACGGATCGGGCCGGCGCCTGCGGCTGGTGAAGCTTGTCGGCCTCGGGTCGGTGGGGCTTGTGGCCGGATATGTCGTTCTCCTGCTGGTTGCATTCATCGGGGGGCCCAATGTCGCCGCCCCGTACCTCCCTCTGCCTCCGGCCCCGGCGGCTCCTGCGGCCGGTGACGTTCCTTCATCCCCTTCGGCGCCGGCGCCAAACGATTCAGCGCCCCCGGCTGGCGAGGCCGTGCCTGCGCCAGCCGCCTTCCAGGCACCGGTGACCGAACCTTCGGCCGTTCCGGTGGCGCCACCGGCCGGTGGCACGGACGTTCAGCAGACGCCCCCCTCTGATCCTGATACGGCTCCGGCGCCGCCCCCCGAGTCCACCTCGCCAGGCAAGAGCGGGACGGCTCCGGGTCAGACCACGCGGCCATCTGCCCCGTCGCAGCCGTGAGTGCACGTCGCCCGGCTAAAACCGCAGTTCCCGTCAGTGTAAGGGCCCACTGGTTCGTCCTCATCGCCGTCCTGTTTGCGCTGGGAATTGCCCTCGCAGTGCAGGGATACATGCACCACCTTGCCGGGATCGGCGACGACTCCGTGCCGGCGAGTGCGTCTGCGGGAAGCGTGCCGGATGCCGTCTCGAGCGGCGGCCCCGTAGTAGACGCCCGGGGCGGGGAAGTCCGCACCGCGAGTCCTCCGGACCATACGCTCGCGCTCACGTTCGACGACGGCCCGGACCCTGTCTGGACCCCTCAGATCCTCGATGTCCTCCGAAAGCATCAGGTTCACGCGACCTTCTTTGTGGTCGGCTCCGCGGCCATCGACAACCCCGAGCTCGTGCGCCGCATCATCGCCGAAGGCCACGAGATCGGCGTGCACACGCTCACCCACACTGATCTCGGCACTGCCCCGTCCTGGCGACGCGAACTCGAAGTCCAGGGTGCTCAGGAGGCGATCACCGGGATCACCGGACAAGCCACCTCGCTGCTGCGCCCACCGTACAGCTCCGGGAACGAAGCGATCAACGACAGCACCTGGTCCGCCATGCGAACGTCTTCGGACGAGGGGTACATCACGGTGTTGAGCACCGTCGACAGCCAGGACTGGCGGCGGCCGGGAGTTGAAACGATCGAGCGGAATCTCGCCCTGTCCGGTCCGCAGGGGCAGGTGCTCCTCATGCACGACGGCGGCAGCGACAGGGAGCAGACGGTCGCCGCGCTCGATTCCGCCTTGTCGCGGTTCGCCGGCCAGGGCAACCGTGTGACAACTGTCGGCGACGCAATCGGGATTGACAGCATGCGGGACGCTTCCACCGCGGAACAGATGACCGGAACCGCGTTCGTGCGGGGCATCCAGCTCAGCGATTTCGTCGTCACGGCTATCTCGTGGGGGCTGGTTGCGGCCGGCATCGTGACGCTAGTCCGTGCAGTCCTGGTAGTCGGCTTCGCGGCGCGCCACAGCCGGGCTGCGCGCCGTGTCCAGTCGGTGAGCCGCGGCCGGCGGCGCGTGGACGTGCCCGTGAGGCCGGAGATCACCGAGCCCGTCACCGTGATCGTCCCTGCCTACAACGAGGCCGTCGGCATTGAAGCCGCGGTCCGTTCCATCGTTGCCTCGACCCACCCCGTGGAGATCATCGTGGTCGACGACGGTTCAACCGACGGGACTGCAGGCATCGTTGAAGCGCTCGGCTTGCCCGGCGTCACAGTGATCCGCAAGGAGAACGGAGGGAAGCCGTCGGCCCTTAATGCCGGTCTTGACGCTGCCAGCCACGACCTTGTGGTGATGGTCGACGGCGACACCGTCTTCGAGCCGGATACGGTCCATTCACTGATCCAGCCGTTCGCCGACCCGCGGGTCGGGGCAATTTCGGGTAACACCAAGGTGGCCAACCGCGGCGGCATCCTCGGTGCCTGGCAGCACATCGAGTACGTCGTCGGCTTCAATCTGGACCGCCGATTGTTCGACGTCGCGGAGTGCATGCCTACCGTCCCCGGGGCCATTGGTGCTTTCCGCCGGGACGCCCTGCTGCGGGTCGGCGGAGTTAGCGACGACACGCTCGCCGAAGACACGGATCTCACCATGGCCCTGTGCCGCGACGGCTGGCGCGTCGTCTACCAGGACGACGCGCGGGCGTGGACCGAGGCCCCCGCCACCCTTGGCGCCTTGTGGCGCCAGCGGTACCGGTGGTGCTACGGCACGTTGCAGGCAATGTGGAAGCACCGCGGCGCGGTGGTGCAGCGGGGAGCCGCCGGCAAGCTCGGCCGGCGCGGACTTGGCTACCTCCTCGTTCTCCAGGTGCTGCTGCCCCTGTTTGCCCCTATCGTCGACGTGTTTGCGGTCTACGGGCTGATCTTCCTCGATCCACTCCGGATCGCGGCGCTCTGGTTCGTCTTCCTGGTGGTCCAATTACTCATGGCCGGCTACGCGTTCCGGCTCGACAGGGAACGGCTCGGGCCGCTCTGGACGCTTCCGCTTCAGCAGTTCGTCTACCGGCAGTTGATGTATCTCGTGGTCATCCAGTCCGTGGTCACGGCGTTGGCGGGTGTACACCTTCGCTGGCACCGCATGGAGAGGTATGGCAGCCTGCGGGTCCCGCCAGCTACTGAACGCCAGGCGTAGGAGGGGCTGCGCTGGCATGGCCGGTGGCGGTCCCCTGACGGTAGATCCGCCGGACGGCCGGCCAGTCGCCGTCGTGCATGGAACGGATGGTGATACTGGGTGGGACCGGTGCGGTCACAGGGTGGCCAAAAGTCCGGCCGTCTGCTCCAGGGCTCCGGGAACCAGGGAGTAGTAGGCCCACGTGCCGCGCTTCTCGCGGTGCAGCAGCCCGGCTTCCACCAGGATCTTCAGGTGGTGGGAGACCGTGGGCTGGCCAAGGTCCAGCGGCCCGGTCAGGTCGCACACGCAGGATTCACCGGAGGCGTCCGCCTTGACGATGGAGAGCAGGCGCAGCCGGTTCGGATCGGCCAGAGCCTTGAAGACCAGGGCTTTCTGCTTTGCCTCCTCTGCGCCCAGGGCAGGCGTACCTGCCGGGGCGCAGCAGGTTTCATCCGTGACCGGCTCGAGTACGGGCAGCGAGTTCATGTACCTATTATGCCCCGACATTGATAATCATCAATGTATGGACGTCCCGCAAAACTACGTTAGCCGGCCGCCGCGGAACTGTGCGGGAGCACGACGTCGTCCGCGGCGCGGGCTGCGGCGGGGAACAGGACGAGGAGAAGGCCGAGGCCGATTGCCCCGCCGATCAGTTGCGCCACGACGAAGCCTGGCACGGAAGGAGGGGCGATGCCGGCGAACGTGTCACTGAAGACGCGGCCGACCGTTACGGCCGGGTTCGCGAACGACGTTGAGGAGGTGAACCAGTATGCGGCCCCGATGTAGGCGCCCACAGCCGGCGCGGCAAGGACGCCCCGCTTGGTGGCGGCGAGGGCGAAGATGAGAAGAATGAGCCCCGCAGTCGCGACAACCTCAGCGAGCAGATGGCCCGGGGTGGCGCGCTCTTTGGTGGAGATGGAGGTCCCCACCTCAAACATCGCGTTCGCGAGCACGCTGCCACTTATTGCCCCTGCGGTCTGGGCTGCCACATAGGTGGCGAGTTCCGGCAAGGTCAATCCGGAGCGGCTGCGCCGGCCCAGGATCCAGTCGGCGAGGGAGACCACGGGGTTGAAGTGCGCACCGCTCACCGGTCCGAGCATCAGGATCAGCACGGTCAGGCCCAGCACCGTAGCAGTGCTGTTCTGCAGCAGCTGCAGGCCAACATCGCCGGGGGAGAGCTGCTGGGCGGCGATGCCGGAGCCGACGACGATGGTCACGAGCAGGCAGGTGCCCAGCAGTTCGGCAGCGGCGCGGCGCCACAGGGGCGGCTGGTTTGAAGTCATGCAAACAGCTTGACCGAAAGAATAAACTCAGTCAAAATTGAATCAATGAAAATTGAGGCAACTGGGGAGTTTAGGATTCGGGTCGCTAGGCACGCGGCCCTTGCCGATCCTGCGCGACTGCGCATCGTGGACCTGCTGACCTTGGGGGACTTCTCCCCGACGGAGCTCCAGGCCGAGCTGGGGATGTCATCCAATTTGCTGTCGCATCATTTGCGCACCCTTGAAGACGCCGGACTGGCCGTGCGCCGCCGCTCCGAGGCCGACCGGCGCCGCAGCTATTTCCGTCTCGCAGCCGGCGCGCTGGAGGGACTGGTGCCAGGCGGCGGGCAAGATGCCCGTCGTGTGCTGTTCGTCTGCACTCGGAATAGCGCCCGGTCCCAGCTTGCCGCCGCACTCTGGCAGCAGGCCAGCCATGTTCCGTCCATGTCGGCCGGCACTCACCCGGCGGACCGGGTCGCCCAGGGTGCCATCGACGTGGCCCGCCGCCACGGCATGGACCTCGAAGGCTGCCTTCCGCGCACGCTGGACCAGGTGGCGGAGGGCGGGGACTTTGTGGTGACCGTCTGCGACAATGCGCATGAGGAGCTGCCAGGCCTTGCCGGCGCCCACTGGTCAGTGCCGGATCCGGTTCGCCTGGGCACGGAGGAAGCCTTCGAGGCGGCCTTCGCGGACATAGCGCGGCGCGTCCAGGACCTGGCGCCCCGTGTGCTCACCGCATAATCGCCGCCTCATCGCCGCCCGCGCAATCGGGTGGCGATTGCCTGCGTCCGTGACATATTGACAATCATCAATCTATTACCAATACTCATTACATCGATCATCATCAATGTTCCATCGAGCGATGCCGAAACTGATTCCAGGAGAAACACTGTGAGCACCGAAACCGCCAAGAAGCCGTCCGTCCTCTTTGTCTGCATCCACAACGCGGGCCGCTCACAGATGGCCGCAGCCTTCCTCACTACCCTGTCCAACGGTGAAATCGAGGTCCGCTCCGCCGGTTCCCAGCCCGCCGAAAAAATCAACCCGGCAGCAGTCGAAGCCATGGCCGAGCTCGGCATCGACATGTCCGCCGAGATCCCGAAGGTCCTCACCACGGAAGCTGTCAAGGAATCCGACGTAGTAATCACCATGGGCTGCGGCGATGAATGCCCGTACTTCCCCGGCAAGCGCTACGAGGACTGGGTCCTGGAGGATCCAGCCGGTAAGGGCGTTGACTCCGTCCGCCCGATCCGCGACGAAATCAAGACCCGCATCCAGGGCCTGATCGAATCCCTCATCCCCGCCGCCAAGTAACCGTCCCGGACCAAGGAGCCTTTTGTGAGCACCCCCGCGAGCACCGAACAGCTGATCATCATCGGGTCCGGCCCCGCCGGCTACACCGCAGCCATCTACGCCGCCAGGGCGGGACTGAAGCCCCTGGTCCTGGCCGGATCGGTCACCGCCGGCGGTGCCCTGATGAACACCACCGAGGTGGAAAACTTCCCCGGGTTCCCCGGCGGTATCCAGGGCCCTGAGCTCATGGACGGGCTGCAGCAGCAGGCTGAGCGCTTCGGCGCCAAGGTGGTGTTCGACGACGTCACTGAAGTGACATTGGCCGGGCACCTCAAACGCGTGGTCACCGGCGCCGGCGACACCCACGAGGCGCCCGCCGTCATCCTCGCCACCGGATCCGCCTACAAGGAGCTGGGGCTGCCTGAAGAGAAGCAGTTCAGCGGCCACGGCGTCTCCTGGTGCGCCACCTGCGACGGGTTCTTCTTCCGCGACCAGGACATCGTCGTCGTCGGCGGCGGGGACTCCGCGATGGAGGAAGCGACGTTCCTGACCCGCTTCGCCCGGACTGTTACGGTGGTGGTCCGCAAGGGCGAACTGCGCGCCTCCCGCATCATGGCCCAGCGAGCCAAGGACAATCCCAAGATCAGCTTCGCGTGGAACTCCGCCGTCACCAGGATCCACGGCGATGGCAAAGTCACCGGCGTGACCCTGACGGACACACGGACCGGCGAAACCCGCGAGCAGGCCGCAACCGGCATCTTCGTGGCCATCGGACACCTGCCGCGCACGGAACTTGTGGAAGGCCAGGTTGACCTCGACGCCGAGGGCTACATCAAGGTGGACGCTCCCACCACGGTCACCAACCTTTCCGGCGTCTTCGCCTGCGGTGACGCCGTGGACCACCGCTACCGCCAGGCCATCACGGCTGCGGGCACCGGGTGCGCAGCAGCCCTCGATGCTGAGCGCTACCTGGCCGCCCTGGACGATGCGGACAGCATCGCCACGGCTTTGGTGGAAGAACCCACCCACGCCTAGAGGCCGCCGCACCTACTGAAGAAAGAGGACCTGATGGATTCGACGACGAACCTTCCCATTGCAGTGATCGGCGCCGGCCCGGTGGGCCTGGCCACCGCGGCGCACCTTTTGGAGCGCGGCCTGGAACCGCTGGTCTTCGAATCCGGGCCCTCCGCCGGCGCGGCCATCGAACAGTGGCGCCATATCCGGCTGTTCTCGCCATGGCGGTACAACATCGACGCCGCCGCCGTCCGCCTGCTCGAAGCCGCCGGCTGGGAATCTCCCCGGCTTACGGCGCTGCCCTATGGCGGGGAACTGATCGACAATTACCTGGCCCCGCTGGCCGCACTGCCAGCCATCAGCTCACGGCTGGAGACCGGTGCAAAGGTCATCGCTGTGACACGGTCCGGCATGGACAAGACCCGCACCCGTCACCGCGAAACCACCCCGTTCCTCGTCCGGGTGGAACACCAGGACGGCGAAATCCGCGACCATGCCGTGGCAGGTGTCATCGATGCCTCCGGCACCTGGTCCACCCGCAACCCGCTCGGCACCTCGGGCCTGCCTGCCATCGGCGAAGACACGGCTGCGGACAGGGTGTCCTCGCCGCTGCCCGATGTCACGGGACGTGACCGGGCCTCGTTCGCCGGCCGCCGCGTCCTGGTGGTCGGAGCCGGTCACTCCGCAGCCAACACCCTGATCAGCCTCGCCGACCTTGCCAAGGAAGAACCGGACACCCGGATCCTGTGGGCCGTGCGCGGGCCGTCCGCCGAGAAGGTCTACGGCGGCGGTGACGCGGACGGACTGCCTGCCCGCGGACAGCTCGGCAGCCGCCTCCGCCGGCTCGTCGGGGCAGGGACCATTGAACTGCACACCGGCTTCGGCATTGCTTCCCTCAAGGCCCTGGAGTCGGGCGTAACCGTTGGAGCTGTCGACGGCCGCACGCTGGAGGCCGACGTCGTGGTTCCCTGCACTGGCTTCCGCCCGGACCTGGACATCCTGCGCGAACTCCGGCTCGATCTGGACCCTGCCGTCGAAGCGCCCCGGGAGCTGGGACCGCTGATCGACCCCGAATTCCACTCCTGCGGCACCGTTGCGCCCCACGGCGCCAAGCTCCTTGCCCACCCGGAGCAGGACTTCTACATCGTCGGCATGAAGTCCTACGGCCGGGCGCCGACCTTCCTGCTGGCCACCGGCTACGAACAGGTCCGATCAGTGGTGGCGGCCCTCGCCGGGGAGCGCGAAGCAGCGGACACGGTTCACCTGGAGCTTCCGGAAACCGGGGTCTGTTCGTCCGACGCCGGAACCAGCTGCGACGTGCCGGCCCCGGCCTCCGCAGGAACGGCGGATGCAGGCTGCTGTTCCGCCCCCGAACCGGTACTGGTCGGCTTCCCCACAGGGCTTTCCCACGGACGTTCCGGCAGCAACTGAACCACCCCTTGACCGCATCCCTGCTCCCAAAGGAAACGACTAGTTTATGACCCAGGAAACCACCCGTCCGGGGGAGGCCCCGGCCGTCCTCTTCGTCTGCAGCAAGAATGGCGGCAAATCCCAACTCGCCGCCGGTCTCATGAACCAGCTCGCAGGCGGGGCGGTGACCGTCTACTCCGCGGGCACCAAACCGGGCAAGGCCCTCAATCCCCAGGCCGTTGAGTCCCTGGCCGAACTCGGCGTCGACATCACGGGCGAGCACCCGAAACCTGTGACCGACGCGGTCCTGGACGCCGTGGACGTCGTCGTCGTGCTGGGCACCGAAGCAAAGGTCGAGCCGCGCGATGGCACCCGGTTCGAGGTGTGGGAAACGGATGAGCCCTCCGAACGCGGCATCGAAGGCATGGAGCGCATGCGCCTGGTCCGGGATGACATCAAAGCCCGGGTCCAGAAGCTGTACGCGGAGCTGACCGGGAAGTAGCCGTGCCCGCGCCCGCGGTAACCCGGACACTGCTCGCAGAGGGTGCACCGCGGGGCGGCCTTCAGCGTTGTGCGTTACCCAGGCCACCGGCTGGGGCATCCTTTACTACGCGCTGCCCGCCGCGGTCCGGCCGATCAGCGAGGACACCGGCTGGGACCCGGCCCTCATCACCGGAGCCTTCTCCGCGGGGCTGCTTCTCTCGGCAGCTGCGGGCGTACCAGTGGGACGTGCACTGGACAGGGTAGGGCCGCGAACCGTCCTGACCCTCATCGCAGGATTCACCTCCACGATCTTCGCCCCGCTCACTGCCGTCCTGAGCAACGGGATCGGCTGGCGGGCCGCTTTCCTGGTCCTCGCCGGACTCCTGGGAGTCATTACGGTGCCGCTGCACGCCCGCTACCTCAACCGGTCCTGGACCTCCGCCCAGCACGGGGTAAACCCCGCAGTTGTCAGGCACCGGGTCCGCGACATCCGCCGCAGCCCTGAATTCATCGGGCTTCAGGGCCTCATGGTCCTGCTCTGCCTCGGCCTCTACACCGTGACGTTGAACATCATCCCGCTGCTGATGGAAAAAGGCGCCGGCTACGCAACGGCTGCCTTCGGGCTCGGTCTTATCGGCGCAGGCCAGGTTGGCGGGCGGTTGATCTTCTCTGCCATTCCCTCCGGGGCGCGGCTGCCGGTCATTACGGTCACCGCCACCGTTGCCATCCTCGTGCTCGCCCTCTTTCCGGGACCGGTGTCCCTGCTGATCGCGGCAGGCATGCTCGCCGGTGCCGTCCGGGGCTGTCAAACCCGGCTGCAGGCCACGGTCGTTGCTGATCGGTGGGGAACCGCCGGCCTTGGTACCCTTCAAGGCGCGTTCGCTGCACCGCTCACAGCCGCTACTGCCCTCGCCCCGGCCGCCGGACCGGCCATGGCAGCCTGGCTGGGCAGCTACACG
The DNA here is from genome assembly GCF_030718995.1 of Arthrobacter oryzae. Classification (NCBI taxonomy): domain Bacteria; kingdom Bacillati; phylum Actinomycetota; class Actinomycetes; order Micrococcales; family Micrococcaceae; genus Arthrobacter; species Arthrobacter oryzae. The sequence continues at coordinate 3,920,349 of NZ_CP132204.1, forward strand.
AACATGGCCTACGCCATGGGAGCCGCCACCGGAACCGCGGCTGCCGTCACCCTCGCCGTTCGCTCGACAAAAGCCACCCACCGCCTTCGGGGGGTCGTGGAATGGGCGCCAGGGTGGCAGACTGCGGCCATGGATATCGAGCAATGGTGGGCGCAGCTGAAGCCGTCCACGAGGGCGTGGCTGATTGATAACAACGGCGACGCGGTTCCGGCGGAGATCGTCGCCGAGATCACGGACGCCGGAGGAAGCGTTGAGGCCGATGCCTGGTGGGTTGGCGAAAGCGGTCCCTCAGGTTTCTACTTCTCGGACGAAGCCATCGACTGGATCGAAGCGGTCGGAAACGGCGAAACGCCCGAACCCCGCTGACTGCTGGCACCACGAACTATGCGCCGCCCGCCAGGGATCAGGTTTCGTCCAGATTGGCCGGGAATAATGGGCGGGGCGGCGTCTGGAACCGAACCGGCGCCCGAAATGAATTCATCCAGATAGGGCTGTGGAGGTCATTTGACGTTGCTGGTTGACGGAACGGTCGGAACGGTTGCCGGGCGGGCAGCCGGGCAAAGTACGGTGCGGCAGAGGCTGGACGGATTGGACGTCCTGCGCGGTGCTGCCGTGGGTGCCGTTCTCCTCGGACATTCCTGGCCAGGGGTCTTTCAGGGTGCCGGAATCGTCGGAGTCATAGCCTTTTTTGTGCTGAGCGGGTACCTGATCACGGGCGTGCTGCTTCGGGACATCGAACGGCACCGCAAAGTTCGCTACGGCCTTTTCTATGCGCACCGGGCCTTCCGGCTGCTGCCGGCGCTCATTGCCTTCCTGGGGGTCTATGCCATCGTTGAACTGACGGCGGACGTCCTGGGGGACCGTTCCAAGGGAATCATCGGTTACACCCTTCTTGCCGGTTTTGGCTATCTCAAGGACCTGCCGCTTCCTTTTGATGTCAGCATGGCCATCGGGCCACTCTGGACGCTGGCGGTGGAGGAACAGTTCTATCTGGTCTGGCCGGCCCTGCTGGTGGTCGCGCTGCGGAAGAACCGCCAGGGACGGCTGGTGGGCTGGTCCGCCGCCGTCGTCATTTTCCTCATGACGGCGACTGTGGCGGGGATGCTTGCGCTGGCCCCGCACCTTCACTCGCTGGTTTACGCCCTTCCCACAACATGGGGACTCGGGCTGATCATCGGTTCGGCTGTGCGCCTCTACAGGGTCCGGGTCTTCCGCTGGTTCTCCCGTCCCCGGCTCCGGCTGGCGGCTTTGCCTGCCGCCGTCCTTGTCCTTGCCGCCCTGGCGTTCTTCCCCAGGGCCAACGAATCGCCGGTTTTCTTCTTCGTTGGAGGCCCGCTGGCCATGGCTGCCGCGGCCGTCCTGGTAATACTGGCAGCTTCCCGGCCCCTGGAAATGCCCGCGTGGACGCGTCCGCTCCAGTTGCTGGGCACGGTGTCCTACGCCGCGTACCTCTGGAACTACGTCATCATTCTCTGGCTGAACGACGGGTCCACGGCAGATCTGCCACCGCTCGTGGCTGTGTCGGCAATTATGCTCACACTGCTCGTGGCGGTCATCAGCTGGCACACGGTCGAAAAGCTGGGCCGCCTGGGGCGCGATCGTTTCGACGCGCGGTATCAGGCGAAGGCGGGTTCCCGCCCATGATCGGCTGCCGCCCGGAGTAGGGTTTTGCCATAGTCGACGAAGGAGTCAGCATGAGCTACAAATATCGAACCGTCCGGGTTCGCGGTACCGAACTGGTGGGAACAATTGCCCGGAAGCATGGCGGTGCGCCGGAAATTTACGAAACGTCCAAGGACGCGAGCACATCAGTGGTCCCGGTGTTCTTCGAGGAGACGGGCGAGATCCGTTTTTTTGACAGGTCAGTGCTACAGGACGTTGTGGCGCCTGCCGGTTAGCGGCGAACGTCAGGGTGGACGCCGACGGATGTCACGAGCATGATGAAGCCGTGATTTCTGATGACTCAGCGAACGTCGTGGCGCCGCGCCGGGCAACGCCGGCAGACGCGGCGACAGTGGCCCGGATGCTCCACGATTTCAACACCGAGTTTGAGACGCCTACCCCGGGCACAGCCGAACTGACGTTGCGAATTGCGAAGTTGCTGGCGGGGGAGGACGTGGTGGTGCTGCTCATCGGCGCGCCGCCCTGTGGGCTAGCGGTGTTGAGCTTCCGGCCCAACGTCTGGTACGAGGGCCCGGTGGCAATCCTGGACGAACTCTACGTTCAACCAGCCCTGCGGGGTCATCGCCTCGGGAGTGCGCTACTCGCCGCGGTTTGTGACCTGGTCCGCGGTCGCGGCGGCGCGCTCCTTGAAATCAACGTCGACGGCGACGACACCGATGCACGCCGCTTCTATGAAGCACGCGGGTTCACCAACACCGAACCCAACGGCACCGAGCCGATGCTTTACTACTATCAAGAGCTCTGACCTGCAGTCCGCGACCCGGCAGGATTCTCAAGGAGACACATCCGTGTCAGGATCAGGTATGCCCCACCGCCTGATGTTGCTGGACACTGCATCGCTGTACTTCCGTGCGTTCTACGGCCTGCCCGACACGATCCGCCGCGCGGACGGCACGCCGGTGAACGCCGTTCGCGGCTTGCTGGACATGATCGCGCGGCTCACCACTGACTTTGAAGCCACACACTTGGTGGCCTGCTGGGACGATGACTGGCGCCCGCAGTGGCGGGTTGACCTCATCCCGAGCTACAAGTCACACCGGGTGGCGCGGGAGGTGGCCGGTGCCCCTGACGTAGAGGCGGTGCCGGATGCGCTCGAGGCGCAGATCCCGATGATCCGCCGCGTGCTGGAGCTTGCCGGCATCGCCGTCGTGGGGGCGGCTGAACATGAGGCCGACGACGTCGTCGGCACCTACGCCACTAACGCCGGCTTGCCGGTGGACGTGGTCACGGGCGACCGTGACCTCTTCCAGGTCATCGACGACGACCGCCAGGTGCGGGTGATCTACACGGCGCGCGGCATGAAGAACCTCGAAGTCGTCACCGACGCGGTGGTCGTCGGCAAGTATCGCGTGCTTCCCGAGCAGTACGCGGACTACGCGATCCTCCGCGGCGATACTTCCGACGGGCTGCCGGGCGTGGGAGGTATCGGCGAGAAGACCGCCGCGTCGCTGCTTGGCGAATACGGCACGCTCGAGATGCTGCTCGAGGCGGCCACGGATACGGAAAGCGGGCTGTCCGCATCCGTACGGGCAAAGCTTGCAGCGGCAACTGACTACCTCAAAGTTGCACCCACTGTCGTGAACGTCGCACGCGACCTCGGGCTGCCGACGCTCGAGGAAGCGGGCGCGCAACTGCGCCCCGTGGCGGGCGATTCGCGCGCCGACCTTGAGCGACTGGCCACCGAATGGAACCTTGGCGGTTCTGTCAGGCGCCTCCTTGAGGCGCTCGACAAGCGGCAGTGAGGCGGCCCGGATAACTCTCCTGGCGCGTCAGGCCTTCGGGGCGGGCGCGGTGCTGTTGCGAACCACCAGGCGCGGGGTCAGCACTTCGGTGCGCTGGGGCAAGGACGGGTCTGCCAGGCGTTCGAGGAGGAGCCGGGCGGCGCGGATGCCGACGTCACGGCTGACAGGGTCCACGCTGGTCAGCGAAAGGTGCCGGATTCCGGCCAGGTAGGTGTTGTCGTAGCCGACGAGCGAGAGGTGCGACGGAACGCCGATGCCGTGCTCGTCGGCAGCAGAGAGTGCTCCCACGGCGAGGATGTCGTTGGCGGCGAGGACAGCGGTGGGCGGCTGCCCGCTGTCAATGAGGCCCTTCATTGCTTCAAAGCCGGAATGCTCGCTCAGGTCCGTTGCCACCACGCGGATGTTCTCCTGGAGGCCATGACGGGACATCGTGTCCTCATACGAGCGGGCCCGCAAGGCAGCTGACCGGGTGGGTGCGGTGAGGTAGGCGATGTTGCGGTGGCCGAGTCCGATCAGGTGCTCGACGGCGGCGCGTGCTCCGGCGACGTCGTCATTGGTGACGATGTCCGCAGAAGGTAGCTGGAAATCGCGGGCTCCGGCTATCACCGTCGGAGTATGCGCTGCGGCCCGCATAAGGGTGTCATCGGCCTGGACGTCTCCGGCAATGATGAGGCCGTCGACCCGGAGATCCATGAATGCCGAGACCGGGCTCTCCCCGGGCCGGGCAAGATAGGTGGGATCGCTCAGGACCATCCGCAGGTTCTGCTCACCGAGCACGCTCTGCAGCCCGTCGAGCAATTCCACGAACCAGGGGTTCGCCAGGTCGTCCAGCAAAACGCCGATGATTCCCGTGCGCCCGCTGGCAAGCCAGCGGGCAGCGTTGCTGGGCCGGTAATCGAGTGCTGCAATCGCGTCGGCCACCGCCTGCTTCTTTTCAGCACTGACTTTGGGGGAGCCACGCAGCACGAGCGAGACAAGGGCGCGGGAGACGCCGGCCACCCGGGCGACGTCGTAAATGGTGGGGCGTTTGGCCGCTTCCTGCTGCTTCACTTCACTCCCCGACGATCGGCCGTTTACTGCAGGCAAGCCTATCGCGGCCGGGGCGGCAGGTGCCGCTCCGGCCGCGATAGTTCACGGCGGCGTTGTGGAAAAGACCGGGCTCTACTTGGCCGCGGCCGGAGCGGCGATGACGGGCAGGCTGCCGGTGCGGAAGTGTACTTCCAGTTCCTCCAGCGACTGCCCCTTGGTCTCGGGAACGAACTTGGACACGAAAACCAACGAAACAATGTTCACCAGGACGAAGACTGCAAAGGTTCCGGTCGAGCCCAGGGCAACTACCAGGATCGGGAACAGGAAGGAGATGCCGGCGTTGACCGTCCACAGCGCAAAGACAGCGATCCCCATGGCGAACCCGCGGATGGCCATCGGGAAGATCTCCGACAGAAGGAGCCAGACGCACGTGCCGATGAAGCACTGCACGAAGGCGACAAACAGCATCATGGCGGCGAGGATCGTGTAGCTGACGAAATCTGACTGCGGCAGCATGAAGACGACGGCGAGGATCGCCTGTGACGCGACGACGCCGGAGAAGCCAATGACCAGCATGCGGCGTCGTCCGATGAAGCCCAGCAGGTAGATTCCCAGGATGGTCATCAGCACCGAGGTCACGCCCACCGCGACGGTGGCTACGAGTGAGGCGCTGACGCCGAGTCCGCTACGTTCCAGGATCGAGGGTGCGTAGTAGTTCACCGTGTTGATGCCGGTTGCCTGCTGGACCACTGCGAGGCCGATGCCGATCCAGAGGAGCTTGCGCATCCACGGGTTGTTCTTCAGGTCACGCCATGCGTGGGAGCGCTCATTCTTTGCAGTGTTCGCGGCTTCGACAATTTCCTTGTATTCGAAGTCGGCTTCTTCCGGGCTGCGGCTAAGGTCCAGGATGCGGCGGCTGTCCGAAAAGCGCTCCCGGATCGCGAACCAGCGGGGCGATTCGGGCAGGATGAGCATGCCGATCAACAGGGCGATGGCAGGAATGGACGCCACTCCCAGCATGAGGCGCCAGACCTCAGGATCGTGGATCAGCGAGTCGAGCAGTGCGTTGATGGCAAAGGCGAGCATCTGGCCGGTGACGATCATCAGTTCGTTGATGGTGACCATGCGCCCGCGCAGGTGGGCCGGTGCCATTTCCGCCAGGTAGAGGGGGCAGGTGACAGCCGCGGCGCCGACGCCGAGGCCGAGGATGACGCGGGCCACCACCATGAACCCGACCGTCGGTGCGATCGCACAGCCCAGTGCGCCCACCAGGAACAGCAGCGCGCAGATGAGGAGCGTGCCGCGGCGCCCGAGGGTGTCAGCCAGGCGGCCGCCGCTGAGGGCGCCCACCGCCGCACCCGGGAACAGCAGGGCGCTGACCACGGTGGCTTCTTCGACGGGGCTCATGCTCAGCGAATCCTGCATGTAGAGCAGTGCGCCGGAGATGACCCCGGTGTCATAGCCGAACAGGAGTCCGCCGAGGGTGGAGATGACAGTAAGGCGGGTCAGGTACCCGCGGTGTTTGGAGCCCGGTTTGTTCTGCGGTGCGGTAGGGCGTGCTGCATGCAACGACATTGTTGACTTCCTCGGATCGATTGGCCCGGACAACTGGACCGTGAGTGGGGTGCCGGCGAGTGTGCCAGATCACGTGCTGCACCCAACGTTAGAGCGCTCTAACGCTTAGGTCAAGACTTTGTTCTGACATAAGGTCAAATAGTCGGCCTGGCCGGCTCTGGACCAGCTCGGGGCACAATGGAGGCAAAGCCAACGAAACGAGAACACCATGACCACGCTCAAAGAACGCCTCCACGGCGACGTTGTGATCCATATGAAAGACAGGAACAAGGTGGCGCTAACCACCGTACGGAACGTCCTCGGCGAGATCGAAACACGCGAGAAGTCAGGCAAGACGCCGATTGAACTGGACGACGCCCAGGTGACCGGCCTGCTCCAGAAGGAGGCCGCCAAACGCCGCGACACCGCCAAGATCTACACCGAGGCCGGCGAGGCTGACCGTGCTGCCGCGGAAATCGCCGAAGCAGAGGTCATCGAGGCCTACCTGCCCAAAGCCCTGACCCGCGACGAGGTCGAAGCGATTGTGGACGAAGCTATCGCCGGGCTGAACGCCGAGGGCCAGGAACCGTCCATGCGTCAGATGGGCGCCGTGATGAAGCCGGTCACTGCGAAGGTCGCGGGCCGATTCGACGGCAAGGCCGTCAGCGAGATCGTGCGGAGCCGCCTGGCCTAGCTGTACTCAGCCATTAGGTTGGTTGCACCTGCTGATGGGCGGTTTGCCTCCGAGGCTGCCGTGGGGCCGGTGGTTGTTGTAGAAGTTTAGCCATGGTTGCAGGGCCTCGGTTCGGGCCTGGTTTGATGTGAAGGGCTGGCGGTAGGCCCAGCCTTCCTGCAGCGTGCGGTTGAAGCGTTCGGCTTTGCCGTTCTGCCAGGGATGCCGGGGTTTGATCAGGATGTGTTTCGCGCCCAGTGCGGCGAGTGCGTTCTGAAAATCCCGGGAAAGCCGATAGGCGAATGCGTTGTCAGTCATGACGCGTTTCACGGGTGCTCCGTTGGCTGCCATCGCTGCCGCGGGCCTGGTGAGGAACGCGGCGCAGGTCGGCCCTTTCTCGTCTGGCAGGACCTCGGCGTAGGCGAGACGGGAGTGGTCATCGACGGCCACATGGACGTAGTCGAAACCGACCCTTTCGTGGCCTGTGGAATGGTTGCGGGTGGATTGCTTTGGGTCCGCCCGCCATCCGCCGCCGTCGGGGATCCTGCCAAGCTTTTTGACATCGATATGGATCATGTCTCCAGGGGCATCTCGTTCATACCGGCGGTCTGTGGCCCGGGAAGCGCGGATTCGATTCCCGGTGACCGGATCCAGATCCCACAGCCGCGGCACCCCGGCCCGGGCCAAGATCCTCGACACAGTCCGGGCGCTCACCCCACACCGCCGTCCCAGATTCGATGGGCCTTCCCGGTGCTCAACACGCTGGGCAAGAACATCGGCTACGACCCTTGCCGGGGTCGCACGCGGACAGGACCTCGGCTTGGAGCTCCGGTCTTCCAGCCCTGCCCACCCATGGGTTCGGAAGCGGCTTATCCACCGGTGGGCGCAGGTCCGGGAGATGCCCAATTCCTTGGCCACATGGGCTACAGGACGGCCGGCAAGGACGCGCTCGACGATGATGCGCCTACCGTTCGGAGTCAGGCGGGCATTACGGTGGGACATGAGGACCTCTTAGTCGTTGGCTGTGTGTGGTAACCACCAACCTAAGAGGTCCTCACCTATTCACGATGTAACCAACGTCCTGACTCAGTACACCTAGCTGCCCCTGCTACTGGTGCGAGCAGCCTAACGGGACGAGAATGAGCTAGTGCTCTCACCTCGCCCCAGCGGCGACGTCAACGCCATGAGCGCCGGCGCCCGAAAGATCCAGCGTGTCTATCTCACGTTGACGCTGGGCAATACTGTTGCCGCCTCGTTCATCTGGGGCATCAACACGCTGTTCCTGCTGGATGCGGGGCTCAGCAACCTCGAAGCGTTTGCCGCGAACGCCTTCTTCACGGTGGGCATGGTGCTGTTCGAGGTGCCCACCGGAGTGGTCGCCGACGGCTGGGGTCGCCGCGTGTCATTCCTGCTCGGCACCGTGACCCTGGCTGTAACCACCTACTTCTACTATCTCCTCTGGCAGCTGTCCGCCCCGTTCTGGTTGTGGGCGGTCGTGTCGGTCCTGCTCGGCCTTGGCTTCACCTTTTTCTCGGGCGCGGTGGAGGCCTGGCTCGTCGACGCCCTGCGCTTCGAGGGCTATGAGGGCGGGTTGGAAGCGGTGCTGGGGCGGGGAGTGATGGTGTCCGGCGTTGCGATGCTCGTGGGTTCTGTGGCCGGCGGCGTCATTGCGCAGATCACCGACCTGGGCGTACCTTTCCTCATCCGTGTGGCTGTGCTGCTGGCCATGTTTGTGGTTGCGTTCCGGCTAATGCACGACGTCGGCTTCACACCCGAGCGCTCGGCCCACCCCGTGCGGGCGACGCGTGCAGTACTGAGGGCATCGGTCGATAACGGTTTGAAGAACCCGCCGGTCCGATACGTGATGCTGGCCGCGCCGTTCAGCGCCGGCGTCGGGATCTATGTGTTCTACGCGCTGCAGCCGTATCTGCTTGAGCTCTTTGGCGACCCGCGGGCCTACTCCGTGGCGGGCCTGGCGGCGGCCCTGGTGGCCGGCGCGGACGTGCTCGGCGGATGGCTGGCGCCCCGGATCCGGCGTCGTGTTCGCAAGCGCACCACTCTATTGGTCCTAAGTGGCGGCATCGCCGCCATCATCCTGGTGGTGCTCGGCTTCACCCACGTATTCTGGGTGGCCCTTGTGCTGCTGACTCTCTGGGCGGTGGTCGACGCCGCGAGCGTGCCGGTGCGCCAGGCCTACCTGAACGACATGATCCCCTCGAAACAACGGGCAACGGTGCTCAGCTTCGATTCACTGATTGGTTCCAGCGGCGGCGTGGTGGTGCAGCCGCTGCTCGGCCGCTCAGCCGATGCCTACGGATACGCGGCCTCGCTGGCAATCGGCGGCGTAATCCAGCTGATCGCGGTGCCGTTCCTGGTGGCCAGCCGCAGGCAGGGACACCCGGCCGATCTGTCCAACGCCCCCAGCGGCAAGGCTGTGCTGTGAACGCCTGGATCGATCACCTGGTGATCGTTGCCGATTTCCCTGGAGCAGGGTGCCGCCTGGTGGGCGGCAATGCTTGGCGTTGAGCCCACCGTGGCGGCAAGCACGCGCTGGGGCACGCACAACAGGGTGATGGCCATCAGCAGCGAAGGCATTCCTGATTGCTACCTCGAGGTCATTGCGATCGACCCCGAAGCCCCGGAGCCGGGGAGGCCGCGCTGGTTCGGCCTCGACAACCCCGAACTGCGCGAGGCCGTCCGCGAATCACCCCGTCTGGTGCACACGAGCCCGATCGACGCTAAGCACACGGCGCCGCTCACCGCGACGCTGGAATCACCACGGGGCCGTGTGGTGCTCGATGCCTGGCACACCGCACGCTGAACGGTGGAAAAGCCGTCTGAGGGTGCGGCGCTGCCCCCATGCGCTGCCCTCCCAATGCATTGAGTGTTGAGTGTCACTACGGGCCGGAGTAACGTGACCCTCACCCCACTCCGCACCACCCTGACTCGGGAGCAACCATGCCAAAGGTGAGACGTCGAATTGCCGCCCTCACGGCGGCTCTGGCCATGAGCGTGACAGGCGGCGCCGTCATGAGCCCCGCCTTCGCTGATCCGCGGGAAATCAAGAAGGAGCCCACCGCCGAGGGTTACGGCGGTGCCGTCAGCACCGTTGACCCGGAGGCATCCGCCGCGGCAATAGAAGTGCTCCGCAAGGGCGGCAATGCGGCGGACGCCGCCGTCGCCGCGGCCGCGACCCTGGGGGTGACCGAACCGTACAGTGCCGGGATTGGCGGCGGCGGCTACTTCGTCTTCTACGACGCGGAGAGCGGTGAAGTCGGCACCATCGACGGCCGCGAAACCGCCCCGGAAGATATGCCGACCGACGCGTTCATCGACCCCGCGACCGGCGCGCCCTACAAGTTCACGCCAGACCTGGTCACGAGCGGGGTTTCAGTCGGCGTCCCCGGCACGCCGGCCACGTGGGAGCGGGCTCTCGACCGGTGGGGCACCTTGGACCTTGGCGATGCCCTGAAACCTGCCATCAAAGTGGCCAACCGCGGCTTTGTGGTAGATGAGACGTTCCGCCAGCAGACGCTCGATAACAAAGTCCGCTTTGCGGCGTTCACGTCTACAAGCGATCTCTTCCTCCCCGGCGGCGACGCACCCGCCGTCGGCAGTGTCTTCCAAAACCATGACCTCGCCGCGACGTACCGGCTCCTCGCGAAAGAGGGGACAGACGGCTTCTACGAAGGCCCGCTCGCGGACGAGATCGTGGCCGCGGTGGAGGCCCCGCCGAAGACCGCCGAAACCACGCTGCCGGTTCCCGTCGGCTTCATGAAGGCTGAAGACCTGGCTGAATACGAAGCCCTGGACCAGGCACCCACGCACGTCGAGTACCGCGGCCTGGACGTGTACGGCATGGCTCCTTCGAGCAGCGGCGGCACCACCGTCGGCGAGGCCCTGAACATTCTTGAGCCGTTCAACCTGTCCGGGATGGCCACAGCTGACGGCAAGAATCCAGCCGCCCTGCACCACTACCTTGAGGCCAGCGCGCTCGCCTTTGCGGACCGCGGCAAGTACGTAGGCGATCCGGCTTTTGTGGACGTCCCCACCGACGAGCTGACTGATCCGCTGTTCGGCAAGGAGCGCGCGTGCCAGATCAACCCGGACAAGGCAGCCACGAAGCCCGTCGCACCGGGGGACGTCTCCGGCTACGACGGCGCGTGCCCGGCCGCCGCTGCCGCGCCCGCCGATGAGACGGATACGGAGAACATCTCCACGACCAACCTGACGGTGGCGGACAAGTGGGGCAACGTGGTGGAATACACCCTCACCATCGAGCAGACCGGGGGATCCGGCATCGTGGTGCCGGGCCGCGGATTCCTGCTGAACAACGAGCTGACGGACTTCTCCACCGTCTACAAGGACGACGATCCGAACCGGATCCAGCCGGGCAAGCGCCCGCGTTCCTCGATGTCCCCGACTATCATCCTCAAGGACGGTGATCCGTTCCTGGCGCTCGGTTCGCCCGGCGGATCGACCATCATCACCACCGTCCTGCAGACCATCCTGAACCGGGTGGACCTGGGGATGGATATCTCCGAGGCCATCGCGGCGCCGCGTGCTGCCCAGCGCAATACCGAAAAGGTCACGGCGGAACCAGGTTTTATCGCGGCATACGGTGAGGAGCTGGCACCGTTCGGCCACGTGTTCACCCCATCGGGTGACGCCTTCACATCGGCAGCGGAGATCGGTGCCGCCACCGCGGTCGAGTTCGGGCCCGGCGGGCTGATGGTGGCCGCTGCTGAACCCGCTAGGCGCGGCGGCGGCTCGGCGATGGTGGTCAAACCGTCGCGGTGATTCGGTCGCCAAGGAGGGCGACGGCGGGACTGACTCACGCCGTCGCCCTCCGTTTAGTTTCCTATATCCGGGACGCCAAACTGCGGCCATAATGACGGTATGAACGCGGGGGAGACCCCCGGCCGGCCGTTGACAGCCGCGACGAAGGCCTCCCCGGCAACCGTCCCGGTGCACGGCAAAAGGCCGGGAGCCGGCGCGAGCCGGCACCTCCGCCCCGCTTGCACCGCCTGCGGGGCGGGCATTTCGATCGCTTCACCTAAGGAGAATTCGACATGCTCAAGGACAGTGAAGTCGCCGCGGTCCTCCCTGCCAAGGACATCGCCAGGGCCCGTGGCTTTTATCGTGACGTCGTGGGTCTGGACGACCCGGAAGTCATGGACGACGAAAACGTGTTCTACCGCTGCGGCAAGGGAACTGTTTTTCTGCTGTACCAGACCGACAACGCGGGCACCGCGAAGAACACCCAGCTGGGCTGGATGACGGACAACGTCGAAGCCGAGGTCGACGAGTTGCGGGGCCGCGGAGCCACCTTCGAGGAGTACGACTTCCCGGGCCTGAAGACTGAGAACGGCATCGCTACCCTGCCGACAGGCAAGGCAGCCTGGTTCCTGGACACGGAGGGCAACATCCTCAACATCTTCCAGCGGACCTGACCACCCGTGGCTCCCGGCGATACAAACCGGGGGCCACCCGGAAGTGCACCGACTGCGACTGCTCCTCCGACGCGGCTTGCCCAGCGATACGACTGCTCCTCCGATTCGACGTGTGGCGGTAGCCTGACTGCAGCGACCCCATGCTGCCTACACGGAGGATCCATCCATGCGCCTTGCCATTTTGGACGATTACCAGTCTGTCGCCCGGGACTATGCGCCCTGGGAGCAGCTTGCAGCAGACGGCGTCGAAGCCACGTTCTTCGACCGGCCCTTCAAGGACGAGGACGACGCCGTAGCCAGCCTGGGCCGCTTCGGCATCATCATCGCCATGCGGGAGCGGACCGCCTTTGGTCGCGATGTCCTGGCGCAGTTGCCCGGACTGAAACTCCTGGTGACCACCGGCATGGCCAACCAGTCCATTGACCTTCGGGCGGCCGAGGAGCTGGGCGTGGCGGTGTGCGGGACCGGCGGCTCGCCGACTGCCGCCCCGGAACTGACCTGGGGCCTGCTGCTCGCGCTGGCCCGCAGCATTCCGTTCGAAGACCGGCGGCTGCGCGACGGGCGCTGGCAGTCCACCGTCGGCTTCGAGCTCGCGGGCAAGACACTGGGAGTCCTCGGCCTGGGCAAAATCGGGCGCCGCGTCGCCGCCTACGGACAGGCCTTCGGCATGAATGTCATCGCGTGGAGTCCCAACCTCACTGACGAGGCCGCCGCCGGCGCCGGCGTGGGGAAGGTCAGCAAGGAGGCGCTCTTCCGGGAATCAGACGTTGTTTCAGTGCACGTGCGCCTCTCGGAGCGCTCCCGCGGCGTGGTGGGCGAGGAGGAACTGCGTCTCCTGGGGCCGGCGGGCGTGCTGGTCAACACCGCCCGCGGACCCCTCGTCGATGAGGACGCCCTTATCCGGGGACTGAACGAAGGCTGGCTCGGCGGGGCCGCGCTTGATGTCTACGACCTGGAGCCGCTGCCGGCAGGCCACCGCCTGCTGTCCGCGCCGCGGACCGTCCTGACGCCACACCTGGGCTACGTGACGGAGCAAAGCTACCGGGAATTCTACGGCGGCGCGTTCGGAGCCGTGCAGGCCTGGCTCCGGGGCACCCCTGTTCGGCTGCTGACCGGTGCTCCCATTGGGAACTGAGCTGAGCCCCGGAGCCATGCCGTATCCGCAGCTCCGGCTCAATCTCGATGCCCTTGACAACAACATCCGCGTCATGGCGGCCTGGTGCCGGGACCGGCAGGTGGATCTGGCGCCACATGTGAAGACCACCATGTCCGCCCCGATCATCACCCGCCAGCTGGCCGCCGGTGCCGTCGGCGTAACCGTCGCCACCGTGGACCAGGTGGCTACGGCGTTGGGCTGGGGCCACCAGCAGGTTCTCATCGCCAATGAGGTGGTGGACCGGGACGGCCTGATACGGCTTCGCAGCTGGCTGGAGGAGGACCCCGCACGCGAAATCCGCTGTTTCGTGGACTCCGCTGCCGGCATCACCGCAGCGGCGCAGGTGTTCGCCGGGGAAGCGGGCGCGCCCCTGGAGGTGCTGCTCGACGTCGGACCCCGGGCGGGCGCACGGGAGTGCGCAGCCTCCACGACGCTGTCCGCCTTGCCGAACTGGTCAGCGCCGCGCCCGGCCTGAGGCTCGTTGGTGTTGCCGGTTACGAAGGCGTGGTGCCCAACAGCAGGGCGGATGAGACCGTTGCAGCCGTTGACCGGCACTGCCGGCTGGTGCGGGACATCTTCCTGGAAGCCGCGCCGTTTTTTGAAACGCACGGGCCCGTCTACTCCATGGGCGGTTCCGCGTTCCCGGACCGTGTGGCGGACTACCTTCCGGACGCCGGCCAGGTGCCCGGAACGCGGCGGATTCTCCGATCGGGTTGCTACGTCACCCACGATCACGGCACCTACGCGGGCGTCAGCCCCGTGCCCGGCCTCATCCCGGCCCTGACTGTCCGCGCCGTCGTGCTGTCAGTCCCCGAAGCAGGGATGGCCGTCGTCGGCGCCGGCAAGCGGGACCTTCCCTACGACGCCGGCCTGCCGGTGGTCCTGTCCGCCCAGACCGCGGACGGCGCCGCTAAGGACGGGGCAACAGCTGTGGTGCGCAATCTCTACGACCACCACGCAGTCCTCACCGGAGTGTCCGGCCTGGACGTCACCGATGTGGTTGACTTCGGCATCTCCCATCCCTGCTCGGCCTTCGACCGCTGGCCCGAATACGTCGTCACCGACGGAATGGGACGGGACATCGATGTGTGGCACACGGATTTCCACCGGTCATCTTTGGACGCTGTCCGCATGGGGATCACCCGGCGATGATGCTTCCCAGGTTCCGGTACTTAGCCAGCCGCCGGGGGAGCAGCTCATTCATCCCGGCGGCGGACAGGGTGGCGAGCTCGTATTCGATGGCCCGGCCCATGCGCAGGCAGAATGCCCTTGCCTCGAGGGAGGCGTCCCCGTGGCCGGCGTGGCCGCGTTCGTCCACGATGTGCTCCACCAGGCCGGCGGCGTAGAGGGCTGCCACGTTGACGCCTTGGGCTTCGGACATGGCCGGGGCAAAGGCGGTGCTCCGGTGGACGATGGCGGACGCGCCTTCGGGCGGGAGCGGGGACAGCCAGGCATGCCGGGCGGCGATGGTACGGTCCGCGGGCAGGAGCGCCAATGCCCCGCCCCCGGCACCTTGGCCCAGCAGTACGGACACGGTGGGGGAATTCAGTCCGATCAGGTCGTGCAGTGACCGGGCAATCTCGCCGGCCAGCCCGCCTTCCTCGGCCTCCTTGGACAAGGCCGCGCCGCCGGTGTCGATGACCGTGAGCAACGGCAGCCCCAGTTCTTCGGCGAGCCTCATCCCGCGACGTGCTTCCCGGAGCGACGCCGGTCCCATGGCGGTCTGCCGTGCGGGCCTGGGTCGGGTGTGGCCGATGACCACGCACGATTCCTGGCCGAAGCGCGCCAGGGCAAGTTGAAGCCCGGGGTCCTTTTCCCCCTGACCTGTGCCGTTCAGCGGGAGGACGTCCCTGGCACCGTAGGCAAGGAGCTGCCGCAGGTCCGGCCGGCGGGGATTGCGGGAGATTTCGATCGATTCCCAGGCGCCGGCGTCGGACGGCTTGACTGAGAGGGTCTTCGGCGCCGCGAGCTGTGGGTGCGGACCGCTGACCAGGATGCCCAGGGCGCGGTCGACGACGTCGGACAGTTGCGCCGGAGGGACCACGGCGTCGATGAGGCCTTTGTCGAAGAGGTTTTCAGCGACCTGAACGTTCTCCGGAAACGGCGTGCCGTACAGCGCCTCGTAGACGCGCGGTCCAAGGAAGCCAAGCAGGGCGCCGGGTTCCGCCACGGTGATATGGCCGAGGGATCCCCACGACGCCATGACCCCTCCGGTGGTGGGGTGCCTGAGGTACACGAGGTAGGGGAGCCCGGCCTGGCGGTGCGCGCGGACGGCGGCACTGATTTTCACCATGGACAGGAAGGCGATGGTGCCTTCCTGCATGCGGGTGCCGCCCGACGCCGGGCCGGCCAGGAGCGGCAGGCCCTCCCGGGTGGCCCGTTCGACGGCGGTGACGATGCGTTCCGCTGCGGCCAACCCGATGGACCCGGCGAGGAACCGGAACTCGCTGACGATGACAGCCACACGCCGGCCGCGGATGAGGCCTTCGCCGGTGATGACGGATTCGTCCACTCCTGTCCTGGCACGTGCGGCTGCCAGTTCCTCCCGGTACTCGGGTCCGGCATCGGGATCAACCACCGGAGCGTCCCAGCTCAGGTAGGAGCCCGGGTCGAGCACGGCGGTGATGAGTCCGGCGGCGTCGAGGTGCCTGACCTTCTGTTCTGTCAGCATGGTCAGCGCACTTCCTGCTCCGGGCCGGCGGGGGTGCCGTTTGCACGGGCGGGCAGCAGTCCGAGCCACTGCCGGATCTGTTCGCCGTCCTGGTCCAGCAGCGGCGGGGCGGTGTGCGCCGTGAGGGTCGTTTCGGCGGTGTCTGCTGCGCTGAAAAACCGCAGCGGTGGACCGGGCAGGCTCACGCTGCCCAGGATCTTGTGGTCGACGTCGATCACCAGCCCCTGGGAATGGACCTGCTCCCAGGCATAGACCTCGTCCAGCGTCCGGACCTTGCCGGCCGGTATGCCGGCTTCGTTGAGCTTTGTGAGCAGTTCCCCGGCCTCGTAATCGGAGAACGCCAACTCCACTTCCTCAATGACTTTCTCGCGGTTGCGCACCCGGTCCGCGTTGCTGGCGAATTCCGGCCGTGCTCCGTCGATTCCGAAGGTGGAGGCGAAGGTGTTCCAGAGCTTTTCGCTTCCCACGCTGATCTGGACCTTCCCCTGCCGGCAGTGGAACAGGCCGTAGGGGGCGATGGAGGGGTGGTGGTTGCCTTGGGCTTTCGGAACCTCGCCGGCCACAGTGGCCCGGGTGCCCTGGAAGGCGTGCACACCGATAAGGGCCGCAAGCAGTGAGGTGCGGACGATCTGGCCCTGCCCGGTCCGTTCGCGCTGCAGCAGGGCCGCCAGGGTGCCGAAGGCGCCATACATGCCGGACAGGAGGTCGGCGATGGGCACGCCCACCCGCTGGGGGTCCTCGGGCCCGGATCCCGTCAGGGACATCAGCCCGGCTTCGCCTTGCAGGATCTGGTCATAGCCGCTGCGCCGGGATTCCGGGCCGTCATGCCCGAAGCCGGTGATCGACAGGATCACCAAGGCGGGGTTGAGCGCGTGCATTTCAGCGGCGGAGAAACCCAGCCGGTCCAGGACGCCGGGGCGGAAGTTCTCGATCACGACGTCGGCGCGTTCCAGCAGTTCGCGCAGGACTGTCCGCCCGTCGTCGCTCTTCAGGTCCAGGGCGATGGATTCCTTGTTCCGGTTGCAGGACAGGAAGTAGGTGGCCTGCGGATCATCCTCAGGCCCGACAAATGGCGGGCCCCAGCCGCGGGTGTCGTCCCCGGTGCCGGGGTTTTCGACTTTGATGACCCGGGCTCCGAGATCGGCCAGCATCATGCCGGCATGCGGGCCGGCCAGGGCGCGGCTCAGGTCCACCACAAGGTAGCCCGAGAGCGGGCCGTCGGTCCGCGTCGTGGATTCAGTGCTCTTCATGGGAGTTCCTTTTGTTGAATATGGATGCCTGGGTTGCAGCGGCGGGGTTGGGTGGCGGCCCTTACAGCCAGCCCGGGACCACCATGACCAGCCAGGCGATGGCGGGACCGGCCACGACGACGATGCCGCTGTAGGCCAGGATCTGCTTGTAGAACCGGTCCTTGTCCACGTCTTCGGGCGCGTTGGCAAGCACCAGTGCGCCGTTGGTGGAGAACGGCGAGACGTCAACGATCGTCGAGGCGACGGCGAGGGCGGCGATGACGCCCACCGCGCCGATTTCGCCGGTGGCCAGGAAGGGTACGGCCAGCGGGATGAGGGCTGCGAGGATGGCGGTGGAGGAGGCGAAGGCCGAAACGACGCCGCCGATGTAGCAGATCAGCAGGGCAGCGAGCAGCGGCATGCCGAGCTGGGCTACGCCGTCGGAAACGAACTTGATGGTGCCGGCTTCTTCGAGGACGCCCACAAAGGTGAGCATGCCGCAGATGAGAAGGACGGTGGACCAGCTGATCTTGTTCACAGCGCCCTTCTGGGCGGCCGGGGACACCAGGGCCAGGACGATGGCGATCGTGATGGAGACGAAGCCGACGTCCACCTTGAAGCCGAGCGAGATGACAGCCAGCGCGATCAGGCCCAGGATGGTGACGAGCTGGGGGATATTGGCGCGGACCCCGTTTGCGGAGGCGCCTGCGTGATCCGCTGCAGGCGCACCGGATCCGCCCGATGTGCCCTTGGCCGACACGCCCGCCGGGGAGATGTCCGAGCCGGAGCCCTGCAGGGTGACGCCGGCTGCGCGGGCGCCGACGCTGACGGACATCCGCGTTTCAGCGGCCTGTTCCACTACCCGGCCGGCTTTGGTGGACCGGAACCTGCCGCCGCCGAGGACGAGCGACAGCACCACCGCGATGGCCAGGTTGAACAGGAAGCTGGCCAGGAAGATGGTCATGGGGCTGGCTTCGAGGTCGGTCTTGGCGATAATGCCGTTGACCGTCACGCCGTAGACGGCGATGGGGGAGAAGCCGCCGGCCTGGGCGCCGTGGATGACCATCATGCCCATCATGAGCGGGTTGATCTTGTGCTTGGCTGCAAAGCTGAGGGCGATCGGCGCGATGATGGCGACAGCGGCGGGGGACAATGCGCCGACGGCAGTGATCAGCGCGGTGATGGCGAACATGACCCAGGGGATCAGCGCCACTTTGTTGCCTACCAGCCGGACGGCGCCGCGCACCAGGAGGTCTATGGTGCCGTTGTTTTGTGCGATGGCGAAGAGGTACGTGACGCCGACGATGGTCAGGAAAAGGCCGCCGGGGAAGTTGGCCAGGATGTCGTTGGTGGACATGCCGAGGACGACCGACCCCAGCAGGAACGCCCCTACGAAAGCCAGGGCGCCCATGTTGAGGGGCAGCACCGTGGCCAGCAGGAACATCACCGCCAGGATGATGATGGACAGGACGGGAGCGGACATCGTTGTTCCTCCGGATCAGGGGTTGGTGTGACGTGGATTACTGGCTCACTGGCCTAGCCTCCTAGACACTAGGTGTCTTTGTCAATAGTTCTTCGGTAGGCTTGGGGTCAGGACGTCGCCGGAAGGACGCGCAATGCCAAAGAAGACAGCAACGCAACAGATCTCCAGGGTCTCGCGGCCGCGGCTCTATGAGCAGCTGGTGGAGCAGCTCATGGACTTCATTGAGGCCGCCGAGCTGGGGCCGGGAGACACCCTGCCGGCAGAGCGTGAGCTGGCTGAGCGGCTGGGGGTCTCCCGCGCAACGCTGGCGCAGGCCCTGGTGGCGCTTGAAGTTCTTGGCGTGATCGATGTCCAGCACGGCACCGGTGCCGTGCTGGTCTACCGGCCCAATGTTCCGTCCGTGATCAAGGGACTGCGCGAACACCGCAGCAGGCTTCCGGAGATCGTTGAAGCGCGGAGCACGCTCGAGGTCAAGCTTGCCGAACTGGCCGCGGCCCGGCGCAGCGAGGCGGACATGAAGGCCATTGACAAGGCCCTCGATGCGATGGCTGAGGAGGTTGCCTCAGGCGGCCGGGGCGCCCATGGCGACGAACTGTTCCATCAGGCCGTAACCGCCGCCGCGCACTCCGCGGTGCTCGCACAGCTCATGACGTTCATCGCCGGGATGGTGCTGGAGACCCGGCTCGAGTCGCTCGGGCAGCCGGGCCGCCCGGAGCAGTCACTCGCATCCCACCGCAAGATTGCTGACGCCATCAGGGCGCAGGATTCTGCTGGTGCGGCCGCGGCAATGCTGGAGCACATCGAACTCGTCTCGGATGTGGCCCTGCTGAAGAACTCCTAGGCCGCCCCGCGGGGGGATGGGCGTCCCAGGCCCGGACGGCGGACGAGGTGCGGCACAATTACTTGCAGGTTCAACTAACCAGCTGTACGGTTAACTTCAACCTTCAAGTAATTTGCACCCCTACCGAATGCTGAGGCCAAGATGACCGTTGTGTCCGAGCCCTTCACGCCGCCTGCAGTGGCAGTGCCCGACGCTGCCATCCGCAGCAGGGTTACCGTACCGTTGCGCTTCCCCGACGGGTTCGTGTCCACGGCAGAGGTGCTGACGTTTCAGGGGCTTGCCGACGGCAAGGAACACCTGCTGCTCGCCCTGGGCGCCTGGGAGCAGGCGCTGCTTGATACGGATGTTCAGGATCCGGCGATGCCTGGCGCAGGCCCGCTGGTCCGGCTGCACAGCGAATGCCTGACCGGCGACGTGTTCGGCAGCCAGCGCTGTGACTGCGGTCCTCAGCTGCGGGAAGCGGTGGAAGAAATCAGCGCCACCGGAGGGTTCCTCCTTTACCTCCGCCAGGAAGGCCGCGGCATCGGCCTGTACCCGAAGCTGGACGCCTACGCCCTGCAGGACACCGGTCTTGACACCTACGAGGCGAATCGTGCCCTGGGCCATGGCGACGATGAGCGCGACTACACGGCAGCTGCCCAGATGCTGGGCGCCATCGGTGCCACCACCGTCCGCCTGCTCACCAACAACCCGGACAAAGCAGCCCAGCTCCGCGTCCTGGGCATCGGCGTCACCGAGCAGGTCCCCACCGGGGTTCACCTCTCGCCGGCCAACCGCAGTTACCTGGCCGCCAAGCGGGACCATACGGCCCATACCCTCAACCTTGCGCCCGCTGACCTTCCAAGCCATGAAGAGATGCTGGCCCGCGTCGAGGCGCTCGTGCCACGCCTGCGGGAGCGGGCCGAGGAAACCGAGCGGATCCGCCGCCTTCCGGACGCCACGATGGCGGATTTGAAGGAGGCGGGTGTCTTCCGTGTGCTCTCGCCGAAGGCCGTTGGGGGCTTCGGCATGGGCGTGGAAACATACGTTGAGGTTGTGCGTCGGCTCGGCCGGGGATGCCCCTCCACAGCGTGGACCGTCGGGCACCTTATTGAGCACGTCTGGATGCTCTCCCGTTGGCCGCGTGACGTCCAGGACGACGTCTTCGCCGACGGACCGGCACCTCTGGCCGCCGCTACCGGCGCCCCCGTCGGGCAGGCGGTCAAAGTTCCGGGAGGCTACTCCATTACGGGCCGTTGGACCTTTGCCTCGGGCATGATGCACTCGGAGTGGGCGCTGCTGGCCGTGCAGCAGGGGGACGCCCGCCTGCAGTGCCTGGTTCCCATGTCCGACGTCGAACTGCTGGACGTCTGGCATACCGCCGGCCTGAGGGGAACGGGCAGCAACGATATCCAGGCGGAGGGCCTTTTTGTTCCGGAGTATCGGACGCTTGACTGGGCGTTGCTGAGCGCCGCTGACAATCCCGGCAGCCGGATCCATCCGGATCCGATCATCCACACACCCCTGGCCACGCTGCTGAACCTGGTGGCACCTGCCGCCGCCCTGGGGGCGGCCGAGCACGCCGTCGAATTGTTCCGCGAACGCGTTCTGGTGCGCAAAGTCAAGAACACGGCTGAAGACCGGCAGGCTGATTCGCCCCTTGCGCAGGCGCGGTTCTCGCACGCTTACGGGCTCGTTGCCACGGCTCGCTTGCAGTGGGATGAAGCGGTCCGGGTAATCACTGCCTCCCATCAGCGACGGCCCATGGCAATGACGGACCACGAGCGGGCACAATTCCGGCTCGCGCTCGCCCTCAGCGGCAAGGCTTCGGCCGACGCGGTTCGCCACATCATGGCAGGATCGGGCGGGAGCGCGCACCGCCTGTCCCATCCGCTCCAACGCATCCAGCGCGACGTTGACGTTCTGCTCAATCACCCGACGCTGACTCTGGACCCGATCCTTGAACAGGCGGGCCGCGGCCTGCTGGGCCTGGGGTTCACGGTTTCAGCGTTTTGACGGGTTGAAGGGGGCCATGGCCCGGCGTAAAGTCCATCGGACCACGGAAGCGAGGTGCCGATCATGGGTCGATTGATTGTTCAGGAATTCGTTACCGCCGACGGTTTCGCCGCCAATGCCAATAACGAATTTACGGCCTACGAGATGCTCAAAGGGGGCACGGCCGAATTCGACCGCAGCCAGTCGGCGTGGCTCGATACCGTCGATGCGATGGTCCTCGGGGCATCCACATACAGGATGTTCGCTGAATTCTGGCCCACTCTGGCATCAGAAGGCGAAATCATCGCGCCGGCACTCAACGCACTGCGCCGCTTTGTGTTCTCCCGGACGTTGAAGAACGCACCGTGGGGCGACTACCCCGAGGCCGCGGTCGAATCAGGGGATGCGGTTGCGGCGATCCGCCGCATCAAGGGCGAATTTGGAGGCACCATCGTGCTCTGGGGCAGCCTTACCTTGAGCGAGGCATTCTTTGACGCCGGCGAAGTGGACGGCGTCCGGCTTGTCGTCATGCCCGTTGCCATTGGCGCGGGCCGGGGCGTATTCCCTTCCGGCCGTGATCCCCTCCTCCTCACCCTCCTGGGCGCAAAGACCTACGACGCCGGGCTGGTTGAGCTCGAGTATTCTGTTGGGTCCGGCGGGCCGCGGCCTCGGCCGGAACGATCAGGATCAGCACGATGATGAGGGCGGCGGCGAGCATGTAGGTTCCGCCGGTGCAGGCAGTGGCAGCGCTGTCGGCCAGGGAGGCTGCGCCGGCGGAAGCCGTCACCAGAACACCCACTCCCAGGCTGCTGCCCAGCTGGTGCGCCGTATTGATCAGCCCCGAGGCCGCGCCTGCGTTGGCGGCGGACGCGCCGGCGAGGCCGGCGGCGGTCAGGGGACCGAAGGCGAGTCCCTGGCCGACGCCAAGGAGGACCATGGGAAACGCGCCCTGCAGCGCTCGGGCCGCCACCTGCTGTTCCGTGGACTGGCAGACCACCCTTCAGCAAGGTGTCCGCGGCGTAAGCCGCCTCGATCGGTGTACTGGCAGGCCCTCCCGGGATCGCGGGACCCGACGTAGCCTGATTCCATGGATGGCCAAAGCGACGTACGTGAGTTCCTCCGGTCCCGCCGGGCCAAAGTGACGCCCGAGCAGGTGAACCTGATCGTCGGCACCAACCGGCGCGTGCCCGGGCTGCGCCGGGAAGAAGTGGCCACCCTGGCCTCGGTCAGTGTGGACTACTACGCCCGGCTGGAGCGCGGTAACCTTACCGGTGTTTCCGACGAAGTCCTGGAAGCGATCGCCCACGCGCTGCGGCTGGACGAAGCCGAAACTGCCCACCTTTTTGCCCTGGCCCGCGCGGCTCAGCAGCGGCCTGCCCGCCGTCGTCGTCCGGCACCTCCGCAGCTGGTGCGCCCCGGGCTGCAGCGGTTCCTGGATTCCGTCACCGGCGCGCCCACCTGGATCCGCAATGAGCGCATGGACTTCGTCGCCGCCAACGCGCTCGGCCGCGCGCTGTACGCGCCGATCCTCGCTGATCCGGTGCGTCCCGCCAACAGTGCACGCTTTGTGTTCTTCAACCCGGAGGCGCGCACCTTTTACCCTGATTGGGAACAGGTGGCGAACGACGTCGTGGCCATCCTTCGCAGCTACGCCGGCCAGCGCCCGCACGACAAGGGCCTCACCGATCTGGTGGGGGAACTCGCCACCCGCAGCGAGGAGTTCCGCACCCGGTGGTGGGCGACATTGAACTCGCCTACGAGGCGATGGAACTGCCGGCCAATCCCGGCTGGACCATGTTCGCCTATACCGCCGAACCCGGTTCTGCCAGCGACGAGCGCCTGAAGCTGCTGGCCAGCTGGGCGGCCACCACCGACAGCGAAGACGCCGTGCCTGCCGCGGAAAAGACGCAATAGGTGCGCTCCGGCCCTATTGTCCGGCGCCGGGGAGCATCTGACGGTTCCTGATCCGTGATTCGCCGAACTCTATGGTGAGCGGTTGAATCTCCCGCGTCCCGGCGTTCCTGGTGCGGGGGCTGCCCACGGCAACATGCGGTAACCAGTGCGGGGACCTGAAGCCCAGGGCCCGGGAACTGAGGATGAAGTCATCGACGTTGTCCACCAGCAACCCGTCCAGCAGTTCGTGGAGGGCCTGGACGAGGAATACCTGGTATTTCCGGACGTGCTCCGGAACGTCCACTTCAAGCCCGGTCACGTTGCCGCCGCCCAGCGGAACCAACCGCTCGGCGCTGCCGGCGAAGCCCTCCAGCACGGGCAGCCCGTCCAACCAGGTCAGTGTGCTGTGGACAGCGGCATCAGCGCTGGTTATGCCTTTGGTCCATTCCGAGACGTCATGGGAAAAATCGTCCAGTACCCCGAGGTGCAGCAACGTCATATGCAGTCCGCGCGGCCTGCGCAGGGCACGGACGTAGCTGCCAAGGCCCTCATAGTCCGAGGGGCCGGATCCGATGCTGAGCACCGGCACCTCCACCGTAATCCGCGGAATAGTGTGCATTCCGGCCCCTCCTGACCGCGCCGACCGTAGTCTGTGGATGACATTATCCGCCGGGACGGGTCTCTCCGCCCAGTGACGGGCCCCTCGCCCAGCGGCAGGGGTCATCCGGCCAGCGGGCGCAGGCCGTCAAGCAGGGGAGTGGTGGGACGGCCTACCAGCCGGGCGAGGTCGCCGGTGGACAATGCGAGTGCACCCTGCTGGATGTTGCCGTCCAAGGCTGCGAGGAATCCTGCTGTCGCGGCGTCAAGGCCTGCGGCCTCCAAGGCGAGGGCGTGCTCAGCCGGACTCACCGAGGCATAGCTAACGGGGCGTCCAAGGACCGTGGAGAAGGCCGACGCCAGCTCCTCGTAGGTCCAGGCGTGATCGCCGGACAGCTCGTAAACGTGGCCTTCATGTCCGGCTGTGCTCAGGACGGCGGCGATGGCTGCGGCGTAGTCAGCGCGGGTTGCGCTGGCCACACGTCCCTCGCCGGCGCTGCCCAGGAGCGTTCCGGTCTCGCGGGCCGAGTGCAGGGCAGCAGCGTAGTTTTCCGTGTACCAGCCGTTGCGCAGGAACGTGAAGGGAAGTCCGCTGGCGCGGATGAACTCTTCGGCCTTCACATGGTCGGGTGCCAGGACCAGCGGGGTGGTGTCGGCGGCCAGGACGCTGGTGTAGAGGATGTGGCCGACCTTCGCCCGGACGGCGGCGTCGATGACGGTCTGGTGCTGGGTGGTGCGGTTCTGGATGTCGCTGCCGGATATGAGAAGGAGAGTGTCGTCCTCGTTCAGGGCAGCATCTACGCTGGCCGGGTCGTTGTAATCAAGCGTTGCCGTATTGACGCCGCGCGCCGACAGTTCGGCGAGCTGCTCGGCGGACCTGCCCGCCGCCACGATCCGGTCGGCCGGTACCCCGCGGCTCAGCAGTTCCTTGACGACGAGGCGTCCCAGCTGGCCGGTGGCTCCTGCAATGACAATGGACATGGAATTCTCCTAGGTATCCGGGCGCTTCTGTTCAGCGCCTTCTGTCATGGCCAACCGGCTTCGGGGGGCAACAATTCCGTCGCCGGATGACGCACTTTGAAGTGCAATAGGCACCGTCAGGTAAGCATTGGCAGGTCGATTAGCTCTCTCCCAGGGGCGGCTGAGAGGCGGGGATAGTATGAGCCAGTGCCGCACAGGATTTCGAAGGGCCAGGTCATTGCGTTCCGTCTTGGCGCCCACTGCCTCACCGAACGGCTGGTGGAGGACGGGCTGCTCCGCGCTGCCGGGCGGTGCGGAATCCAGAACAGCCCGCCCGGGTCGGCGCTGCTGGCCCTGCACGCCAGGGTGGGGAACCTCAGGCAGGGTCAGCTGGCCTCCGCAATCGCCGAGGAGAAAAGCCTGCTCCAGTCCTGGTGCATGCGCGGCTCGCCGTTCTACTTCCCGACCTCGGATGCGACGGTCTTCACTACCGGAATGCTGCCGCCCACCGAGGGGGCGATGCGCCACCTTGTTTCCGGCGTGGAGCCGGCGTTGGACAAGCTCGGGATGAGCTTCACCAAGGCCGTTGAGCTGACGGCCGCCGAGGTCGGCGACGTACTGTCCGGGCGGAGGCTCGCCATCAACGAGTTGGGCGCAGAGATAGCCACGCGAATTGCCCGCAGGCTGCCGCAGCGGCAACGAGGCATCTGGGAGGACCACGGTCCATACGCCCCCGGGCAGCCGCTTGGCGAGGGCATAGTCCATTTCTGCGTCCGCATCCTCACATTGCAGCGCGTAGTTTGTTTTGCGCCGCGCGCCGGGAACAAGGCACCACTCGTCCTGGTGAATGAATGGCTTGGCCATCCGATCCCGGACGTCGCCCCGGACCTCGCACGGGCCGAGCTGCTTCGCCGCTACTTGCGCTGCTACGGACCGTCAACACGCGGAGGGTTCGCCACGTGGACGGGGATCCATCCGGGTGACACCGGCCCTTGGTGGAGCTTGGTCGAGGACGAGATGACACAGGTCGACTTCGCCGGCCGGCCGGCCTGGATCCTCACCGAGGATCTCGACGCGCTGCTGTCGGCGCCGATGACGAAAGGGGTGCGTCTGCTCCCGCCACATGATCCGTACACCCAGATACACGATCGGAACACGATCGTCGACGAGATGTACCACCGGGAAGTCTGGAAAGCGGTGGGCGGACCAGGAACCGTCCTTACGAGGGGGGAGCTTGCGGGCACCTGGCGTGCGCGCCTGAGGGGGCCGAAGCTGACCATCGCCGTGAAGACGTTCGGCGCTCTGGGAGATCAAGACATCAAGTCGCTCAAGGATGAGGCCGGGCAGGTCGCGGCGCTGCGTGGCGCGCCGGCCGTAGAGGTCGGGTTCGAGACCTACTGACCCTGCAGCGGCGGACGCCGCGCGAGTATCACTGCCTGCGGCGACCGCTCAAGGCGCCCGGGTTCGCGTGTCATCCGGGCCACGGTGCTGAATCCGGCGTTGGCCAGTTGTTCGGAGATCCACGCAGTTGGGAAGAGTTGCGCATCCATGGAGACGTCGTGTCCGTAGGCGCGGGAGATTTGCCGGCGGCCCTCACCCGCCTGGAAGCTGACGAGCACATATCCTCCGGGCGCAAGGACCCGAAAGAATTCCGTAAAGACCTCGGGTATCTCCCAGGGTTCCAAATGGATGATGGAATACCAGGCGAAAATCCCGTCCAGCTGCTGGTCTGCATGGGGGAGGCGCGCGAGCTCTGCCACATCGAAGTCCAACCCCGGATGGTTCCTCCGGGCAACCTCAAGCATTCCGGCGGACATGTCAATCCCCGCCGTCGAAAGTCCCAAGGACTCCAACAATCCGATCATCCGGCCCGTGCCACAGCCGGCGTCCAGCACAAACCGGCCGTCCCCCTCGTTGACGTGGCTGGCGAACGCTTCGATCATTCCGCGGTCAGCCGGTGCTTCGATGCTGGCATCAGGGAGCAGCCGCGAATAACTCTCCGCGACCACGTCGTAGGCGGACCGGGCCCTGGCAAGTCGATCGTCAACAGGCATCCGGAAAGGCTATCCCGGGAATGCCATTACTGGCACAAGGCCTGCCGCAGGAACTGCACCTAATTCCATGTACAGGCTGCCGGACTCGCGTGGAATATTTTTCATGACAGAGTCTTCGTCAGTCATCTTGATAAATATAATCGGCGCCTTTGCGTGTTGCCGCGGCTTTTGGGATATGTGCGCAAATGCCGGGACCACTCGAATCAATTTCCACTTAATTGGGGGCGAAAGTCCGTAGTAATTCGGTCATGCGAGTACACCGGCGCAGCGAGTTAGGTGGACACCACTGCTGTATTTGTCCGACTCCCGAGTTTAACTGTGAGTGCTACTAAGTTTTTGCACTCCCGCCCTAGGCTATTCAGAGCTGTCGCGGGTGGGTAGGCCGGCCGGCCTCCGGCCGGCTGTTAATAATGAGGGAATTGCTGGGAATTCCAAGGTGTGGGGCTAATTCCCCACGGTGTTATCATCCAGCACAGAAAGTGAGAATTCCGTGAAAAACAAAACCGTCGCCCATTGGGGTGCAGGTTTAGCGTGTTTGGTTTTACTTCTCTCCGGAACCACAGCGGCCCAGGCCAACCTCGCCGGCAGCAGCTTTGATGCGGGCGACGGAAACCTAATCGTAAATGACGAGGCCCAGGACTGGGCCTCCATTGGCATCGTCTGTCCCCCCGGCACGGTCTTGGGGTGTGGGATTGACAAGCCCACTGGCCAGACTGACGATTCGTTCGGCAACGGCACCAAGGAAGACGATGCTGTACCAACTGTGATTGACGGCTCCATTCCGAACAACAAGAGCGATCTGCTTCGCTTCTACACGCGGCTCATGCCGGAAAACGGCGATGATTTCCTCTACCTGGCCTGGGAACGTGTCCAGGAACCAAACGGCACAACGAATATGGACTTCGAATTCAACAAGTCCAAGGACCTGTCAGACAACGGGGTCACTCCGGTCCGCTCGGCGGGTGACGTCCTCATCAAGTACGACCTCTCTCAAGGCGGCGTAAACCCTGTACTTGGCTACCACCTCTGGGTGACCAGCGGCGATCCGCGGGTCGTGTGCCAGGCCTCGAACACGGTTCCGTGCTGGGACAAGGTCCACACCCTGACCGGGTTCTTCGAAGGCTCCATCAACACTGCCCCTGTCACGGACCCTATTGCCCCGAATGCCCCGCGCACACTGAGTACCCGTACATTCGGTGAGGCCGCGATCAACCTGACCGATGCCGGCCTTATTCCGTCGGGAGCCTGCCTGCCCTTCGCTTCCGCGTACCTGAAGAGCCGCTCGTCTGACTCCTTCACGTCGGCCGTGAAGGACTTCATCGCGCCGATCAGCGCCGGCGAATCGCGGTGCGGAACAATCAACGTGATCAAGCAGGATGACGACAGCCCTGCCTCGGCCCTCCAGGGCGCCGTTTTCACGCTCTACAAGGACAACGCCCCTGTTGGCGGCACACTCGGTACCGAGGACACGCCCGTTGTGCCCGAAACGACGTGCACCACCGGTGCTGACGGCAAGTGCTCCTTCGCCAATATTCCGGTAGGCAACTACTGGGTGGTGGAGACCACCACCCCGGCGGGACATGACACCGCAGATCCGCAGCAGGCTGTTGTGGGGGCCGGAGGCACAGTGGCACTGACCTTCATCAACCCTCGCGATTTCAAGGTCATCGTCCTGGTGTGCAAGGAAGCCGACAACTCGCTCTACCCCAGCACCGTGACTGTGGACGGAGCGGACAAGACGTCCCTCGCTGCCGCACCGTCCGGTCTGACGGCTGCCCAACTGTGCGGCCTGGGCGGCGCCGCCTACGGCGACTTGAGCTACGGCGACCACCCGGCAAACGTCAACATCCCGCAGTAGGCGCAGAGTCTGAGCGCGAAGGACCCGGATCAGTTCGCCAGCTCCGGGTCCTTCAGCGGTTCAGGCCGGACGCAGTCGGTCTACTATTGCCGCATGCGACTCTGGATCAGGGCGTACCCGTCTCACCAGCGCGATGAAGACAACTGATGAGGAAGAAAAGGGCATCTCAATGACAACCCGCGATACCCATTCAATCGGCGCGCCGTGCCTCGTCGACACATTCCAGCCCGATCCCCGCGCCGCTATGGACTTCTACGGAGCCCTCTTCGGCTGGAGCTTCGACGATCCCGTTCCGATGCCGGCCGGGCTCGAGGGCGAGTACTTTGCTGCCCGCCTCAGGGGGCGGCGGGTGGCCGGCGTCGGCCAGGCGCCGGCGCTGTCCGGGCCGACGTGGAACACCTATGTACGCGTCGATGACATCGGGCAGGCCCTTGCTCGTGCTGAGCACGCGGGAGGCAGGCTTCTGGCGGGCCCGTTCGCCGCTGCCTCAGGTGGCGGGCTTGCCGTGGTCGCGGACGCTACCGGAGTACCATTTTGCCTGTGGCAGTCCGGTGAGAACGACGGCGCCGAGCTCGCCGATGAGCCAAACTCGTGGGCGATGAGCTCGCTGCACACGAGCGACGTCAGCAAAGCCCAGGCGTTCTACGGTGCCATGTTCGGCTGGGACCTTGAATCGGTGCCGGACGTGGCCTTCTCGCTGTGGCGGCAGTCGGGCCGCGTCGTGGCTGTCGTAACCGCAACGGACGGCACGGCTGTCCCGCCGCATTGGAGCGTCAATTTCGCCGTGCATGATGCGGACTCCACGGCCCGCCGCGCCGTCGCCCTGGGCGGCAGCATCTTGATGGCTCCGATGGACACGCCCGGATTCCGCAATGCCGTGATCGGCGACCCCCAAGGAGGCTTCTTCGCCGTCAGTGCAGCCGCAGGCTGACCGCCGGCGGTCACGGGCAGGCACAATGGAGGCGTGACTTCTCCGCTCCACCCTCCGGCCCCCGCACGCTCCAATCCAACCTTCGATATGGGCGTCATCGGCGCGGGCCTGGCATTCGCTGCCTCCCTGGAGGAATTAGCAGGTGCCCTGCTGGCCGGCGGGGCGGGCGGAACCGCTGTGGTCCAGGCGCCGCCCGGTACAGGCAAGACCACCCTCGTTCCACCCTTGCTGGCCAACATCGCGTCCTCCTCCGGATCCGGCGGCGCCGGCACCGCCCGGGCAGGAAAACACAGCGGGCCGCGCGTGGTGGTGACCCAGCCCCGCCGCGTGGCCGCGAGGTCGGCCGCGCGCCGCCTCGCAGCCCTGGACGGCAGTCGGCTCGGGGACCGCGTCGGCTACACGGTCCGTGGCGAGCGCGTCTCCGGCGCGGGCACCTTGATCGAGTTCGTCACCCCAGGAATCCTGCTCCAGCGGCTCCTTTCCGACCCGGGCCTGGAAACCGTGGACGCCCTGATCCTGGACGAGGTCCACGAACGCGGACTCGAGACCGACCTGCTCCTCGGCCTGCTCGCGGAGGTCCGCGAGCTGCGCAGCGACCTCACGCTCGTAGCGATGTCCGCCACACTGGACGCGCCGCGCTTCGCCGCCCTGCTCGGGTCAGGACAGGACGGAAACCACGACGGCGGCGGCCCGGCTCCCGTCGTCGACTGTCCGTCCGCGCTGTTCCCGCTGGAGACGGAGTGGGCGCCGGCGGCTGTGGCGCGGCTGGACACACGGGGCGTGACCCGCGCGTTCCTTGACCACGTGGCGGACACTGCCGCGGCAGCGCAGGCCAAGGCATTAGCAGCCGACCCGGGCATCGACGCCCTGGTCTTCCTTCCCGGGGCGCGGGAGGTCTCGCACGTCGCTGACCGCCTCCGGGGCCGGACTGACGCCGAGGTGCTGGAACTGCACGGCCAGGCCGGACCGGCGGAACAGGACCGCGCGGTCTCCGGCCGGGAACCCGGCGGACGTGCCCGGATCATCGTCTCCACCGCGCTGGCCGAATCCTCCCTGACGGTCCCGGGAGTCCGGCTGGTCATAGACTCCGGCCTGTCCCGTGAGCCGAGGCGCGACACGAACCGCGGCATGTCCGGCCTGGTGACTGTGTCCTGCTCGCGTGCGTCCGCCGACCAGCGCGCCGGCCGTGCCGCCCGCCAGGGGCCGGGACGGGTGGTCCGGTGCTATGACCAGCGGACGTTCGGTGCCGCTCCGGCCCACGCGACCCCGGAAATCGCCGTCGCCGACCTGACCGGCGCGGCGCTGCTGCTGGCCTGCTGGGGATCACCGGGCGGGCAAGGCCTGGCCCTTCCGGACGCCCCGCCCGCGGCCGCTATGGATGACGCCATCGAGGTCCTTCGCGAACTGGGCGCAGTTGGTCCGGACGGCCTTGCCACGGGCCTGGGCAAGACCCTCGCCAGGATTCCCGCAGACCCGCGCCTGGCCCGCGCCCTCCTGGACGGTGCCGCAACCGCCAGCCACCGGACCGCGGCAGAGACCGTCGCCGTCGTAGCCGGTGACCAGCGCGCTCCGGGCGCCGACCTCACCCGGCTGCTGGCTGCGCTGCGTCCGGGCAACGATCCGGCGGCCCGCCGTTGGAAGGACGACGTCCGGCGGATGGAAGCGATCGTCCGCAAGGAGATCACCGCCGTCGAACAAACCCCGGCCGTGTCCCCGGTGGCCTCCGCGGAGGCCGTCGGGTTCGTCGTCGGCCTCGCCTTCCCGGACCGGGTGGCGCGACGCGTCCCCGGGGCGGGGGAGCGCTACCTGCTGTCCTCCGGCACCCGGGCGGGCCTTCCGGCCGGCAGCCCGCTGTCAGGCCAGGAGTGGCTGGCTGTCGCCGACGTCTCACGCGCGGAAGGCCGCGACGCGGCGGGAACCGGCGCCGTCATCCGCTCTGCCGCCCCGCTGTCTGCCGAGACGGCTGAAGCCGCCGCCCGGCACCTGCTCAGGGAAACCGTGGAAGCCGGATTCGCCCAGGGACGCGTCACCGCCCGGCGGGAACGCCGGTTGGGCGCCATCCTGCTTTCCTCGACGCCGGTCCGGCCGTCAGCCGCCGAGGGGCGGGCCGCCGTGGCCCGCGCACTGGCCAAGGAAGGATTGGAGACCATCGGATGGTCGACGGCGGCGGACGCCCTGCGCCGCCGTCTTGCGCTGCTGCACCGGGAACTGGGCGGTCCGTGGCCCGACGTGTCCGAACAGGCGCTGCTGTCCCGGCTGGACGACTGGCTGGCGCCCGAGCTCGAAGCGCTGGCCGGCGGGAAGGCCACGGCCGGCGTCGACCTCACCGAACCGCTGCGCAGGCTGCTGCCGTGGCCCGACGCCTCCCGGCTGGGGGAACTGGCGCCGGAAACGCTGGAGGTGCCGAGCGGTTCGCGCGTCCGGATTGACTACCCTGATGCAGAGCACGACGACGGCCGCCCGGTGGTGGCGGTCAAGCTGCAGGAGTGCTTCGGCTGGGCCGAAACGCCACGGCTGGCGGGCGGACGGGTTCCGGTGCTGTTCCACCTCCTGTCACCGGCACGGCGGCCGCTTGCGGTGACGGATGACCTCGCTTCGTTCTGGTCGGGACCGTACGCGCAGGTGCGGGCCGAGATGCGCGGACGCTACCCGAAGCATCCCTGGCCGGAGGACCCGTGGACGGCGCCGGCCACCGCCCGGACGAAGAGCAGGATGTAGCGCCGTTAAGGGCAAGCCGGCTTCATTCGGCGGTGATGCGTATCCCGGCGACAGCCCCTGTCCAGGGGCCCGTGGGGTCCTGACGCGTCAGATGGACACCGACGTAGCCGGGCTGCAGTTCGACAACCTGCGACAGCACGCCCGAGCAATCGAGAACCAAGGGCGGCAACTCGACCGCGGTCCCTGGATCCTGGCTGATTGAAATGTGGACCTCTTTGATGCCTGCACAGGCCGCCGTCACGGTGTACGAGCCGGCAGCCTTCACTGTTGCGGTTTTGCTGAAGCCGACCCCGGGGCCGTTCGCGGGACCGGACTCGTCAAGCAGCACAGACCCGGCCGCCACTGTCAGGCGCTCTTTCAGTTCGGCGTAGTTGCGGGTTTCCCTGCCCAGAATGTCCGCACCTTTCGCCGGGACGGACGGCGCAGGACGGCCGCTGTACTCAAGGGCGGCGGTTGGCGGAGGATCGCTGGCGTCCTCGTACGCACACCCGGCCAGCAAGCCGATTAACGCCACTACTGCCGCACTACAGCGGCCCGGCCTCGTTCCCCCACGGCGTGACATGGGCTGAGTCTACGCTCCGCCCGCGGAAAGGTAAGCCATATCGGTCCGGATGGCGGATTCACTCTCGAGGCCACAACAGCGCCGAGACCAGACGACGAATCAAGACCATTGATCGGCGATACTTACCGATATATCGTTAAGTATCGCCGATGGTCGGCGAGCTTGAGAAAAAGAGGCGATGCCATGATGAAAGGCATTCAGGACAAATTTGCAGACAATGGGCCGGAACGCGGACGCTTCGGGCGCGGCCGGAGCCACCGGGGGCCCCACGGCCATGGCGGTGGCGGGTTCGGACGGGGCTTTGGGCCGGGGTTCGGACCGGGTTTCGGGCCGGGGGGACCGCGCCGGGCCAACAGGGGCGATGTCCGCTCCGCCATTCTTGCCCTCCTGGCCGAAGCGCCCTCCAACGGGTACGGGCTGATCAAAGCCATTGCCGAAAAGACCTCCGGAGCCTGGCGTCCCAGCCCGGGGTCGGTTTATCCGACGCTGCAGCAACTCGTCGATGAGGACCTGATCACGCAAGTCGGTGAAGGCCGCCGCACCGAGTTCACCCTCACCGATGCCGGCAAAGCCTACGTGGCGGACCACGCTGAGGAACTGGGCAGCGCCTGGAACACCGACCCGGAGGGCACAGGGCCCGCGTTTCATCAGAGCGTGGGGAAGCTCATGGGCGTCATTCATCAGTTCAGGGTGGCGGCAACCGACGAACAACGCCTGGCAGCCGTCGAAAAAATCGATGAGGCCCGGCGCGCGCTGTACCTCATCCTTGCGGAGTGAGCCGGGCAAGCCTCGAGGGGCACCAGTGAGGTAACTGATACACGGCGGAAACCTCGCGACGTTGCCGCGAAACATTGCACCGTTACGCTCATTCCTACCTGGACACAGCGGTCCACGCAGCGAACGGAAGGACACACCATGATGACTCTTTTGAGTACTTTGACACTCTCCCTTCATTCCGGCTGGAAGGACAAGGATCCGCACGCCGGCGGGCCGGGTTCCCTGAGCGCTTTCCCCAGCGGGCAACTCTCCTCCACGCCCTGGGAAGGGTGGTGGCACGACGAACCCTAGCCCGTCAGGCAGGAGTCACAACTCTCCCTCTTGAAGTTCAGCCGCTTCAGGGTGTCGAATCGTCTTACAGAGGCCGCACGGCGGCTCACGACTAAGACGCCTGGAGTTGCTCATGTCGGTAAAAGGCTCAAATGGCCGGGCCAAGAGCCCGGCCCGCGGCACCTCTGATTCCCGGAAGGCGGACGCCTCCGCCGGGGCCCCGGCCGAGGCGCCAGAGAAAGTCCGCAATGTGGCTCTGGTGGGCCACTCCGGCGCGGGCAAGACGATGCTGGTGGAGGCGCTGCTGGCGGCCACCGGCGTGATCTCACGGATGGGATCGATCGCGGACGGGTCCACCGTCAGCGACGCCGAACCCTCCGAGGTGCACCAACAGCGCTCCGTGGTGCTCTCCGTGGCCCCGCTGGTGGTGGAGGGCATCAAGGTCAACCTCCTCGACACACCTGGCTACGGGGACTTCACCGGCGAACTCCGCGCGGGCCTGCGGGCAGCCGACGCGGCCCTGTTCGTGGTGTCCGCCATCGACGACATCGATGCTGCCACCACGGCGCTCTGGGCGGAGTGCGACCAGGTGGGGATGCCCCGGGCGGTGGTGATCAGCCGGCTGGACCACCCGCGCGCGAACTTCGAGGCAACGGTGGCCGCGTGCCAGCGATCGTTCGGCGAATCAGTGGTGCCCGCCTACCTACCGGTGCGCACCGGCGATACCACCACCGGGCTGCACGGGCTGCTCTCCGGAACCGTATCGGAGTACTCCGCCGGCTCGGCGACGCCCGTTGTCCGGGATGCCAGCCCCGACGAGATCGCCGCCGCGGAAAGCGCCCGCGGAACCCTCATCGAGGGAATCATCTCGGAGAGCGAGGATGAAACACTCATGGACCGCTACCTCGGAGGTGAGGAGATCGACGTCGACCCGCTCGTCACCGATCTGGAGACCGCCGTCGCCCGCGGAACATTCTTTCCCGTGCTGGCGACATCCGCCGAAACAGGACTGGGCATGGCCGAACTCCTGGAAATGCTGACCCGCGCCTTTCCCTCTCCGCTGGAGCGCGCCCTCCCGCAGGTGACCAGCCTTGCGGGCGCGCCGGCAGCCCCGCTGGCGTGCGATCCTGCGGGCCCCCTCGCCGGCGAAGTGGTGCGGACCACCATAGACCCGTTCCTGGGCCGCGTCTGCCTGGTCCGCGTCTTCTCCGGCACACTGCGCGAGGATTCAGCAGTCCACGTCAGCGGGCGGGGGTTGTCCGAGCGTGGCCACGAAGACCATGACAGCGATGAGCGACTCACCCACCTCTACTCCCCGGTGGGCTCCAACCTCAAAGCCGTGCCGTTCTGCGTGGCGGGGGACATCTGCGCGATTGCCAAGCTGGCCAGTGCCGAGACCGGAGACACCGTATCCGCCAAGGAAGACCCGTTGCTGATCGTTTCGTGGGACATGCCGGAACCCCTGATGCCCGTGGCCGTGGAAGCGGCCTCCCGCAGCGATGAGGACGCCCTCGCCAAGAGCCTGGGGAAGGTGGCGGCAGGCGACCCGACGCTCCGCGTGGAACGGAACTCCGAGACCCATCAGCTGATCCTGTGGTGCATGGGCGAAGCCCACGGAGAGGTGGTTTTGGACAGGCTGCGTGAGCAGGGGGTCAAGCTGCAGACCGTGGACGTGATTACGCCGCTGCGGGAAACGTTCGCGGCACCCGCATCGGGACACGGGCGGCACGTCAAGCAGTCCGGCGGGCACGGCCAGTACGCCATCTGCGACATCGAGGTGGAGCCGCTGGAACGCGGCGCGGGCTTCGAGTTCGTTGACAAGACCGTGGGAGGTGTCATCCCGGGGCAGTACATCGGCTCGGTGGAGAAAGGCGTCCGGGCGCAGATGCAGAAAGGAGTGTCAGCCGGCTTCCCGCTGGTGGACATCCGCGTGACGCTGACCGGGGGAAAGGCGCACAGCGTCGACTCCTCGGATGCGGCGTTCCAGGCAGCAGGGGCGTTGGCCCTGCGGGAGGCGGCAGCCGGGGGCCGGATCCAACTCCTCGAACCGGTCCTGGCGGTGACCATCAGCGTCGCCGATGACTATGTGGGCGCAGTGATGAGCGACCTCTCGTCCCGCCGCGGCAGGCTGACCGGAACCGCCTCGGCGGACGGCAGCGGAACCGAGATCAACGCGGAAATACCGGAACAGGAACTGCTGCGCTACGCCGTGGAGTTGCGGGCCCTGACCGCCGGCACCGGCCGCTTCCGCCGCACCTACCTGCGCCACGAGCCGGTCCCGCCAAACCTGGCCCACTCGGCGCCGCGGCAGTAAGTCCCGTCCTGCGGACGCGGCACGTGGGAACCTAGGCGTGTGAGCGCAGATAGGCCGCGACCGGGGCAGCCACGGATGCGCCGATTTCGGCGGCACTTCGCTTGGTGCCTTTGACTGCAAAGGAGTGGTCGCCGCCGTCGTACCAATGGAGCGCGGCCGTTGGCCCGATCCGGGCAACCACGCCCTCCAGTAGATCAGGGGTGGCGAACGTGTCCCGCGTACCCTGCATGAACAGCATGGGAAGGGTGAGGCCGTAGAGGTGCTCATCGCGCAGCTTCTCCGGCTTGCCCGGGGGATGCAGCGGATAGCCGAGGTACACCAGCCCGGACGCCGGCATTCCTTCGGCCACCGCCATGGACGCCATCCGTCCCCCGAACGACTTGCCGGCAGCCCACACCGGACCCGTGTCGGAGTGTGCGGCCGCCCTGGCCGCGGCTTCCTGCATGGCGGCACGCCACGCCGCTATGGCAAGGGCCGGCCGGTCCGGGAACTTCCGCCCGGCCTCGCGGTAGGGGAAGTTGAAGCGCAAGGTGGCAACGCCGTCGTGATTCAACGCGTTGGTGAAGCCGACCATAAAAGGGTGCTCCATGCCTGCGCCGGCGCCGTGCGCCAGGACGAGCGTGGCGAACGGGTTGTCGGGCCGGGCGTAGACGCCGGAGACCAGGACATCGCCGACGCTGATGGTTACGGGGGACTCGTGTGCGGGCATGAGTCCATCATGCCGGACACGCATGCACAGCCGGCACACAGACCGGCGAAAGTCCCCGGCTCAGCCGCCGGCCGGGGTGACCCGCAACCAGCGGAACTCCTGGGGCCGGAGGGGGACACCGCCGTCGATTCGCACCGGGTTCCCTGTCAGCACGTCCACGGCCCCGGACGCGAATCCGGAGAGCGTCTGCGCAGTGACGGTCTCGTGGCCGTCGCTGAAGTTGGCGAGGACCAGGATGAGGGTTCCTTCGCCTGGCCGCTGGTAGCCCAGGACGCCCGGGTTGTTCGTGCCGAAATGAACCAGATGGGTTCCGGCGAATTCCGGAGTCGCGGACCGCACCGAGATCATGGTGCGAAGGCCTTCAAACACCGCGCCCTCGGGGGTGTCCGGGTCGTGGCGCTTCGCGTATCTCCCGGCCGGGTAGTGGGGACGGTGCACCCATCTGCTGTCCGCGCCGTGGCCCTCCTCCGCCGCGTAGCCGTAGTCGTTGAGCTGACCCACTTCATCGCCAAGGTACAGCAGGGGGATCCCGCCGGTGCTGAAGGCCACCGAATGGGCCAGCAGGATCCGGTCCACCGCCTGCCCGGCGCCGTCCTCCAGGCCGCACAGCGACGCCGTCGTGCCGGAGATGCGGCAATCACCCGTCCGCGGGTTGTCCTGGAAGGGAACGCCGCGCGCGAAGCTGCCCGGGAAACGGTTGACGTAGAAGGAGTTGAGGAAGCGGCGGTGGTCGAAGCCGTTGATGCCCAGTTCCGCGGCGTCCTCGTCCGCGAACGTCCAGCCGATATCGTCGTGGCTCCGCACATAGTTCACCCAGGAAGTACCTTCGGGGATGGTGTGCCGACGCTCCAGCGCCTGTGACAGCAGGGCCACATCCCGGGTGGCCATCGCCTCCCAGATCAGTGCCATCTGCAGCGGGTTGTACGAAAGCTGGCACTCTGCCGGATCGATGTACAGCGCCACTTCGTCGGGGTGGACGATCGCCTCGGACTTGAACAGCAGCGACGGCGCGGCCAGGCGGCAGACGGCGTTGAAGGCCTGAAGCAGCGTGTGGGCCTCAGGGAGGTTCTCGCACGGGGTTCCGAGCTGCTTCCAGATGAAGGCGACAGCGTCCATCCGCAGGATGTCCACCCCCTGGTTGGCCAGGAACAGCATCTCGCCGGCCATGGCCCTGAAGACGTCCGGGTTGGAGTAGTTCAGATCCCACTGGTAGGTGTGGAACGTGGCCCAGACCCAGCGGCCGTCCTCCATCCGGATGAAGGACCCCGGGTGGTTCTCGGGGAAGATCTCGCGCACGTTCTGCTCGAACGCGTCCGGCATGGTCCGGTCCGGGAAGATCCAGTAGTAGTCGCTGTACCCGGGATCGCCCGCCGCGGCCCGCCTGGCCCACTCGTGCTCATCCGAGGTGTGGTTGAAAATGAAGTCAACCACCAGGCTGATGCCGTTGGCCCGCAGCTCAGCGGCCAGTTCACGCAGCTGTTCCATGGTCCCGAGTTTCGGGTTGACGTCGCGGTAACTGGAAACGGCATAGCCGCCGTCGGAATGCGGTTCAGGCGCCAGGAACAACGGCATCAGGTGCAGGTAGGTGAGGCCAAGCTCCTTGAAATAGGGAATCCGGGCGCGGACTCCTTCGAGGTCCTCCGCATACCGGTCCACGTAGCAGACACCGCCCAGCATGCTGTTGGAGAGGAACCATCCGCTGTTGTGCTCGCGTTCGGCATCCAGTGCCTTGAGCTCCGCCGGGCGTTCGTTCCACGAGCGGGCCGCCTGGAGGACCAGCGACGTCAGCTGGTCCTGGAAGTCCGGCCGGGTGCCGTAGAGGGCATGGAAGAGCCGGTACAGGTCAGGGAAGTAACGGTCGAGCCGCTCACGGAAGCAGGCACTGTCCTGCCCCTGCGGCAGGAGGCCTGACTGCCCATCCAAGGCGCTGAGTGCATGTTCCCTCGATGCGTGGTCCACACCAGCAGCTTCAACCATGGAACGGGTCTCCTTCGACAATTTCCGGGCACCTTCCCGGGTGCTTTTCCCGGACTCCGCGGGGCATCCGGCCAGTTCACATCCTTACAGACCGTCGCGCGCGTGCCCAGTGGACAGGTCCAAGTTTCTTCCGTTCGGTGCCAGCAGCTGACGCAGCGGACCGGCCGGGGTAGGTTGTCACCATGGCGAGCGAATCCACCACCCTCACCGTCAACGGGCTCAACGGCCCCCGCGACATGCGCATTTCCAGTCCCGGCCGTGTCCTCTGGCCGGATCTGGGCCTGACCAAGCTGGACCTTGCGCGCTACCTCGCGGAGGTGGGGGAGGCGTTCATCGCGGCGAACGGCGGCCGCCCGGTTGCGCTGCAGCGGTTTTCGGAGAACGTCGACGGCGACCAGTTCTTCTCCAAGAATCCGCCGAAGGGCACACCGGACTTTGTCCGCTCGGTGATGGTGACGTTTCCGAGCGCGCGCTCGCATCCCATGCTGGTTCTTGACGAACCGGCTGCCGCGGTGTGGGCCGCCCAGATGAATACCGTGGTGTTTCACCCGTGGCCCTCCCGGGCCGGGAATACGGACAACCCGGACCAGTTGCGGATCGACCTGGACCCCCAGCCGGGAACGGACTTCGACGACGCCGTCCCCGCTGCGCTGGAGCTGAAGGAGGTCCTTGCCGAAGCGGGCCTCAACGCGTTTATCAAGACCTCGGGAAACCGCGGGCTGCATGTGTATGCGCCCGTGGAACCGGTGCGCGAGTTCCTGGAGGTGCGCCACGCCGTCATCGCAGCGGCCCGTGAGCTGGAGCGGAGGATGCCGGACAAGGTCACCACGGCCTGGTGGAAGGAAGAGCGCGGCGAACGGGTGTTTGTGGACTTCAACCAGGCCAACCGCGACCGCACCATAGCCGGCGCGTACAGCCCCCGCGCACTGTCCCACGCGCCGGTCTCCTGCCCCATCACGTGGGACGAACTGGGCAGCGCCGATCCGAAGAACTTCACCATCCTCACCGTCCCGGAGCGGCTGAAGACCGTGGGGGACCCGTGGGCGGACATGAACGCCAACCCGGGAAGAATCGACGTCCTGCTCCAGTGGTGGGAGCGCGACGTTACGGCCGGGCTCGGGGAGCTGCCCTTCCCGCCGGACTATCCGAAGATGCCTGGTGAACCGCCGCGGGTGCAGCCCAGCAGGGCGCGCAAGAAGGACTAGCTCATGAGCGGCTACTCGAACCGGGACGGATCGCCCATGCCGCGCCGCACTACCTCTGCCGAGCCGCCGGAGAAGTCGATGACCGTCGTCGGCTCCGCACCGCAGTCACCGGAATCAACCACGGCGTCCACCACATGGTCCAGCCTTTCCTTAATTTCCCAGCCCTGGGTGAGCGGTTCCTCCTCGTCCGGCAGCAGCAGCGTGCTGGAGAGCAGCGGCTCGCCCAGTTCGGCCAGCAGCGCCTGGACCACGGCGTTGTCCGGAATGCGGACGCCCACGGTCTTCTTCTTCGGGTGCAGGAGTCGCTTGGGCACTTCCTTGGTGGCCGGAAGAATGAAGGTGTAGCTGCCGGGCGTGACTGCCTTGATACTGCGGAAAACGTCGTTGTCGATCTGGACGAACTGGCCCAGCTGGGCAAAATCCTTGCACACCAGGGTGAAGTGGTGTTTGCTGTCCAGCTGCCGGATGGCACGGATGCGGTCCAGGGCGTCCCTGTTGCCCAGCTGCGCACCGAGGGCGTAGCAGGAATCCGTGGGGTAGGCGATGAGGCCGCCGGACCGCAGCAGCTCCACTATCTGGCCAATCGCGCGGGGCTGGGGATCATCGGGGTGCACGTCAAAATATCTGGCCATGCCCTGAGCTTAGGGCCCTGCGTTGATTTCTGCACGGAGGCGCCCGACCCTGAGGCGTTATGCCGTGGGCGGCCCCTATGCAGTTCCGCAGGTCTGGGGCAACATATGAAGTGTTTCAGGCCCGGGGCCGCCGGTTCCACGGGTGGTCCGGGTATCGACCGGTACGAGAGGACACCCCTGACGATGACCACGACACTCAATCCCTACCTCGGCTTCCGGGACAATGCGCGGGAGGCCATGACCTTCTACCAGTCCGTCTTCGGAGGCGAACTGGCACTCAGCACCTTTGGCGATTTCCACGCCAGCGAGGACGCATCGGAGCAGGACAAGATCATGCACGGCATGCTGTCCACCGGCACCGGCATGGTGCTGATGGGGGCCGACACGCCCAACAGCATGAGCTACAAGCCCGGCGACAACTTCTCCGTTTCCCTCAGCGGCGAGGACGACGCCGAACTGCGCGGGTACTGGGAGAAGCTGTCCGACGGCGGCACCGTGACGGTGCCGCTCGAACAAGCGCCGTGGGGCGACACCTTCGGCATGTGCACGGACAAGTTCGGCGTCGCCTGGCTTGTGAACATCGCCGGTCCCCAGCAGGGCGGTCCCCAGCAGTAGGTTCCCGGCCGTAACGGGCGGAAGGCCGTTCGGCGCCTACTTGCGAGCCACGAAGTAGGCGTTGAACGGATCCTCCTCGAGTTCCCTTACCTGCACGGAGCCGAAGCCCGCGGCCCGGACCATGGACTCGGCCAGTTGCACGCCCCACACCGTCCCGAGGCCTTCGCCGCCCTGCGCCAGGGACACTGACATGCAGTGGAACGTGGAGATCGCGTAGAGGAACGTCCCCCACGGCAGCTCAATGTTGTCGCCCAGGTTGCTTGAGGCCTTGATGTCGACCATGAGGAACGTGCCGTCCGGGCGCAGGGCCCTGTGGATGTTCTGCAGCACTTTTGCCGGCCGGGCCTGGTCGTGGATCGCGTCGAAGACAGTGACGAGGTCGACGCCCTCCACGATGTCCAGGTCCGCCGCGTCCAGAAGTTCGAACCGGGCGTTCGTGAGTCCCAGCCGCCGGGCCTCCGCCCGCCCGGCCTGGACGGCGTCCTCGAAGAAGTCGTACCCGGTGAACCTGCTCGCCGGGAAGGCCGCAGCCATCAGGTTGACGGCATGCCCGGCCCCGCAGCCGATATCCGCGACGTCGATTCCAGCCTTCAGCCGGTCGTCGCAGCCTGCCAGCGGCAGGATGGCAGACACGAGGGACGCGTCGTGGACGGAGGCGCTGTCCCCGGCCTGGATGTCCAGGAAATCCGGGTAGTCCTCATACCCCAGGCCGCCGCCTGTCCGGAACTTCTCCGCGATCCGGCCAGCCACCTCACCCATCAGGGTGATGTACTGCAGCGTCCGGGCCAGGTTGTCCACTCCCGGGCCGGAGACGGACGGGGCCAGCGCGGGGTCCAGCCGGTAGGTGTCCCCGGCGGGCTGGTACTGCACGAAGCGGGCCGTCACCATGCCGCCGAGCCATTCGCGGACGTAGCGTTCGTGGAGCCCCGCGGCGTCGGCAATCTGTTCGCTCGAGGCCGGCGGAAGTCCGGCCATCACGTCGAACAGGCCGGTCTGGTGGCCAATGCTGGCCAGGACGGCGGCCGAACTGTCGTTGAGGATACCGAGCAGCCGGGCAGCGCCCTCCCCAACAGCCTCTTCCGTGATTGCGGCCTCCTCGCCGGCAGTCCCGGCGCCTGCTGCAAGGCCGATATCGGTGGTGGTCATGATCTTTCCTTTCGTCCGCGGACGTCGATGTCCGGCTACTTCGAAGGTACGTTCGCGGCCGGGAGCGCCGCGTCGGGCGGATGATGCATCTTTCCCGGGGGCCGTGGGGAGAATGATGCAGGGAACCGGCCGGAGCCGGGACCGAAGCGGGCGAACGACGGCGGCGTGCGTGTGCCGCCGTCGTCGTCCGTCAGGTCAGTCCGTGTTCCCTTGCCCAGCCGGCCGCGGCTGTCCGGCTGGAGACTCCGATCTTGCCGAAGATGTTTGCCAGATGCCGGCCCACTGTTTTTTCACTAATGACCAGGGCCTTCGCCACCTGACGGTTGCTGGCGCCGGTAGTGATGAGTACCAGGACCTCGCATTCACGGGCGGTCAGGCCGCCCCTGTCCGCGGTGGCGGTGGCGGCATCGCGCTCCAGCCGTGCGATGTCCGGAGCGGCGCCGAGCTGGCGGTAGATGGCCATCGCGGTGGCAAGGTCGGCGTCGGCAGCACCCGTCTGGTCCAGCGCACGGCGGCAGCCGGCCAGCAGCTCATGGATCCGGGCCGTGCGGTACCGTGCACGCTGCCCGCGGTACGTGCGGGCCGCCGCATCGAGGAAGGGCAGGGCGTCCTCCGACCGTCCGGCGGTCAGCAGGACGGCGCCCCGGGCCTGGCATGCCCACGCCTGGATGCCTGGGGAGGCGAAGCGGCCGGCTGTCCGTTGCAGCTCGGCGGTCAAGGCTTCGGCGAGCGCCAGGTCATTCTGGTCCAAAGACAGTTCGACGGCCGGCAGGAGCAGCCGTGCCCGGTCCAGGAGACGGCTCTCGCCCAGGGCGGCACGCAGCTGGTTGAGCGCCTGCGCGGTGTCGCCGGCAGCGTGGCGCAGCAGGGCTTCTCCCGGCTGGGGATCCACGCCGACATCCCGGGCACGCCGATAGGCGGCCAACGCGCCGTCGGTGTTGCCGCGAAGCCGCCGGACCTCGCCCAGTTCGTAATAGCCCGCACCGGCCATCCAGCCGTGCGAATCAACCAGATTGTCGCTGGAGAGGCCGATTTCCCGTTCCACCGCATCCCAGCCGCCTTCGGCGCTGAGCAGCTGCAGCTCGTGGACACGGGCCACTCCGGTGTACACAAAGGCGGATGACTGGCCCGCGGTCCAGTGCTCCAGGGCGTCCGTCCAGGCACGCATCCGGGCAAGGTCGCCGAGCTGATGGCAGAGGTGGATGACCGTGCAATAGATGTCTCCGGACCACACGGGTGCAACATCCCCGGCCAGGACCGGCAGCATAGCCTCGTCCAGGTCGTTGAACCCGTCCACAGTCCGCCCGGCGCGGACGCCGGCCAGTCCCGCCAGTACGCGGGCGAAGCACCCCAGGGTGGGGTCCGCCAGGCGCCGGGCCAGGGTGTCGAGTTTGTCAGCGGCTGCCTGTGCCGGTCCGGGATCTTCCTCCAGATCCAGGGACATGGCACTTTCGAGATAGAGCAGGTATCCGTGCTCCGGCCGTTCCGGCAGGCCCTGCAGCAGGCGCCGTGCGCGGTTGAGCCAGCCCGAGGCAACCATAAGATCCCCGCGCATGCCCCACTGCAGTGACAGGACTATTGCCTTCATTGCTGCGGCGGGCCGGTCTCCACCAGCGGTGAGGCCGCGGTACAGCTCCTCGGCAACGGACTGCGATTCGGGAAGGTTGCCCAGCCACCACATGGCGTCGGCGAGGGCGTCCAGGTCCTGGAGCTCCAAACCTGTCGCGGTCCTGGCGGCCAGCAGCCCGTTCCGTGCCGCAGGCCAGTCCCTGCGGGCATAGGCCTCGCGGGCACTGGTAATCAAATCCTGTTCAGCCATACGACGTCTCCAAGGGGTGCTTCCAGCGTACTGCCGGGTGGAGTTTGCCGAAAAGGCGGTGCTGCCAAAAGACGCGGAGCACGGGCAGCCATGACTTTCGGCCCTACGGGGACACCCGGAAGAGGCGGAAGCTAGGACGTACATCTCCTCAACGGGAACGTGCCCGACGGAACGCCGCCCGACGGGAACAGGGAGCACTATGAAAAACCGACACCCGCAACTCCGGTTCCTCGGAGCGACGGACAGCGTGACCGGCTCCAGGTACCTGGTGGAAGCAGGCGGGAAACGCATCCTCGTGGACTGCGGGCTGTTCCAGGGCTACAAGCTGCTCCGCGTCCGCAACCGGGCCCCGTTCCCCGTCCCGCCGCACTCCA
Source organism: Arthrobacter oryzae (assembly GCF_030718995.1). NCBI lineage: Bacteria > Bacillati > Actinomycetota > Actinomycetes > Micrococcales > Micrococcaceae > Arthrobacter > Arthrobacter oryzae. Next base: position 3,965,248 of record NZ_CP132204.1, read on the forward strand.
TTGACGCCGTGCTGCTCACCCATGCGCACCTTGACCACACCGGCTACATTCCCGCCCTGGTCCGGGACGGCTTTGCCGGACCGGTGTATGCCACCGAAGGCACCACCGAACTGTGCACCCTGCTCCTGCCCGACAGCGGGCACCTGCAGGAAGAGGAAGCCAAATATGCCTACGAGCACGGATCGTCCAGGCACAGCCCGCCGGTACCGCTCTACACGGCGGCGGACGCGGTCAGGTCCCTCGACAGTTTCCGCAAACAGGGCTTCGACACCCCGTTGTCGCTGGGAGCGGGCATCTCCGCCACGTTCCTGCCCGCAGGCCACATCCTGGGGGCTGCCCAGATCAGGCTCGAGGTCGGCCCGCACTCCGTGCATTTCACCGGCGACCTCGGGCGCACAGACGATCCCCTGATGTTTCCGCCGCGGGGGCTGGGCACCACCGATATCCTGGTCACCGAGTCCACGTATGGCAACCGGAAGCACTCGACCCTGGATCCCGAGCTGCAGCTGGGCGAGATCATCACCCGGGTGGCGAAGAAGAACGGCGTTGTGATGATCGCCGCGTTCGCCGTGGGGCGGGCTGAGACACTGATGCTTCACTTGTCCCGCCTCCGCGGGCGAAACGCGATTCCGGACATCCCCGTGTACCTGAACAGCCCCATGGCCATCGACGCCTCCGGAATGTACCAGCGGCACCCCGACGAACACCGGCTCAAGCAGCAGGAATACGAGGACATGTACAAGGTGGCCAAGATGACCCGTACCGTGGACGATTCGAAGCTGCTCAATCTCCGCGGCGGCCCCATGGTGATCATCTCCGCCAGCGGCATGCTCACCGGAGGCAGGATCCTGCACCACATTGCGGAATACGGACCCGATCCGAAGAACGCGATCATCCTGAGCGGGTACCAGGCCGGCGGAACGCGCGGTGCCGCGCTCGCCGCCGGTGAACGGCAACTCCGCATCTATGGCGAGGACGTCCGGATCCGCGCCGAAGTGATCCAGATGGAAAGCCTCTCCGCGCATGCGGATTCGGACGGGCTGATCGAATGGATGAAGGCGGCCGGGCGGGAACCGCGGATGACGTACATCACCCACGGCGAACCCGAGGCATCCGATGCCCTCCGGGTCCGGATCAAGCGGGAGCTCGGGTGGCGGGTGCGCGTGCCTGAGCATCTCGAAAGCATCCTCCTGGAGGACCCGACGTGACCAACGGAAACCGTGCCGTCCTGAGCATGCTGGACGAAATCCGGACGCTGGCCCGGCCCCTCAACGGGTTCCGGGACCTTGACCGGCTGGTCCACCGGGCAGGCGCCGGCCGCTTCACGGCCATCGGCGAAGCCTCGCACGGCACGCACGAGTACTACACCCTTCGGGCCCGTCTTAGCATGCGGCTGATTGAGGAGCAGGGCTACAGCTGGATCGGCGTCGAGGGCGACTGGCCGGACTGCTGGCGGATTAACCGGTGGGTCCGGGGACAAAGCGGGCATGACACCGGCGTACACGCCATGCTCGCCGGGTTCGGACGCTGGCCCACGTGGATGTGGGCCAACCAGGAAGTGGCAGGCTTCCTGGACTGGCTTCGCGGCTGGAACCTCGAACGCCCTATGCAGGAGCGCGTGGGGTTCTACGGCCTTGACGTCTACTCGCTGTGGGATTCCCTGCGGGAGATCATCGGCTGGCTCCAGGACAACGAACCGGACGCGGTTCCCGCGGCCATGCGGGCATGGCAGTGTTTCCTGCCGCACCACGAAGACCCGCACGAGTACGCCTGGCGCACGCGGCTGGTGCCCGAATCGTGCGAGCGGGACGTGGTGGCACTGCTGGCCGAAGTCAGGAACCGGGCGCTGGCGCTACAGGACCACGAGTCCCGGGCCGAAAACGACGAGGCGTTCGACGCCGTGCAGAACGCCGTAGTCGCCGCCAACGCCGAACATTACTACCGCATCATGGTGCAGGGGAACAGGGAGTCCTGGAACGTCCGGGACCATCACATGGCGGACACGGTGGACCGGCTCAGCGCGCATCTTGGCCCCGCATCCAAGGGCATCATCTGGGAGCACAACACGCACGTGGGCGATGCACGGGCCACGGACATGGCGCGGGACGGGCTGGTCAACGTGGGCCAATTACTGCGCGAGCGCCACGGACCCGAAGGGGTGACCCTGGTGGGTATCGGATCGCACCGGGGAACTGTGATGGCTGCCGACGCGTGGGGCTCCCCTGAACGTGTCCTGACGGTGCCCGACGCCCGCACCGGCAGCCACGAGGACCTGCTGCACAGGGCACTGGGCGCCCCGGCCTTGCTGGAATTCGGCCGGGACAGGTCCGGGCCGTGGCTGTCGGCCTGGCTGGGGCACCGGGCTATCGGTGTTGTCTACCGGCCCGCCAGGGAATACGGAAACTACGTTCCCACCCGGATGGGAGGGCGCTATGACGCCCTGATCTGGCTGGAACAGACCCAGGCGCTCCGTCCGCTCCATCACGAGGCGCCGCCCGGCGAGCCGGAGTTCGAAACGGAACCCTCAGGTTTCTGAAGCCCTTGGCCGGCCGGCGCAGGGAGCCTACCGGCGACGCAACATGAAGATGGCCGCCGGTACGTACCAGAGCAGCGGTACCAGCCGCAGGACAGTGGTCAGCCAGCCCACGGGAGACAGCGGCCCGGCCTCCGGGATCACCGACAGCGTGGACACGAACGAGGCAGCCGCCGCCAGGGCCGCGACCCAGCCCAGGGGTGCAGGAAAAGCCTGCTTCCGCAACGCCACCACGGCGACGGCGGTGAACATCACTCCGGCCGGCAGGTTCGCCAGGGCCAGCGTCACCAGGCAGAGATCCGCGACGGCCGCAGCCACCCCCGGAGACACCCCGGCCTGCGACGGCAGCGTCAGGGTGATCTGGGCAGCCTGGCCCAGGATGTTCAGGCCGGCGCCGAGCACCCCGGCAGCGAACGCAATGCCGGCCAGCGTCCCGGGTTCCCCTTCCCTCCGGTGCAGGAGTGAACGCACGTAGCCCAGGAACCAGATCAGGGCGGCTGAGCTGAACACAAATAGCAAGCTCTGTGCCAGGACGGGCGTCCTGTTGGCGAGCAGGAAGGCCGCATAACCGGTGTCCGATGCCGTGGGCCACGGGCCGGTGAGGAGGACTTCCATCGAGCCGCCTGCGATCCCAAGGGCTGCGGAGACCAGGCCGGCCACGGCCCCCTCCAGCCCGAAGTGCTCCCCGCCCGCCGCGTCGTTAGCCGGAACCTGCCGACGGCGGGTCATGGGCGCTCCCTGGCCGCCAGCAGTCGGCCCATTACCAGGCCGGTCACCAGCGCCATTCCCGCGGCCATCAGGATGGCGGCGGCAACGCCGATGGCGAGGACCGTCGTCGGCGGCTGTCCCGGCTGCCACAACGGGGTTGCGACGGCGAAGAACACTCCCAGCCCGACGCACCACGCCACGGCGTTCCCGGCAACCCACCATCCGCTGTTGGGAAGGTGGCGGCGGAGTTCCGGCCATTGCGCCAGTCCGATCGAACATAGCAGCAGCAAGGCGGCGGGCACCGCGACGGCGAACTGCAGGAGCGGTGGCCATGCCTGCCATTGCACGGCGAAGGTGCTCGGGCTCAGCCCGATGAGCCAGGCGATTGACGCGCCGGCGGCGGTGCGGATGGTCCAGGCGCGCACCCGGAGTCCGGGCAGGGCACGCTTGAGGACGTGGGCCTGGGCGAGCCCCAGGACCGTGCCCTCGGCCGCGCCCGCCAACGTCAGCCAAACCAGCGCGGCTCCGGTGTCCGGAATGACCACGAAGACGGCGACGACGGCGGGAGCCAGGAAGCCTGCACTTTCGCCCATTGTGACCCACAGCAACCAGCGCCTGAGGAACGGCTTTGACCGTACGGGAGCGGCGGCCGCCCGGGTGTCCTCCATGGCCCTGACGCTACGCGGGGGCAGGCGGCCCGGTGAGGGGCTTAAGGCCCTAACCCCGGCGTCTGCCCGCGGAGCACACTGAAGGGGTCAGCGGCCTTCGGCGTGCTGATCCGAAAACGCGACGGAGAAGAGCAGGATTCAGAATGAGCAAACCAATCGTCGTCGGCATCAACGGCTCCACGGGAAGTGAGGCCGCAATGTCGTGGTCCCTTCACCGTGCGGCCAAGCTGAAGCTGCCGGTCATCGGAGTCCATGCGGTGGATGACCGCTGGATGTCACCGGACTTCCAGTACCACGAACTGATCAGGGAATCCGGCATGGAACTCCTGAGGCAGGTGCAGGAGGATGCCGCCAAGAAAGCACCGGATGTCGCCGTCGATGTGCAGTTGCGCCACGGCAGCGCCGGCTCGGCCCTAAAGGAAATGTCCAAGGACGCCTCCATGGTGGTCATCGGATCGCACCACCGCCACTGGGCGGACGGCGGGCCCATGACGGACCGGGCCCTGCAGATCGTTACCGCCTCGGACAGCCCGGTGGCGGTCATTCCCACGGACCAGGGACCGGAAGGGCGTGGCGTGGTGGTGGGCGTGGACGGTTCGGAGGAGTCGCTGCAGGCCGTCGCTTTCGCCGCCGCAGAAGCTGACCGCGAGGGGGACGAACTGACAGCCGTGCTGGCTTTCCGGCGTCCCGCCCGCTGGGTGCAGAGCGGGATGCCGGCCAGCGGCTTGGCCGAAGTCATTGAGGAAGAAGACAAAATCGTGCTCGCCGAATCGGTGGCGGGGCTGCGGGACAGGTACCCGGACCTGGTGGTGAATCAGGTGCTCGACAAGGACACCGATCCGGCCAAGGCGCTTGTGGAGGCGGCCGCGAACGCCCGGCTCCTGGTGATCGGCAGCCGCGGGCGCGGGGGATTCAGCAGGCTCCTGCTCGGCTCCACCGCCCACGCCGTCCTGCTACGGGTTCCGTGCCCCACAGTGGTGACCAGGGTGCACAAGGTCAAGCACGAGGAATAGCGGGCACCTCCGGTGCACAAGGGAGGCCCCCTCTGCTGAACTGGTCAGCGGAGGGGGCCTCCCTTGCGCACAGGACTAGGTTCTGCCGCCATCCTGCCGATGTGAGGGCTCCAGCCTGGTGGCTAGATCCATTTGGGTGCTGGCGGTACTTCGGGCAGGTCAGCGTCCGACGGCGGTGTGGCGGGGTCCGCTGTTGTGGTGCCTGTGGCTGTGGTGCTTGTTGCCGCCACTCCGCGGCTGCCGCGTCCGGTGGCCCATTGCGTGACGGCCGCGAGCGGGCCGGAGATGACCGTCGGTGTTTCGGCGTCGGTGTCCCCGAAGGTCATGACGTCCGGCTGGTCGGTGACTTTGACGAGCAGTCCGGTGTCGGTCCCGCGGGTGTGCCAGGCGCCGGTGATGTCCTTGAGCAGGCGGGACAGGACCGGTGCCGGGATGTCGTTGAAGGTGGCGCCGTTGTCCAGGTCCACGGCGTGGACCCAGACTTCGCGGGTGCGCATCCAGACGGTTTCCTCGGCCGGGACGGTCCGTCCTTGCGCTGTTTTGACTTTGTGGTGCCAGGCCTCGGCCGGGAGGTCCCGCCATTCGACGTTCAGGTGCACCGCGGAGTGGTCGAACAGGTGCCGCAGGGCGATCGGCGGCAGGGTCGCGCCGAAGTCGATTTCGTGGTCCCGCACCGACGTGGAGGCATACATGGGTGTCTCCACGCCGGTGGCTGCCCACTCGATGAGACGCGCGATGGCCCGCGCGTTGTAGCCGATGTGGGCCGTCACGTGCCGCCGGGTCCAGCCTGGCAGCAACGAGTCCCCGTCCAGGTCCGCGTCCGTGAGCTCGTTGAGCTTGCGGGCGAAGAATGCCGTGCCCCGCCGTGCCTGCAGCAGGCCCTCGAGCAGGACCGGGTCGGTGGTCCGGTCGTGGCGGGCGACCATCAGGCTTCCTTGACCACGCGGTTGGTCAGCTGGCCCAGGCCCTCGATGGTGGTGACCAGGATCTGGCCTTCCTGCAGGTAGCGCTTGGGATCCTGGGCGTGGCCCACACCGCCGGGGGTGCCGGTCGCGATCACGTCACCGGGGTTCAGGGTGATGATCGTGGAGATGTAGGAGACCAGGAATTCCGGGGTGAAGACGAGGTCGCCGGTGGGGGTGCTCTGCTGGACTTCGCCGTCCACGGCCGAGGTCATCAGCGGACCGGCGGTGAACTCATCCTGCGTGACGAGGGCGGGGCCGAACGGGGTGGAGTTCTCCCAGGTCTTGCCCTGGAGCCACTGGATGGTGCGGAACTGGTAGTCGCGCATGGACACGTCGTTCAGCACCGAGTACCCGGCGATGTGGTCCTTGGCGTCGGCTTCGCTGATCCGGCGGCCCTTCTTGCCGATGACCACGGCGAGTTCGGCTTCCCAGTCCACGGTGTCCGATTCCTGCGGCAGGGCCAGGTCATCGTTGGGGCCGATCAGGGATTCCTGGTACTTGGCGAACACGGTGGGGTATTCGGGGATTTCCCGGCCCATTTCCTTGATGTGGTTGCGGTAGTTGTGGCCCACGCAGATGATCTTGCCCGGGAACGGGACCACCGGGGCGAGGTCGGCGCCCTCGAGCGGGTGCGTCGCACCGGTTGCGGCCCTGGCGGTGGCCTCCCAGGCCTCGGTGCGGAGGAGTTCCCCGACGTCGGCAAACCCGTCGATCTCGGTCAGGGTGGTCCCGTCCTGGCGCACGGCCTTGGTAACTGTTGTTCCCTCATTCGAGAGGCGGAGGGTGAGGAGTCTCATTACTTGGTGCGTCCTTCGATGTAGGTGCGGTTGAAGTTCAGGCGTTCAAAGATGGGGGCGTCGCTGAACCGGAACAGGTCAAACGACGTTTGTGAATCTGTCCCGGCCTGCAAGGACCAGGCGGCCCAGGACGGGACAACGAAGAGGTCGCCCTTGGCCAGGTTCCGGGTTTCGCCGTTCAGGACCACGGAGCCGGTCCCTTCGAAGACCTGCCAGACGCTGGAGCCGACTTCGCGGACGGTCTCTGTGGACGCGCCGGGCCGGAAGCGGTGGAATTCGGCCCGGATGGTGGGCATCACGTCCCCGCCGGTGGTGGGGTTGGTGTAGCGGACGGCGGCGTGGCCCTGGGACACAGTGGCCGGGTGGCCCTCGTCCTCGAGCAGGAGCTGCTCGGTCAGGGCGCGGTCGGTGTATTCCCAGCGGTAGGCCGCGATGGGGGAGCTGGTGGTGTCATCCAGGCCCGAGAGCGGGCGAAGGCCCGGGTGGGCCCAGAGCCGCTCGGAACGGGAGATGTCCGGGGTGGCCTCGTCCGTGACGCGCTCGGTGCCGAACTCGAAGAACCCGGCGTCGGCGTAGTGCACGAACGGGATATCGAGGCCGTCGATCCAGGCCATCGGCTCATCTGTGTCGTTGTGGTGGCCGTGGAAGTTCCAGCCCGGGGTCAGCAGGAAATCCCCGCGGGACATCCGCACCGGATCCCCGTTCACCACGGTCCAGACACCCTCGCCCTCAACCACGAAACGGAACGCGTTCTGCGAGTGGCGGTGCTCCGGGGCGGTTTCCCGGCCCCCCAGGTACTGGATCGCAGCCCACAGCGTCGGCGTCGCATACGGCGTACCGGCCAGGCCCGGATTCGCCAGCGCAATGGCGCGGCGTTCCCCGCCCCGGCCCACCGGCACCAGGTCACCGGCACGGGCCGCCAGCGGGTACAAGTCACTCCACCGCCACACGTGCGGGACCGCCTTCGGCGACGGGACCATCGGCATTAAATCCGCGATCTCAGTCCACAACGGGATAAGGTTCTCGCGATCAAAATCCCGGTACAGCTCCTTGAGCTGCGCAGCCTCTTCGGGCGTCGGCTCCGGAGCAGTATGCCCCGCGGCCACTGATTCATGAGTCGTGTTCTCGGCGCTGATGGACACGTGGGCCTCCTCTATAGGTCAGAACGGCTTTTTTGGCGTAGTTCGACTCTACGGATGCCGCCGTGTGACCCCCAACATATTCTGCTGGTCAGAATTATCCGAGGTGCCGTGCCAGCTGTCCGACCCGGTGCCTAGTCCGGCTCCGCCGGATTGGCGGCGATATCGATCTCCAGCTGCCGGCAGGTTTCCCGCAGGGCCCGCACCAGTCCGGCGTCGAACACCCTGCGGAAACGGGTTGCCGGAGTGGCGACGCTGATCGCGCCGACGACGATCCCGTGCCGGTTGTGCAGGGCCATTCCCAAGGCGCTGACACCCTCTTCGGTGCCTTCGAAGTTGGCGGCAAAGCCGTTGCCGCGGATGGACTCCAGTTCGCGCAGGAAGGCGGGGTACTCGGCATCCGGAATAGTGTCCCCGCCAATCTCGGCGTTGTTGCTGCGGAAGAGCTGGTCAATCATGTGGGGTTCCAGTTCGGCGAGCATGGCCTTGCCCCCGGAGGTCTTATTGGCAGGCATCACCGTTCCCTGCCGGTCGCCCACCCGCAACACGTTGTTTCCCTCCACCGTGGCCAGAAAGCGCACTTTGGTGCCTACCCGCACCATCAGGTTGACCGTCTCGTTCAGCTGCGCGGAAAGCAGTTCCATGTGCGGCTGGGCGAGGGAGCGGAGCAGCCGGGTCCAGCTCAGTCCGGCCGGCCCCACTCCCATTGCCGGGCCGGGCACGTAGCGGCGGGTTTCATCCTGGACGGCGAAACCGCGGTAGACCAGCATCGCCAGGAGGCGATGGGCCGTGGACGGGGCAACAGCCAGCTCCTCGGCCGCATCCTTGAGTCGCAGCGCTCCGCCGTCGCGGAGCAGCTGCAGGAGCTGCAGCGCGTTGTCCACCGCCTCGATGGAATAGGTGGGCCGCTTTTGCACGGGCTTCCGGGCTGATTTTGCTGCCCGGTTGGAGGTTGGCTCTTTCTGCACATCAGAATTATATTGTGGTTCACCTCCAACAGCCATGACAGTAGTGGCATGAATCACACACCTCTCGCTGCAGCGCCGCAACGGTCCTCGCCGGGGGCCTCCGCCCCCACAACCGTTGATGGGCCTGCATCACGGTTCTCGAAAGCTTCGGCCGCAGCCGTTCTCGTCTGCTGGCTCCTGGTGGTCTTCGATGGCTATGACCTCATTGTCTACGGCACGGTCCAGTCTTCCCTGATTACCGAGACCGGCTGGGGCCTAAGCAAGGCCACCGCCGGCACCATCGGGTCCATGGCCTTCCTCGGCATGATGATCGGTGCGATCTTTGCCGGCCGGATGGCGGACTCATGGGGGCGCCGCCGCACCATCCTGGGTTGCGCCATCGTTTTCTCCATCTTCACCGTCCTCTGCGCCTTCGCACCCAACGCCGCTGTCTTCGGTGCCCTCCGGCTCCTCGCAGGCATCGGCCTCGGCGGCCTCGTGCCGTCGGCGAACGCCCTCGTTGCCGAACTCGTCCCCACCAAATGGCGGTCCACCATCGCCACGCTGATGATGTCCGGTGTCCCCATCGGCGGATCCATCGCCGCCCTGGTCGGCATCCAGCTGATTCCCGCTTTCGGCTGGCAGTCGATGTTCCTCGTGGCCGTCCTGGCCCTGGTGATCGTGGTGCCGCTGGGACTGAAATACCTCCCGGAGACGCTGGCCCCGGCCGGCGCCGCAGTCAGTGCTGCAGGGAAAGACCCGGCGAAGGACGCCGGCAAGGGCCATGCTGTCAAGGAACCTTCCGGCTTCTCCTCCCTGCTCCGGGCCCCCTACCTGGGCGTCAGCATGCTGTTCGCCCTGGCGACCATCGCCACCCTCTTCGCCTGGTACGGACTGGGGACCTGGCTGCCTAACCTCATGCAGCTGGCCGGCTACAACCTGGGTTCCGCACTGACTTTCGCTCTGGCCCTCAATCTGGGTGCGGTGGCCGGCTCGGTCATCACGGCCTGGGCCGGGACCCGCTTCGGCCCGGTGCCGACCGCCATCGCGGCTGCCGCCGTCGCCGCCGGCGCACTGGTGGTCCTTGTCACCGGACCGTCGGTGACGGTCGTCTATCTCATGCTGGTCCTGGCAGGCGTCGGCACCCACGGCACGCAGTGCCTCATCATCGCCGCCGTCGCGAGCCACTATCCCGGACACCTGCGCGGTACCGCGCTGGGCTGGGCTTTGGGGACGGGCCGCATCGGCGCCGTCGTCGCACCCCAGGTGGGCGGCCTCCTGCTGGCCGCCGGACTGGGCGTCAATTCCAATTTCATTGCCTTCGCCGGTGCAGCCGCCATCGCAGCGGTCCTGCTGGCCGCCGTCGGTCTCAAACTCAAATCGAAACTCTCAACACCCTCACCTACAGGAGCAATCAATGTCTGAGCACGCCACGTCCACCGATGTCCTCGTCATCGGAGGGGGAATGGCCGGACTGGCCGGAGCCCTAGCGCTGCGCGAAAACGGTGCCAACGTCACCCTCGTGGAGCGGGCTCCGGAATTCGGCGAGGTCGGCGCCGGGCTGCAGATGGCGCCCAACGCCTCACGCGTCCTCCGCCGCTGGGGCCTGCTGGAAAAAGCGCTGGAAATCGGCGTCCAGCCCAAGCACCTGGTTTTCCGCGACGCCGTGACCGGCGAGGAGCTCACCCGCCAGACCCTCGGTGCTGAGTTCGAGGAACGCTACGGCGCCCCGTACGTCGTGATCCACCGCAGCGACCTTCACCGGGTCCTGCTCGAAGGCTGTGAAGCGGCCGGCGTGACGCTGGTCAACGACGTCATGGTGGAGAGTGTTGAAACCGTCAACGGCCGCGGGGTTGCCCACACTGCAGCCGGTGTGGACTACGAGGCAGACGTCGTGATCGGCGCCGACGGACTCAAGTCCACCCTGCGCCCGCTCGTGGCCAGCGACGAACCGGTCCCCTCGGCCTACGTCGCCTACCGCGGCACCGTGCCGATCACCGAAAACACCCCCAAAACGGACCTCGAGGACGTCATCGTCTACCTCGGTCCGGACTGCCACCTCGTGCAGTACCCGCTGCGCAAGGGCGAGCTGCTGAACACTGTGGCCGTCTTCAAGTCCGCCTCCTTCGAACGTGGGGAGGAGCAGTACGGCGGCGTCGACGAGCTCGAGGCAGCCTACAAGGATTGCGTGCCGGCCGTTCAGGATGCGCTCAAGAACCTGGCTACCGGCATCCGTTGGCCGATGTACGACCGCGACCCGATCGAAAACTGGGTGGCCGGCCGGATGGTCCTGATGGGCGACGCCGCCCACCCGATGCTCCAGTACCTCGCCCAGGGCGCCTGCCAGGCGCTTGAGGACGCCGCCGTGCTGCAGGACGTCAGCAGCGGAACCGTCTTCACCGCAGATGGCGTCAACCCGGACGCGTGGGACGGAGCGATCAAGGAATTCACCAACCTCCGCGCCGGCCGTACCGCCCGGGTCCAGCGCACCGCCCGCGTGTGGGGCGAATCCTGGCACGTCTCCGGGCTGGCCCGGACGCTGCGCAACCTGCTCTTCAAGAGCCGGAAGGACAACGACTTCCAGTACAACGACTGGCTGTACGGCCAGACCGGCGAGGGCATGCCCGCCCAGGGCCGCCCGGCGGCGGCTAAAGTTCCCGCCTGATCCGCGGACCCTGCTGAGAGCTGCACCGGTGCCTTGAACTGCACCTTCTGGAAGTGCCGGACACGTTCCCGTGTCCGGCACTTCCTGCGTCTGCCGCTGTCAGCGCCGGCACTCATGGTCCCGGGCAGCCCGCGCCGCGGCCGGGTTGTTGCCCGCGCCCCAGCCCGTCGGTAACGTTTTGGGTGGAACTCCCGGAGGAAAGGATGCCGCCGTGAGGAAAGTCTCCCTCTACCTGGATGTGGACGGAGTCCTATGCCCGTTCGGGGCCGCCGGGGTTACCGACTGGGGGACCAGGTGGCGGATGTCCAACGCAGGACTCCTTGAGGTGGCCTACGCCGGCGAGCTGGTGGAGTCCCTCAACACGCTGTCCCGGACACCCGGCCTCCGGTGCGTCTGGCTCACCAGCTGGGAGGAGATGGCCCCGGAATACCTGTGCCCGGCAATCGGCCTCGCCGGCCGGGAATGGCCCGTCCTGGCCAGCTCCGGACCGGCCGGCGGCGAAGGCTGGTGGAAACTGCGGGCCCTGCAGCGGGACCTTGAGGAGACGGCGCCGGACCGTGCCGTGTGGATCGATGACCAGCTCTAATTCGAAGCCGAGGCGCGGGCCTGGGCGTCCATCCTTGGCCCTCGCCTGCTGTTGGTTTCACCGCATCCCAGACGGGGATTGTCCCGCGCTGAACTGGAGGCCGTGCGTGCTTTCCTTTGACCGCCGGTTGTTTTGTCCTCAGGGCGTTGACGCGTACGATCGTTAGGGTTTCAAGCCCCTTCCGAACAACACCACGTGAATTTCCGGCAAACATCCGGGTAATGCTGCGTGCGGACAGGGCACGGGGAAGTGGAACTGCTGACCGTCGACTCTGCAGATTGGGCAACAGGTGGAAATCACCTTCATGGTGGCGCTGGTAATAGCGCTGGCACTATTTTTCGACTTCACCAACGGCTTTCATGACACCGCCAATGCAATGGCTACGCCCATCGCCACCGGTGCCATCAAACCCAAGACGGCGGTTGCCCTGGCAGCAGTCCTGAACCTGATCGGAGCGTTCCTTTCCACCGAAGTTGCCAAGACTGTTTCCGGCGGCATCATCAAGGAAGGCTCCGACGGCATCCAGATCACCCCGGACATCATCTTTGCCGGTCTCATGGGCGCCATCCTCTGGAACATGATCACGTGGCTCAAAGGCCTCCCGTCGAGTTCCTCGCACGCCCTCTTCGGCGGCCTCATCGGCGCGGCGATCGCCGGCATCGGCATCCACTCGGTGAATTTCGAGTCCCTCATGCAGAAGGTCATCCTGCCCGCCATCTTCGCACCGGTCATCGCCGGAGGCGTGGCGTACATCTGCACCCGCCTGGCCTATGCGCTGACGGCCCGGCATGATCCGGAGACGGGCAGCAAGCTCACGCAGAAGCGTGGCGGTTTCCGCACCGGCCAGATCTTCACGTCCAGCCTGGTAGCGCTGGCTCACGGCACCAACGACGCACAGAAGACGATGGGCATCATCACGCTCGTGCTGATCGCCGCCGGCACGCAGCAGCCGGGCTCCGGCCCGCAGTTCTGGGTGATCGCAGCCTGTGCCTTCGCCATCGCCATCGGAACCTACGCCGGCGGCTGGCGGATCATCCGCACCATGGGTTCGGGCCTGACGGACGTCAAGCCGGCCCAGGGCTTCGCTGCGGAAGCCAGCACGGCCTCGGCGATCCTTGCGTCATCGCACCTGGGCTTCGCGCTGTCCACCACCCAGGTGGCCTCCGGATCAGTGATCGGTTCAGGGCTTGGCCGCAAGGGCACTTCGGTGCGCTGGGGCACGGCCGGCCGGATCGCCGTCGGCTGGCTTTTCACGCTGCCTGCCGCCGGCATCGTGGGCGCCCTGACCGCTCTGCTGGTCAAGACAGGCGTCGTGGGTGTTGTCATTGCCGCCGTTGCCGGGACCGCCGCAGTGCTGTTTATGTTCTTCGAGTCCCGCAAGTCCCATGTGGGCCACCACAACGCCGTGGAGGTGGAGGAGGCAGGGCAGGCCGTCCGCTTCCGCAAGAAAAAGGCATTGGCCGCTAGCCGCGCCCACAAACTGAACGGTGGAAAATAGATGAAATGGTTGGAATTGGTCCAGGTGGCCGGTGCCACGCTCCTCGCCGCCGTTACGGTGGTGGTCCTGTACTCCATCGGAGTCCGCTTCACTGCGATCGCGGGTGACCCCGAGCAGGCTACGCCCCGGTGGATGAAATCGCTCGCCTACGCCTGCTTCGGGCTCTGCGGCGTGGCCGTGCTGTTCGGGCTGTACCTGATCATTCCGTACTTCAGCAAATAGCTTCAGCAGTCAGTGCCGGTCTCGCTTAACCCCTGGAGCACGAGGTGCTGCTCTGGCGGATACGGCCCATCGGGGGAATAGTTAACACTGTTTCAGCGTGTTTGGTCCGGCGCCGCCACCGGCCGATTCCGGGAGCCATCCCGAAGGGTTCTATCCAGTCCGGTTCCCCTGCCGGGAACCGCAAGCAGGTGGGTCTGTCATGCACAGTCAAACCGGGGCTGCGGCCCGGCTAACACCCCGACTACCAGGAACCGCGGCGGCTGTGTGCCTGCTGGTCGTGATGAGTGGCTGCTTCGGCCCGCCGTCGCCGTCATCTACGGAGAGCACGACGACGGCATCCTCCTCGACGTCCGATTCATCCGCTACCGCGTCCCCGGACGACCCCAACGACCCGCCAACGGCTGCGCCTTTGCCGGGGCCCGGGGACGGCCCGCCGCCCGCGGCGGGCGCACCCGTCATCCGCTGGGTCCCCATCGGGCCGGCGGCTCCCTCCGACCCGCCGGAGGGAGCGCTGTACGAGTTCCTGCGCAAGCGGGACTGTGCCGGCCTGCGCGACTCGACGCTCAACACCGGTTTCCCTGCCGTGTGGACGGCTGCGGAAGCCACCTGCCAGGCCCTGGCCACGGACCTGCCGGTGGACTGGGAACGGGCACAGACTGCGCTGGCAGATGTCACAGGCCTTCCGCCCGGAAGGTGCTGGGAAATCAAGGTCACGGCATCCCTGCAGCAGGCCGTGGATCTCCGGAATGCACATCAGGGGGTTCAACTCCTCGTGGATGCCGCAGGCGCAGGCGACGACTGCCCCCGCCGGCTGACAGGACTGACGGTCCTCGCCGGGCCTCACGCCGGTGCGGCCGCTCCGACCGTTCCCGCGGGCGGGGGAACACCGGTGCGGCTCGAGGGCTTCTTCGTGAACGTGGACAACGTTTTGGTGAGCGGCAATCCGGTTGAATTCGAAGGCCCGCAGTTTGGACCCTTCGTGTTCTACGCCCCGCCCGCAAACGGCATCGAGTCTGCGCGTGTGACGGTGGAAGCCACGCCGCCGGTGTCTGGTGAAGCCGTGCTGTTCTTTGCCGGCCCGACGCCGCCCGGTCCCACACCAACAGAGCCGACCACGACGGCACCGCCGGAGCCGCCGGGAACGGGACTTCCGACAGTCGGGCCCCCGGCAGCTGAAGCCCCGCCGGCGCCACAGCCATGAGCGGAGACCCGGAGGCAGATCCCCGCTGGAAGCGCGCCGTCGACATGCTGGCGGTCATCGGCCCGCCGCTGACCATTGCCACGGCATTGCTGGTCTACTTCGGCTGGGCGCGGACGGATGCCCAGGCGAAGGCCATGGGGCTGGACGTGAGCCTCTTTGGATACACCGTGCAGGACTTCGTCCTCCGGAGCATCCCTTCGCTTTTCATCCCGCTTGTCTGGCTGCTGATTGTTGCTGTCGGCTGGCTTTCCCTGGACCGGTTCCTGGCAAGGCACCTGGCCGCCGGCCGGACCGCAGGCATCCGGCGGCTCGCCGCGGTGATCCTGATAGCCGGATTGGCCTGTGCAGCAGCGATGTGGCTTGTAGTGATCCTGCAGCCTGAACGCACGGTACTGTTCGTGCCGTACATCATGGCCGGAGGCGTCCTGCTGGCCGCCTGGGGCCTGAGCCTCTGGCGGCGCTCCGCGCCAGAGCCAGGCCGCAGCCTGGCCGCACTGTCGCGGGGATCGGAAAAAACGCTTATCTTCTGCCTGGTCACCCTGCTGCTTTTCTGGGGCACCTCGGACTTCGCCCAGGCGCTGGGACGGGGACTGGCGGTGAGCTACGAGGAGCGGTCCGCGCTCCTGCCCACCGCGGTTGTCTTCAGCAAGGACCGGCTGGGCATCAGTGCGCCCAACGTCCATGAACAGTCCAGCGGCACGGCGGAGAATCCGGTCTACCAGTACAGCGGCCTGCGCCTTTTGGTGGTCAGCGGCGGACGGATCTTCCTGCTCAATGAGGGCTGGACGCTCCGGAGCGGCAAAGTAGTGGTGCTCCGTGACGATCCCGGCATGCGCGTGGAGTATGGGAACCCCGAGTCGAAATGACTAGGCTGTGGCCATGTCCAGTCTCCAATACTTCGTGGCCACATCCCTCGACGGATTCATCGCCACGTCAGACGACAACCTGGCCTGGCTCCTCCAGTTCGACGGGTTCGAGGGCGGACGCGAAAGCTACGAATCATTCATGTCAGACGTCGGCTGCATCGTGATGGGCGGGGAAACCTACGCCTGGCTGATGGAGCACGAGCCCGGCAACTGGCCGTACCCTGACACGCCATGCTGGGTTTTCACCCACCATGAACATTCCGCGCCCCGGGGCGCTGACATCACCTTCGTCCGCGGCGACGTTCGCGAGTTCATGGATGACTTTACGGCGGAGGCGGACGGCAAGAACATCTGGCTGGTTGGCGGGGGAGAGCTCGCGGCCCAGTTCGCCGATGCCGGCCTGTTGGACGAAATCATCGTCTCCATCATTCCGGTGGTGCTCGGCGCAGGTAAGCCCGTGCTGCCCATCAGGACCGGTCCCACCCGGCCGCTGGAACTGGCGGCGTCCACTCCCATGGGCAGGGGAATCGTCGAGCTGCGGTACCGGCTCCGCTGACACCTCACGGGCTCAGTCAGGGGGCGACGTCCCTGATCAGGTTGGTGATGCGCGCCGTGGACAGGCGGCGGCCCTTTTCGTCGGTCATCACCACCTCGTGGGTGGTCAGCGTGCGGCCCAGGTGGATGGCCGTGCAGGTTCCTGTCACAATGCCGGAGGTGATGGCGCGGTGATGCGTGGCTCCCACCTCGATGCCCAGCGCCTGCCGCCCCGGACCGGCGTGCATCCCTGCAGCAAATGAACCGAGCGTCTCGGCCAGCACCACGTGGGCACCGCCGTGCAGGATCCCGGCCACCTGGGTGTTGCCTTCCACCGGCATGGTTGCCACGGTCCGTTCCGGACTCATTTCCAAGAAATGGATGCCCATCTTCACCACCAGGGCGCCAACACCGAATTCGCCCAGCCACTCGTGCAGTTCTTCCGGGATTCCGGCGGCCGCCAGTTCGTCGGCGAACCGGCCGGGCGTGAAATTGTCCATCATGGCAACTAGGCTGGCACCTGTGAGCGAAACTACCAAACCGGCCCTTGCCCCATCTGCACCAGACATCCTCCCGGCAACAGAGTCCGCATCAGCGACTGCGGCCAAGCCCACCCGGAAAACCACAAGCACTGCGGAGCCGGTTTCCGCCACCGTTGCCCCCGTGATTCCCATCACCGACCAGCCCCGGCTCCTGGTGCTGGACGGCCACTCCATGGCGTTCCGCGCCTTCTTCGCCCTGCCGGCGGACAAGTTCTCCACTGCCTCGGGGCAGCACACCAACGCGATCCACGGTTTCACGTCCATGCTCATTAACCTGATCAAGGAACAGAAGCCCACCCACATTGCCGTGGCCTTCGACGTCTCCGACGAAACCACCCACCGCAAGGTCGAATACAGCGACTACAAAGGCGGCCGTAACGAGACGCCCCGGGAGATGAGCGGCCAGATCGACCTCATCGACAAGGTCATGAACGCGTGGGGCATCAAAACCATCAAGCTGCCCGGCTACGAGGCGGATGACATTCTGGCCACCCTCGCCGCGATGGGGGAAAAGGCAGGCTACGAAGTGCTGCTGGTGACGGGCGACCGTGATGCCTTCCAGCTGATTACGGACAATGTATTCGTGCTGTACCCCAGGAAGGGCGTCAGCGACATTCCCCGGCTGGATGCGCCTGCCATCCGGGAAAAGTACTTCGTCAGCCCGGCCGAGTACTCCGACCTGGCAGCTCTGGTGGGCGAGACGGCGGACAACCTCCCGGGCGTGCCCGGCGTTGGCCCCAAGACAGCCGCCAAGTGGATCAACCTCTACGGCGGGCTGGAAGGCGTACTGGAACACCTCGACGCGATCGGCGGCAAGGTCGGCGACGCCCTCCGCGAGAATGTGGAGGCCGTCAAGCGGAACCGCCGGCTGAACAGGCTCCACACCGACCTGGAACTTCCGGTGACGCTGGACGACCTGGCAGAGCCGCGACCTGACCAGGCCGCCCTCGAGCAATTGTTCGACGAGCTTGAGTTCAAAACCATCCGCACCCGCCTCTTTGCCCTCTACGGCAGCGACGACGTTGACCTCGCCGAGCGGGAAAGCCTCGATGTCCCGGACTACGTCACGCCGGCCGGTGCGGCCGAGCTCAGCGTCTTCCTTGAAGCAGGCGCCGGACAGCGGTCCGCCGTCGCCGTCGACCTCGTCCCCGGACGAATCGGCGAAGACGCCGCCGCGCTGGCGATCGTCAGGGACGGCGCCGCGGCATTCATCGATCTGTCGAGCCAGGATGCGGAGTCCGAAAACGTCCTGGCGGCGTGGCTGCGCGACCCCGAAGCACCGAAGGTGATGCACGGTTTCAAGGCTGCCCTGAAGGCCCTGACTGCCCGCGGCCTGGAGCTGGAAGGAGTGGTCGATGATACGTCGATTTCCGGTTACCTCATCCAGCCGGACCGCCGCACTTACGAGCTCGCAGAGCTGGCGCAGCACCACCTCAACATCGAAATCTCCACCGCCGTTGCGAAGGCCGGGCAGCTGGAACTGGCGTTCGACGGCGATGACGCAGCCGCCGCCGGCGAACTCGTCCACGCTGCCGCCGTCGTCCAAACCCTCAGCCGCTATTTCGAGGCGGAGCTGAAGGAACGCAAAGCGGAGGAACTGCTTTCAACCCTTGAGCTTCCGGTCAGCCGGGTGCTGGCCGACATGGAGCTCGCCGGAATCGCCATCGACATGGCTCGGATGGATGAGCAGCTGGCTGACCTCGCCAAAGTCATCGACAACGCCCAGGATCTTGCCTTCGCCGCGATCGGCCACGAGGTCAACCTGGGATCACCGAAACAGCTGCAGACTGTGCTCTTCGACGAACTGCAGCTGCCGAAAACCAAGAAGATCAAGTCCGGTTACACCACTGACGCTGCTTCGCTGAAGAACCTGCTGGAAAAGACGGGCCACGAATTCCTGGTCCAGCTAATGGCGCACCGGGAATCGTCGAAGCTCCGCCAGATGCTCGAATCACTGAAGAAGTCGGTCGCCGAGGACGGACGGATCCACACCACCTACGCGCAGAACGTGGCGGCCACCGGCAGGATCTCCTCAAACAACCCCAACCTGCAGAACATCCCCATCCGCAGCGAGGAAGGCCGCCGCGTCCGTGGCATCTTCGTGGTCAGCGACGGCTATGAATGCCTCCTGTCCGCGGACTATTCGCAGATCGAGATGCGCATCATGGCGCACCTCTCGGGGGATGCCGGGCTGATCCAGGCGTACCGGGACGGCGAGGACCTGCACCGGTTCGTGGGATCCAACATCTTCCACGTCCCCACGGACCAGGTAACCAGTGCCATGCGTTCGAAGGTCAAGGCGATGTCATACGGCCTTGCCTACGGCCTGACCTCCTTTGGGCTCTCCAAGCAGCTGGAGATTTCCGTCGACGAAGCCCGGACCCTGATGAAGGAATACTTCGACCGGTTCGGAGCCGTACGCGACTACCTCCGGGGCGTGGTGGACCAGGCCAGGATCGACGGCTACACGGCCACCATCGAGGGCCGCCGCCGTTACCTCCCGGACCTCACCAGCACGGACCGACAGCTCCGGGAAAACGCGGAACGCATTGCGCTGAACTCTCCCATCCAGGGATCGGCGGCGGACATCATCAAGCGCGCCATGCTCGGCGTGCACGCGGAGCTGAAGGCCCAGGGGCTGAAGTCGCGGATGCTCCTGCAGGTCCACGACGAACTGGTGCTTGAAGTGGCCGCCGGAGAGCGTGTTGCAGTGGAGAAACTCGTCACCGAGCAGATGGGCTCCGCAGCGGACCTCAGCGTCCCGCTGGATGTCCAGATCGGTGTCGGTCCGAGCTGGTACGACGCCGGCCACTAGCAGTTTCAGGACCCGCAGGACGCCGGTAACCCGGCGTCCTGCGCGGTCATCCATTCGGTTCAAGGGGGAGCAGGACGTGGCAGACAAGTACGAGATCCGTCGTTTCAGGGCAGCTGAGAAGGGCCTGCCCGGCTATGAGCAGGGAACGGACTGGATCCAGGCCGTGGGTTTCGGATTCCACGACACCCGCCGCAACGGCGATTACGTGGACAAGATCATGGCCATGTACCGGACGGACGGACGCGAGCTGACCGGGGTCTACCAGACCGGTGCAGTGGCACAGCACTCCCTGGGCGCCCGCGTTCCGGTAGCGACGTTCGGCACCCTTCGCAGGGACCTGAATGTTGGTTACGGCCGCCAGCTCCTCACACACATGGTGACGGCAGTCACCGTGCGCGGAACACACCGGCGCCAGGGCCTCCTGCGCCGCATGATGAGCGAAGACCTCACCGCGGCGAAAGCGGACGGCCTGGCAATTGCGGCGCTGACCGCTTCCGAAGGCTCCATCTACGGCCGGTTCGGCTACGGTGTGGCAACATTTGAGCGCAGCATCAAGGTGGATACCGGGCCGCGCTTCGGCCTCCGCCACCAGCCTTCCGGAACGGTGGAAATCGCCGACCGGAAGGTGCTCCTCGAACTGGCCCCGCAGGTGTTCGAGCGCGTGCACCGCCACACCCCGGGCTCCATCGTCCGGCAGGACGCGTACCGGCAGAACATCTCCGGCACCGTGGGCCGCGACGGCAATGAAGATGAAGCAATCAAGTGCGCGCTGCACTACGACGGCGACGGAACGGTGGACGGCTACGTCTCGTACAAGTTCGCCGGCTGGGACAGCAAGCCGTACACCGTGGACGTCGTGGACCTCGTGGCCGCAACAGATGCAGCGTATCTGGAGCTCTGGCAGTTCCTTGGCAGCATTGACCTCATCCAGCGCGTCAGCTGGGCGGATGCGCCGGTGGACGATCCGCTGGTGTGGGCCCTCGCGGACCCGCGCTGCGTCGAGGCCTCCGACCATCGGGACATGCTCTGGCTCCGCATCCTGGACAGCATCGGTGCCCTTGGTGCCCGGCGTTACTCCGCCGACGGAAGCCTGGTCCTTGCTGTCGAGGACACCATGGGATTCGCTGGCGGGACGTTCCTCCTGGACGTCAGCGGCGGTGAGGCCAGTGTTTCGGCGGCACCGGCCGGGGCACAGCCGGACCTGTCGATGGACGTAGCCGATCTCGCCTCCATCTACCTCGGCGCCGTCTGTCCGGTTACGTTGAAGGCGGCCTGGCGGATTCAGGAACACACCCCCGGTGCCGCGCTCCGCGCGAGGCTCATGTTCGCCGTCGAACGGGCGCCCCACTGCCTGACGCATTTCTAGGCGGCCTTTCGGCGTGCATCCGCTTTGACCGGTGTTGGCCGCGGCGACTAGAATAAACGGGCGTGTACTACGTGCACGTATCTAGAATCCACAAATCAGGATGAACCTGGCAGAACCATGCGTTCTGCCATCACCCGCGCACTCGTCAATACGGGTGGGCGGCGGTCCGCCTGACCGACTAACTATCCACAACGGAGCCCCTACTACATGACCATCACCTCCACCGAGAAGCCCGGTACCCCCGTAGTCGCGATTAACGACATCGGTACCGCTGAGGACTTCCTCGCAGCAGTCGACGCCACCATCAAGTACTTCAACGACGGAGATCTCGTCGAAGGTACCGTCGTCAAGGTCGACCGCGACGAAGTTCTGCTCGACATCGGTTACAAGACCGAAGGTGTCATCCCCTCCCGCGAGCTTTCCATCAAGCACGACGTTGATCCCGGAGACGTCGTCTCCGTTGGCGATCAGGTCGAAGCCCTGGTGCTCACCAAGGAAGACAAAGAAGGCCGCCTGATCCTCTCCAAGAAGCGTGCTCAGTACGAGCGCGCCTGGGGCGACATCGAGAAGGTCAAGGAAGAAGACGGTGTCGTCACCGGTACCGTCATCGAGGTTGTCAAGGGTGGTCTTATCCTCGACATCGGTCTGCGCGGCTTCCTGCCCGCATCCCTCGTCGAGATGCGCCGTGTGCGCGACCTTGCTCCGTACATCGGTCAGCAGATCGAAGCCAAGATCATCGAGCTGGACAAGAACCGCAACAACGTTGTGCTTTCCCGCCGTGCATGGCTCGAGCAGACCCAGTCCGAGGTCCGCTCCACGTTCCTCAACAAGCTGGAAAAGGGCCAGGTCCGTCCCGGCGTCGTTTCCTCCATCGTCAACTTCGGTGCATTCGTGGACCTGGGCGGCGTAGACGGCCTGGTTCACGTTTCCGAGCTGTCCTGGAAGCACATCGACCACCCGTCCGAGGTTGTCGAAGTTGGCCAGGAAGTCACGGTCGAGGTTCTCGAAGTCGACCTGGACCGCGAGCGTGTTTCCCTGTCGCTCAAGGCTACGCAGGAAGATCCGTGGCAGACCTTCGCCCGCACCCACGCCCTGGGCCAGGTTGTCCCGGGTAAGGTCACCAAGCTGGTTCCGTTCGGTGCGTTCGTTCGCGTCGAAGACGGCATCGAGGGCCTGGTCCACATCTCCGAGCTGGCTGTCCGCCACGTGGAGCTGGCCGAGCAGGTTGTCTCCGTTGGCGACGAACTGTTCGTCAAGGTCATCGACATCGACCTGGAACGCCGCCGCATCTCGCTGTCCCTCAAGCAGGCCAACGAGGGTGTCGACGCCGAATCCACCGAATTCGATCCCGCTCTGTACGGCATGGCCGCAGAGTACGACGAAGAGGGCAACTACAAGTACCCCGAGGGCTTCGACCCCGAGTCCAACGAATGGCTCGAGGGCTACGAAAACCAGCGCGCCGCCTGGGAGCAGCAGTACGCTGACGCCCAGACCCGCTGGGAAGCACACAAGAAGCAGGTTGCCCAGCACGCTGCCGACGACGCTGCAGCTGCAACGTCCGGTGACAGCGATTCCGGCACCACCAGCTACTCCTCCGAGCCGGCTGCAGCCGAGACCGGTGCAGGCACGCTTGCTTCGGACGAGGCTCTTGCAGCACTGCGCGAGAAGCTGACCGGCAACTAATTTCCCGGTTCCCTGAGGACGTGATTCCTTGGGACCCAGGCAGTTAGCTAGCTGAAGGTGGCCGTCCCCCGAAAGGGGGCGGCCACCTTTTTGTTTACGCCAGCAACGTTCCTTACCGCAGCAACCGGTCGGTCGCAGGGTCCGCGCTTCCGTCGAAGTACTGGTCGAGAACTTCCTGGAACACGGGCTCGTGCGGAGCGGCGCGCAGGAACAGCGTCATGCAGGACTGGAGCTTCCGGGCATCGATCCCGCCGAAGATCCGGACGGCGCTCAGGCCGGTATGGGCGGCAACAGCCCGGGCGCATTCCAGGAGCCGCGGCCCAAGCGCAGGGTGCGCCAGATAGGCCTCCGCCTCCGCCAGCGACGTGATGGCATATTTCCGGGACGTGGGGCTCTGCCCGAGGCCGGCGATCTGCGGGAAGATGAACCACATCCAGTGGCTCTGCTTCTCCCCGTCACGAAGCTCCTGAAGGGCCCGCTGGTATGTCCCGCCAGCGTCCTGGGCGTGCACAAACCGTTCAAGGTCGAAGGGATCTTCCACCGCGGGCCTCCTCAAACTCAGCTGGACACTGTCCATTCATCCAACCACCGGACCCGGCCGCATGGCGAGGGGGTTGATGCGCGCCGCCTGGAAAGGTCCTCCTGCCGGCACAGGTCAGCGAAGGTTGATCCGCGCCGTCACCGTTGGGCTCAAACCATCCCCGGCCAGCTCGGCGCCCGCCGAACGCAGGAGTGCCTGTGCCGCCGTGTTCCCGGCGCTCGTTTCGGCCTGCAGCACGGAAGCGCCGGTGCCTCGGGCCACGGCGTGGACGAGCCTCAACGCCTCACGGCCGATGCCCTGGCCACGGAAGCTGCGGCCCAGCCACATCCCGGTTTCGAGCGACGCCATCCCCGACGGCGTGGTTCCGGCGCGCTTGAGCCGGATCGAGCCGGCCACCCGGCCGCCAAAACTGACAGCCCAGGATTTCTGGCTAGCCGGACTGTCGAGGCCGGCCGCCGCGGCGCGGTGGTAGTCGCGGAACCAGCTGATCCGCTCCTCGTTCCAGCCGGGTGTAGCGCCCAGCGGGGGAGTGACCTCGTCGGCCGCGGCATCGGTGAGGGCGAGGCCCAGCAGCGCCTCGAGGACTTGCTCGGTGACGTCGAGCAGCTCCACACTGCCGGCGAGGGGCAGCGCTTGTTCAGAATGCGGCGACGGCTCAGAAGGGGACATCGATCCATTCCGTTTCTTCCGGCCGCAGGACTGCGCTGCCTGCTGTCATCGACGCCAGGCGTTCGGCGGCCCGCTCCAGTTCGTCGGGCTGGTCGGCCAGGGCTACCCGGAGGACAGTGTCCCTGGCGCCATAGCTGGTTTCCGCCATCACGTAGCCGGCTGCGCGGAGGTCGTTCTCCAGCCGTCCGGCGGCCGCATGCGGAACCTCCACCGAGCAGATCCGCAGCCGGCTGCGCCGGACCAGCGGCGCCAGGTCCAGCGCGGAGGACACCGACTCGGAATAGGCCCGCACCAGGCCGCCTGCACCCAGCAGGATCCCGCCAAAATAGCGCACGACGACGGCACTGACGTCGCTGAGGTCCGTCACCCCGGGCACTGCCTCCCGCCGGAGGAGGGCCTCGAGCATGGGGATGCCTGCGGTTCCGGACGGTTCGCCGTCGTCGCTGGAACGCTGGATGTCCCGGTCCGGGCCCAGCACGAACGCTGAGCAGTGGTGCCGGGCGTCATGGAATTCCTTGCGCAATCCTGCCACCAGGGCCCTTGCGCCGTCTTCGTCCCCGGTACGCCGGATCACGGTGATGAACCTCGACCGCTTGATCTCCAGTTCGTGGCGGAAGTCGGGCCCCGCCGCAAGGGTGGTGTAGGCCGTGGCCCTGCTCTCGCCGCGATCCGCCTTTTCCACCACCGGTTCAGTTTAGTCTGGTGGGGTGCTGAAAATCGGGTTGACGGGCGGCATCGCCTCGGGGAAGTCAGTTGTCGCGTCGCGTTTGCGGGAGCTGGGGGCCGTGCTGGTCGACGCCGACGCCCTGGCGCGTGACGTGGTGGAACCAGGGACGCCAGGGCTTGCCCGCGTCGTGGAAGCCTTCGGGGAGGACATGCTGGGTCCCGACGGCGGGCTGGACCGGGCACGGCTCGGCGCGGTGGTGTTCGGCGACCCTGACCGGCTCGCGGTGCTCAACGCCATCATCCATCCCCTCGTCCGGGAGCGGGCCGCCGCGATGATCGATGCCGCCCCCGCCGCCGCCGCCGTCGTCGTACAGGACATTCCGTTGCTGGTGGAAACGGGCCAGGGCAGTAATTTCCATCTGGTGCTGGTGGTGGATGCACCGGATGAGGTGCGGGTGCAGCGCATGGTGGAACAACGGAAGATGACAGCGGAACAGGCGAGGTCCAGGATGGCGGCGCAGGCCGCCAGGGACATCCGCCTGGCCGCTGCGGACGTGGTCCTGGACAACTCCGGAAGCATTGATGAGCTCAGGGCCGCTGTTGACCGGCTGTGGTTCCGCCGGCTGGCCCCTTTTGCGGACAACATCAGCAAGCAGCGTCCGGCGCCGCGGGCGGGCGGGCCTGTACTTGCCCCGTCCGATCCGACGTGGGAAACCCAGGCGGCCCGCCTGGCTGCCAGGCTGGAGGCTGCCGCTCCGGCGGACATCCTGGCGGTGGACCATATCGGATCCACTGCCGTGCCCGGGCTTGATGCCAAGGACATCATTGACCTCCAGTTGACCGTTGCGGACCTGGCGACGGCGGACCGGATCGCGCCGCTGCTTGCCGCGGCGGGCTTCCCCCTCTGGCCCGGGGTGTTTGCTGACAGCCCCAAGCCGTCGCACCCTGACCCGGCGGACTGGGCCAAGCGCCTGCACGGCAATGCCGACCCCGGCCGGCCGGTCAACCTCCACGTCCGGCCCGCGGGATCGCCCGGCTGGCGTTTTGCCCTGTGTTTCCGGGACTGGCTCCGTGACGATGCTGCGGCCAGCCGCGACTACCTGGCCGAGAAACGGAGGGTTGCCGCCCTCCACAGCGTGGACAAGTCGACGGCGGGCTATGCAGCGGACAAGGAAGCGTGGTTCTCGGAGCATGCCGCCGGCCGGATGGACGCGTGGGTGCAGCGCACCGGCTGGCAGCCGCCGTCGTACGGAGCCGGTCCGGACGCCACCGGTACTCCCGGCATCACAGCCGGCCCGGCAGGCAGTGATGCCGGGAGTACCGCCCAAAGCTGAATCGGGGGCACGATGTCAGAGCCCGGCGGTAGATTAGATTCATGAGTCTTGCCCAGCAAATCAACCGCGTCGTGGCTCCGTTCGAGGTCATCAGTGAGTTCAAGCCGGCAGGCGACCAGCCGGCCGCCATCGCGGAACTGACCGAACGCATCAAGAACGGCGAAAAGGACGTGGTGCTGCTCGGCGCCACCGGTACAGGTAAGAGCGCGACGACGGCCTGGCTCATTGAGCAGGTCCAGCGTCCCACCCTGGTGATGGTGCAGAACAAGACCCTCGCCGCGCAGCTGGCCAACGAATTCCGCGAACTGCTCCCGAACAACGCCGTCGAGTACTTCGTGTCCTACTACGACTACTACCAGCCGGAAGCCTATGTGGCGCAGACGGACACCTTCATCGAGAAGGACTCATCCGTCAACGAGGAAGTCGAACGCCTCCGCCACTCCGCTACCAATGCCCTGCTGACCCGGCGGGACGTGATTGTGGTGGCCACCGTTTCCTGCATCTACGGCCTGGGCACGCCGGAAGAGTACATCGCGGGCATGGTGACGCTCCGCAAGGGGGCGGAGATGAACCGTGACGACCTGCTCCGGAAATTCGTCTCCATGCAGTACACCCGCAACGACATGGACTTCCACCGCGGCACGTTCCGGGTGCGCGGCGACACCGTGGAAATCATTCCGATGTACGAGGAACTGGCCATCCGGATCGAGTTCTTCGGTGACGAGATCGAGAACATCCACACCCTCCACCCCCTGACCGGCGAGGTGATCCGGGACGAAGAGGAGATGTACGTCTTCCCGGCCTCGCACTACGTCGCAGGGCCGGAACGCATGGCCCGGGCCATCAAGCGGATCGAGGATGAACTCGCCGAGCGGCTGCAGGTGCTGGAAAGCCAGAACAAGCTGGTGGAAGCCCAGCGGCTCCGCATGCGCACCACCTACGACCTTGAGATGATGCAGCAGATGGGCTTCTGCAACGGCATCGAGAACTACTCCTCGCACATCGACGGGCGGGCACGCGGAACTGCGCCGCACTGCCTCCTCGACTACTTCCCGGACGACTTCCTGCTGGTGATCGATGAGTCCCATGTGACGGTGCCCCAGATTGGCGCCATGTACGAGGGCGACATGTCCCGCAAGCGGAACCTGGTGGACTTCGGCTTCCGCCTGCCTTCGGCAATGGACAACCGGCCGCTAAAGTGGGACGAGTTCCAGGAGCGCATAGGCCAGACCGTGTACCTGTCCGCCACCCCCGGCAAGTACGAACTCGGCAAGTCTGACGGCTTCGTGCAGCAAATCATCCGGCCCACGGGCCTGATCGACCCCGAGGTGGTGGTCAAGCCCACGAAGGGCCAGATCGACGACCTGCTGGGCGAGATCAAGACCCGCACCGCGAAGAACGAACGTGTCCTGGTCACCACGCTCACCAAGCGCATGGCCGAGGACCTCACCGACTACCTGCTGGGCCACGGCGTGAAGGTCGAATACCTGCACTCCGACGTGGACACGCTCCGCCGGGTGGAACTGCTGCGGGAACTCCGGATGGGTGTCTTCGATGTCCTCGTGGGCATCAACCTGCTCCGGGAAGGCCTCGACCTTCCGGAGGTTTCGCTGGTGAGCATTCTGGACGCGGACAAGGAAGGCTTCCTGCGATCGTCCACCTCGCTGATCCAGACCATTGGCCGCGCCGCCCGTAACGTGTCCGGGCAGGTGCACATGTACGCCGACCGCATCACCGACTCCATGGCGCACGCCATCGACGAGACCAACCGCCGCCGCGCCATCCAGGTGGCCTACAACACCGAAAACGGCATCGACCCGCAGCCGCTGCGGAAAAAGATCGCCGACATCACCGACCAGCTGGCCAAGGAGGACGCGGACACCCGCGAACTGCTCGCCACCGCCGGGAAAACCCGGGGCAAGGGCAAAGGCGCGACCACCGTGCGCCAGGACGGCCTGGCGGCCGCACCGGCGGAGGACCTTGTGGGCCTGATCGAGCAGCTGACGGAACAGATGCACGCCGCGGCCGGTGAACTGCAGTTCGAACTTGCTGCGCGGCTGCGCGATGAAGTGGGCGAATTGAAGAAGGAACTGCGGCAGATGCAGGCCGCCGGCCACGCCTAGGGTAAAGTTGTTGTCACGTAGGGGAGTATCCCAAGCGCTACGATCGTCAACACGCACGGCATAGATGCCCTGCCGGGCGTAGCGGGCTGCCGTTTCAGCACTAAGTGCGCAGGCAAGTCGGAGAGACTTACACCGCATCTTTGTACCCTGCGAAAGGCATCCCTGTGCTCGAACTACCCGTCTGGTTCGAGGTCGGCTCACTCGTCGCCCTCGGCCTTATCCTCCTGATCGACCTGTTGCTGGTTGTTCGGCGTCCCCACGAACCTTCCATGAAGGAAGCCGGCCTCTGGGTGGCGTTCTACGTGACGCTCGCCCTGGTCTTTGCGGGCGCCATGTTTGCCTTCACAGGCCCGGAGTACGGCGGGCAATTCGTTGCCGGCTGGGTGACGGAATACAGCCTCAGCATCGACAACCTCTTTGTCTTCATCATCATCATGGCGCGCTTCTCCGTGCCCCGTAAGTACCAGCAGGAAGTGCTGATGGTGGGCATCATCATCGCGCTGGTCCTGCGCGGCATCTTCATCCTCTTGGGCGCCATCGTGATCGAGCAGTTCAGCTGGGTCTTCTACATCTTCGGTGCCTTCCTGCTCTGGACCGCCTGGAAGCAGGCCCAGGACGAGGGCGAAGACGAAGAGGACAAGGAAAACCCGCTGATCGCAAGGCTCCGCAAGGTGATTCCGATGTCGGAGAAGTTCGACGGCGGCAAGCTGCGCACCACGGTTGACGGCAAGAAGGTCTTCACCCCGATGCTGATCGTCTTCGTCACCATCGGCCTGACCGACCTGCTCTTCGCCGTTGACTCCATTCCGGCGATCTTCGGCCTGACCCAGAGCCCGTTCATCGTCTTCACCGCAAACCTCTTCGCCCTCATGGGCCTGCGCCAGCTGTACTTCCTGCTCGGCGGCCTGATGAACCGCCTGATCTACCTGAAGCACGCGCTGTCGTTCATCCTGGCGTTCATTGGCGTCAAGCTGGTCCTCCACGCAATGCACGTCAACGAACTGCCGTTCATCAACGGCGGCCAGCACATCGAGTGGGCTCCCGAGATCCCCACGTTCGTCTCCTTGGCGGTCATCGTCGGCACCATCATTGTTGCCGTGATCGCCAGCCTGGTCAGTTCCAAGGCTGCCCAGGCGAAGGTGGACGCCCGTCTCGAAGAGGACGCCCGCAAGAGCATGAGCGACGCCGAGTAAAGGTTCCGCACCGCTTCGAACACACCAGACAACCCCGGTCACCTCCAGTGGCCGGGGTTGTCTGCATGGGAAGGCCTTCCTCGGTCCGGCGGCCCTGTTTGCCCGGGCGGCCCGGGGCTATGCTCTGAAGATGGCAGACACTTCCGGGGCGGAGCCCGGCGTTAGCCACGCGCAGCGGCTTCTCCTGCAACGCCATACCGTCCAGCGGCGCACCGTCATCCTCCTGGGGTCGGCGCAGCTCCTGAGCGGAATCGGCACGGGTGCCACCGTTGCCATCGGCTCGCTGCTGGCAGTGGACCTTTCCGGATCCAGCGTCTGGGCAGGGTCCGTCGCCACGGTGATGACACTCGCCGCCGCGCTGTCGGCGCTGCCGCTGGCGTCGCTGGCCGAACGCCGCGGCCGCCGTGCCGGCCTGGTGACGGGTCTCGCGGCAGCCCTCGCCGGTATGGTGTGCATCGTCGGTTCCGTGGTCTCAGGAACTTTTGCCTTACTGCTCCTGGGCACGGCCGGCGTGGGGGTCGGCACCGCGTCAAGCCTGCAGTCGCGCTTCGCCGCCGTGGACCTCGCCGATGACGAACACCGCGGGCGCGCCCTGTCCGCCGTCGTCTGGGCGATCACCATCGGCGCCGTTGCAGGACCCAACCTCATCCAGCCCGGCGCGGTGGTGGGCCAGGCAGTGGGGCTGCCGCCCATCGCGGGCCCCTTCATCATTTCCGCCGCCGGGCTCATGCTGGCCTGCGCCCTGCTCCTTGCAGGGCTCCGCCCGGACCCGCTGCTGTTCGCGCGGCAACTCGCGGCAGCCGGGAGCCAGCCGGCCGCCGGCCTTCAGCCGGCCGTGCCACGCGGGCGGGCCCTTGGCCGGGGATTGCGGGCGGCCCGCAGCTCGCCGGCCGCCGTCCTGGCGCTGTCCGCCGTCGTGGGTGCCCATGCTGTCATGGTGGGCGTGATGTCCGTGACGCCGCTGCACCTTCAGGAACTGGTGGCCGGCCCCGGCACCGCCACCCATGCGGGGCACGCGGCCTCCGGGGACGTCCTGGTGATCATTGGCTTCACCATCTCGCTGCACATTGCCGGGATGTTCGCGTTGTCGCCCGTGTTGGGGTGGCTGACGGACACGGCAGGCCGGAAGCAGACGATCCTCCTCGGGTTCGTCCTGCTGCTCGCGGCAGTGTCCGTCGCCGGCCTGGGACAGAGCTCCACTGCCGGAGTCGCCGTCGGGCTGGTTCTCCTCGGACTCGGGTGGTCTGCAGCAACGATCGCAGGATCAACGCTCCTGGCTGAAAGCGTCCGCCAGGAAGACCGTGTGGTGGTGCAGGGCGTGTCGGACATGCTGATGGGAGCAGCCGGCGCGGTGGGCGGCGCCATCTCCGGCGTCATCCTCAGCTGGGCGGGCTACCCGGGCCTCAACCTGGCGGGAGGACTGGTTGCCGGAGCTGTCCTTGCGGCAGCCGTCGTCGCGCTCCTGCCCGGGCGGGCAGGAGGCCTTACGGGCAGGATGTCCCGAACCGCCCGGGGCCGCTCACTTGCGGACTGAGCGCACCATTCCCAGCAGGCGGCCGAAGATGCCTTCGCCGTCGTCCGCAATGCCGTCGTGGTGGAAGTCCGCTGTCTCCCACACCTGGAGCCCGCGCACCGCCGAGGCCGTTTCGAGCGAGAGGTCCCGGTCAACGTAGATATCCTCGCTGTACACCGCGGCGGCAACGGGAACCGTGTTCGCAGCCAGCCGGTCCGGGTTATACAGCGGCTTCCAATTAGGCTTCTCCGCCAGCAGCTGCGCAACGTTCCCCAGCGGACGCAAGGCCGGATCCTGTTCAAAATACCAGGGGTAGACCATTTCGCCGGTCAGTAACGGCTCGGCGGCCTCCGGACGGAACTCCGGGAAGTCCTGGAGCACCCGCAGCGCTGCCCAGTCCGTCGCCTCGCCCTGGCCATAGATCGATTCATGCATGAGGGCATACAGCGGGTTCCCGGCACGCGTGACAAGTCCACGGACCTGTTCCAGGAAGGCGTCCGAGAGGCGCTCCCCGTCGGGCGTCGCCACAAAGGCGTCCTCAAGCAGGTGGTGCAGGGTGTCCACGCGCGTATTGCCGCCGAGGAACGACCCAACCATCTGGAAGCGCTCCACGGTGAGCCGCCCGCCGTCGGGCAGGTACTCCTCCGTGTCACGAAGGTGCCGTGCAATCCGGCTCACGGCGGCGCGGTCCTCGGGATAGGCGGCGAAGTATTCCGCGTTGCGGGCGGCGACCCGGCGGTAGGTAGCCTGGTACACCCTGTCCGCAGGACCGCGGAGCGGCGCGAGTCCGCCGGTGATGAGCGCCTCGCGCAGACCCTCCGGGGCGAAGGAGAGGTAGCTGAGCGCGCAGAAGCCGCCGTAGCTTTGGCCGTAGATGGTCCACGGGGCGGACCCGAGGGCATGCCGGATCGCTTCGGCATCAGCCACAATCGAGTCCGCGCGGAAGTGCGTCAGGTACTCCAGCTGGTCCGCATCATTCCCGCGCAGAGGGAGCGTGTTGCGGTCGATCGGCGTGGACAGCCCGGTCCCGCGCTGGTCCAGCATGAGGATGCGGAAGTCCTTCGCCGCCGCCTTGCTCCAGCCGCCGAGCGAGGGAAGCCGGTTGCCGCGGCCTCCGGGGCCGCCCTGCAGGTAGAGCAGCCACGGAAGCTCCGCGGCTTCCTCCTCGCTGTGGTCGGCCGAGACGTATTCACGGGCAAAGACGGTGATCGTCTCCCCGGCGCCCGAGCCGCCACCGAAGTGGTCCAGCGGCACCTCGAAAAAGTGCTCAGCCGTGCGCATCCGGCGGTATTCGTGCCGCGCCCTGACGGTATGCGGGACGGCCGGCGCGGTGGTGCCGGCGGCCGCGGCCTCCAGCATTCCCACGGCGGCCAGTCCGGTCATCGGAAGATCAGCCAAGGACCTGCGCCTGACGGGCGGTGCCGAAGGACTCAAGGGCTTCCCCGGTCAGCCGGAACGTGGACCACTCCTCCATGGGGAACGCGCCCAGCTTCTTGTAGAAGTTGATGGACGGTTCATTCCAGTCGAGGACGCTCCACTCGACGCGCGCATAACCGTGTTCGACGGCGGTGGCGGCCAGGTGCTGCAGCAGTGCCTTGCCGTGGCCCTCGCCCCGTGCCTCCGGAGCCACGTAGAGGTCCTCGAGGTAGATGCCGTGGACGCCTTCCCACGTGGAATAGTTCAGGAACCAGAGCGCAAAGCCCTGGACGTCACCGGATTCGTTCTCCGCCATGGCGGCATACACCCGCGGATGATCGCCGAAAAGTACCGCGGTGAGCATTTCCGGTGTGTTCCGGACGGCGTGGGGTTCCTTTTCGTAGACGGCCAGGTCGTGGATCATCTGCAGGATGACGGGGACGTCGTCTACGGTGGCTGGCCGGATTACACTCATGATGGGGTTCTCGTCTCTCCCTGCTGGAGGGTGTGTTTTGAAGCTCGGGCTTGATGTCCACTCTACTGAATCCTGCCGCCCTGCCGCTCGATGCGGGGGGAGGCAACCGGCGCCCACACTACTACCCACCGGCGGTGAGCTATGAACGGCCAGAACGGAGTGCGCACCCCGGCGAAACTCCTGCTCATCGTGGTGCTGGTAGTGGGAGGTGCCGCGCTTGCCGGCGGGGCGCTTTTTCAATGGACCGGCCCGCGTCCGGATCCGGTATCACCAGCATCCGCTCCGGCGGGGGCCGTGCCGTCGCCAGCATCCGCTCCGGCGGGGGCCGTGCCCCTCACCGACCTCCGGGCGCTGGTCAGCGGTCCCGGGGCGCTGACCATCAGCGTCCTGGGGGACTCCACCGGGGATGAACCGGGCGAATGGGTCGACTTGTGGGCCCGGGACCTGGCGGCACGCGGAACCGTTACCCTCCACTTCTGGGACGCGGCCGCAGGCAACTGGGATGCGCATCCCACGGTGTACCCGGGTCCTGATCGATCCATCACTGTCTGGAACGGTTCCCGGGCAGGCGCCTCCTACGGCTATCCGCTCGAACACCTGCACCGGATCCAGCCCTCGCGGCCTTCGTTCACGGTGCTCAATTTCGGGCACAACCCGTACCCGGACCGGGCTGACGAGGGGGCCGCGGAGCTTCTGGCGGCTTCTGACGCCAAGTGGGCCGCGCCGGTTCCGGCAGCAATCGTCCTGCAGAACCCTTCGTTGGGAATGTGGCAGGAGCAAACGGCGGGCAGTGTGTCCGCGCTTCGGGGCTGGGCGCCGGGGGCGGGCTACCCCGTGATCGACGTCAACGAAGCGTTCCGGGCACGTGGAGGCCTGCCTGGCCTGCTGGCGGACGACGTCCATCCGAATCCAGCAGGGCAGCGGCTGTGGGCGGACACAGTCCGTGCCGCCCTGGGTTGATGGCCGGAGCCCCGGTCAAAGCCTGTTGACGTCGGTCACCCGCACCACAGCGGTGCCGGTCTCATCCGACGCCGCCAGGTCCACCTCCGCAGAGATCCCCCAGTCGTGGTTTCCGGCAGGGTCGGCAAAAATCTGCCGGACCTTCCACATACCAGGTTCCTCGGTGATGATGAGCAGGCCCGGTCCGCGGGCGTCCGGACCGGTTCCGATGTCGTTGTGTTCGTCGAAGTAGTCGTCCAGGACGTCCTCCCAGCGGTCGGCATCCCAGCCGGTGCCGCCGTCGAGCTCGCCGAGTTCCGTGGCAGCCTCATCGGCGAAGAGTTCCACGCGCCGGAACATTTCGTTCCGGACCATCACCCGGAACGCCCTGATGTTGGAGGTCAGCGACGGCGGCGGAGGCGGGGGAGCGTCGTGCGGTGTCGGGGCGGCGCCGGAGGTGAGCTCCTCCCACTCGTCCAACAAGCTTGAGTCCACCTGCCGGACCAGCTCACCGAGCCAGGCAATGAGGTCCTCGAGGTCTTCCCGCAGGGCATCCTGCGGGACCGTCTGGCGCAGCGCCTTGAAGCCGTCGGCCAGGTACCGCAGCACGATGCCTTCGGAACGGGCCAGGCCATAGAACTGGACGAATTCGCCGAAGTTCATGGCCCGCTCATACATGTCACGGACCACGGACTTGGGAGCGAGTTCGAAGTCGCCCACCCACGGCGCTGCCTTGCGGTAGACGTCGAACGCTTCGCCCAGGATTTCCGCGAGCGGCTGGGGATAGGTGACGTCTTCCAGCATGGCCATCCGCTGGTCGTACTCGATGCCGTCTGCCTTCATCGCAGCGATGGCTTCCCCGCGGGCCTTTTTCTGCTGGGCCGAGAGGATCTGCCGGGGCTTTTCCAGCGTGGATTCGATGACGGACACCACGTCAAGGGCGTACGACGGCGACTCCGGATCAAGGAGTTCCAGTGCCGCCAGCGCAAACGGCGAGAGCGGCTGGTTCAGCGCGAAGTTGGCCTGCAGGTGGACCGTGAGCCGGACGGTCCTGCCGTCGGGTCCCTGTTCCCCGGCCGGGATCCGTTCCACCACTCCTGCGGCCAACAGTTCCCGGTAGATGCCCAGCGCCTTTTTCATCAGCTGCAGCTGTGAGCTGCGTGGTTCATGGTTTTCCGTGAGCAGCCGCCGGGCGGCCTTGAACGGGTCGCCGGGCCGTTCCATCAGGTTCATCAGCATGGCGTGGGTCACGGTGAAGCTTGACGTCAGCGGATCCGGCACCGAGGAAACCAGGCGGTTGTAGGTGGGTTCACCCCAGGACACGAAGCCCTCCGGCGGCTTCCGCTTGACCACCTGGCGGAGCTTCTTCTGGTCGTCCCCGAACTTTGCAGTGGCCTTGGCCATCGCCTTGACGTTCTCGATCACATGCTCCGGGGCCTGCACCACCACGGTGCCGGCGGTGTCGTAGCCGGCCCGTCCGGCGCGGCCTGCGATTTGGTGGAACTCGCGGGAGTTCAGCAGCCGGGTGCGGACGCCGTCGTACTTGCTGAGGGCGGTGAGCAGGACCGTGCGGATGGGCACGTTGATGCCCACGCCCAGCGTGTCGGTGCCGCAGATGACCTTGAGCAGGCCGGCCTGGGCCAGCTGCTCCACCAGCCGGCGGTACTTCGGGAGCATGCCCGCGTGGTGGACGCCGATGCCGTGGCGGACCAGCCGGTTGAGGGTCTTGCCGAACCCGGCCGCGAAGCGGAAGCCCGCAATCAGCTCGGCGATCTTGTCCTTCTCCTCACGCGTGCAGACGTTGATGCTCATCAGGTTCTGGGCGCGGTCGATCGCCTCCAGCTGGCTGAAGTGGACCACGTACACCGGGACCTGCCTGGTGGAGAGCAGCTCTTCAAGGGTCTCGTGGACCGGCGTCTGCTCGTAGTAGTAGTGCAGCGGAATCGGACGTTCAGCGGAACTGACAGTCGTCGTCGGGCGCCCCGTCAGCTCGGTGAGGCCGGCCTCGAAGCGGCTGACATCGCCCAGCGTTGCGGACATCAGCAGGAACTGGGCCTGCGGCAGCTCCAGAAGCGGCACCTGCCAGGCCCAGCCGCGCTGCGGGTCGGAGTAGAAATGGAACTCATCCATGATCACCGCGCCCAGATCCGCACCGGCCCCCTCGCGCAGGGCGATGTTGGCGAGGATTTCTGCAGTGCAGCAGATGATCGGCGCGTCCTGGTTGACGCCTGAATCACCGGTAATCATCCCCACGTTTTCGGCGCCGAAGATTTCGCACAGGGCGAAGAACTTTTCCGACACGAGTGCCTTGATGGGCGCCGTGTAATAGCTGCGATCTCCCCGGGCCATCGCCTGGAAGTGCGCGGCGATTGCCACCAGGGACTTGCCGGAGCCTGTCGGAGTAGCCAAAATGACGTTGTCGCCGGACGCCAGCTCCATGATGGCTTCGTCCTGCGCAGCGTAGAGTGACAGCCCCCGGCTTTCGGTCCACTCGACGAAGCGGGTGTACAGCTCGTCCGGATCGTGGGCCGTCCCGCTGGAGGTGCGTTCGGCCGGGACAGGGAGCTGCTCAACGAGTTTCATTGCTTTCAAGCTTAGTGCCCGCCGCCAATGGGTGGTTCTTCCTTGGTCGCGGGGCCGGCCGGGGCTAGGCTCGGCCTGACGGCAAGAGCACGAGCCATTGGAGGGCGTCTTTGAAATGGGATCCTGCGAAGTACGTGGAGTTCGGGAACCACCGCGACAGGCCGTACTTTGACCTCACGGCGCGCGTCCATGCTGACAATCCGCGCCACGTGGTGGACCTCGGTTGCGGGCCCGGCAACCTGACAGCCACGCTGGCCGAACGCTGGCCCGCTGCCGAGGTTGTCGGCATCGACTCGTCCGCCGAAATGCTGCGCCAGGCTGAAGACCATACGGCGCAGTACGCGAACCTTTCCTTTGCGCTCCGGAACATTACCGAATGGATGCCGTCGGACCTGACGGATGTGGTGGTGACCAATGCGGCCCTCCAGTGGGTCCCCGGGCACACCGGGCTGCTGGCCGGCTGGCTGGAGGCACTCAGGCCGGGCGGCTGGTTCGCCATGCAGGTTCCCGGCAATTTCGGTTCTCCCTCCCATGCGCTGATGAGGCAGCTTGCCGAGTCCGGCCGCTGGAAGGAAGCGCTCGACGGCGTGCTGCGCCACGATGACGCTGTCGCCGAGCCCGCCGAATATCTGAACATCATGCTGGACGCCGGCTGCGACGCCGACGCCTGGGAAACCACCTACCAGCAGGTGCTTCAGGGGCCGGACCCGGTGCTCGAGTGGGTCAGGGGAGCAGGGCTGCGTCCGGTGCTTGCGGCGCTGGCGCCGGAAGAGGCTGCGGAATTCGAAGCCGAATATTCGGCGCTGCTCAGGGACGCCTACCCTGCCACCGCCCACGGCACCATCTTTCCGTTCCGGAGGACCTTCGCAGTCGCTCGGAAACGGGCCTGAGAATGCCGTCACTGCGGGGGGAGGTGCGGTGCTCCGGGGCCTGATGCTGCGGCTGCTCGCCACGCACAAACCGGCGGTGCTGGCCATCGTGGTGCTTCAGCTCGTCCAGACAACGGCCAATCTCCTGCTGCCCACGCTCAATGCCTCGGTGGTCGACGACGGAATCGTCAAGGGTAATACAGACCTCATTCTTCGGCTGGGCGGCTGGATGGCTGCAATTGCCGCTGTCCAGGTAACTGCTGCGCTGGCCGCGGGATACCTCAGCGCCAATGTGGCCATGAAGCTCGGCCGCCAACTGCGCCTGGAGCTTTTCGCGAAAGTCCAGACGCTGTCCTCCCAGGAAGTGGCGATGTTTGGTGTGCCAAGCCTGGTCACACGTGCCACCAACGATGTGCAGCAGATCCAGGCGCTGGCCGTGCTGGTTTTCACCATGCTGGTGGCGGCGCCTGCGATGGGGATCGGCGGTGTTGTGCTGGCCCTGAACCAGGACGTGGCCCTTTCCGGCATCGTGGTGGCCATCGTGCCGGTGCTGGCGCTCATTATGTACGTGATCGTCCGCCGGCTGGTGCCCCTGTACCGCGAAGGGCAGGTCCTCGTCGACCGCATCACCAGCGTGTTGCGGGAGCAGATCATCGGCGCCAACGTCATTCGCGCCTTTGTCCGCCAGGCACACGAGGCGCGCCGGTTCGCCGTCGTCAACCGTGACCTGACCCGGAACAACCTGCAGTCGGCGCTGCTGGTGGCAGGAATGCTGCCGCTGATCATGATCGTGGTTAACCTGTCGTCCGTGGGCGTGGTGTGGTTCGGCGGCCACAGGATCCAGGCCGGGGAAATGCAGATCGGCGCACTCACGGCGTTCATTGCCTACATCCTGCAGATCCTCATCGCCATCATGATGGCGATGTACGTTCTGACGACCGCTCCCAGGGCCGCCGCCTGCGCGGAACGGATCCGGGCCGTGCTGGAGACCCGCCCGGCCATCGCGGATCCGCCGGTTTCCCGTTCGGGGCTGCCCCACGGGCGGCGCGCACCCGGCGGCACGGTGGAATTCCGGGACGTCACTTTTTCCTATCCCGGAGCTGAGGCGCCGGTGCTGGACCGCATCAGCTTTACGGCTTCGCCGGGCACCATCACCGCCATCATCGGTTCCACCGGCAGCGGAAAGTCAACACTGATCAACCTGTTGCCCCGGTTCCTGGACGCCACCGCAGGGGACGTCATGATCGGCGGGCATAACGTCCGCTCGCTTCCGCTTCATTTCCTGCGGGACAGCCTGTCGCTGGTGCCCCAGCGTGCCTATCTCTTTGCCGGCACCGTGGCCGAGAACCTGAGGATAGCCGCCCCCCATGCCAGCGACGAGGACCTCTTCCGCGCGCTGCGTACCGCCCAGGCGGAGGACTTTGTCCGGGAACTGCCGCAGGGACTCAACAGCGCCGTCGGCCAGGGCGGTACCAACCTGTCCGGCGGACAGCGCCAGCGCCTGTGCATAGCCCGGGCTCTGCTGCGCGACGCTCCGGTGTACCTGTTCGACGACAGCCTCTCGGCGCTGGACTATGCCACGGACGCCCGCCTCCGCCAGGCGCTCGCCCCGCTCACGCGCCGATCCACGGTGATCATCGTGGCCGAGCGCATCGCCACCATCCTTGATGCGGGCCTCATCCTGGTGCTGGACCAGGGCAGGCTCGTTGCCCAGGGGACGCACGCGGAACTCATGCGCACCTCGACGGTGTACCAGGAAATCGCCGCCTCACAGCTTGCGCTGGGAGGCAGTCTATGACCGAAAGCACGACGGCGGCGGTCGCCGGCGGCGGACCTGTCGCCGGTGCCTGGGCCACCGGCCGGCGCCTCCTGGGACTTCTGGGGCCGGTCAAATGGCGGATGCTCGCCGCCGTGGCGGCCACGTGCGCGTTTGTGGCCCTCAACGTGACAGCGCCCAAATTGCTGGGTGACGCCACGGACGTCGTCGTCGACGGGGTCTTTGGAGGCACCTTCAGCGAACAGGAGCTGGCCTCCCTGCTGCTGATCGTGGCAGTGATGTACCTCGGGGCGTCTGTTTTTAGCTGGGTGCAGGGCGCCGTCACCGCGACGGCGGTGCAGCGGGTGAGCTACCGGTTGCGGGCCGCCGTGGAGGACAAACTGCCGCGCCTCCCGTCTGCGCATTTCGACGAGCAGCGCCGCGGCGATGTCCTCAGCAGGGCCACCAACGACGTAGACAACATTTCGCAGGCCCTGAACCAGCTGCTGAACCAGCTGATCCTGTCCGTGCTGATGCTGTTCGGCGCACTGTCGATGATGCTCTGGCTGTCACCGTTGCTGGCGGTCATTGCGCTGGTGACTGTGCCGTTTTCCGCGCTCGTCACGGTCCTCGTGGCGCGGAAGTCCCAGGCGCATTTCTCCAAACAGTGGAGCACCACGGGCGAACTCAACGCGCACCTGGAGGAGTACATCACCGGCCACGAGGTGCTCAAGGCTTTCGGCCGGCAGGGGATGGCCACCGAGACCTTCACCAACAGCAATGACAGGCTGTTCCGGACCAGCGCCCGCGCACAATACGTCTCCGGGGCCGTCCAGCCCCTGCTGGTGTTCGTCTCCAACCTCAATTACCTTGCCGTGGCCGTGGTCGGGGCCCTGCAGGTCACGGCCGGCGCGATGACCATCGGCGGAGTCCAGGCCTTCATCCAGTTCAGCCGGCTCTTCAGCCAGCCCATCAGCCAGATCGGCGGCACGGTGACGCTGATCCAGTCCTGCATCGCCTCAGCCGAGCGCGTGTTCGCACTGCTCGACGCGACCGAAATTCCGCCGGAGAGGGTGGCACCCGGGCAGGCGGACCCGGTTCCGGGGGAGTCGGTGCAGGGGGACCCGGTGCAGGGGGAGCCGGTGCCTGGGGAGCCGTCAGGCGCCCTCAATCCAGGAACCGAAATCGACCAAACCGGAATCACCCGAGTCGGGGTTGCCGGCGGCCGCGTGGTGTTCGACGCCGTCACCTTCGGTTACAGCAGTGAAGCACCCGTGGTCCATGAACTGTCCTTCACCGCCGAGCCGGGCCGGACCGTCGCCATCGTGGGCCACACCGGTGCAGGCAAAACCACCATGGTGAACCTGCTGATGAGGTTCTACGAGCTGGATTCCGGCCGGATCACCATCGACGGGGTGGACATAACGGAATGCTCGCGGGATGAGCTCCGGTCCATGATCGGGATGGTGCTGCAGGACGCCTGGGTGTTCACCGGCACCATCAGGGAGAACATTGAATACGGCCGCCCCGGTGCGAGTGACGCGGACATCCAGGCCGCGGCCGAAGCCACGTTGGTGGACCACTTTGTCAGGGCCCTGCCGGACGGCTACGCGACAGTGTTGGGCAACGACGGCGACAGCCTAAGCCACGGCCAGCGCCAACTGATCACCATCGCCAGGGCACAGCTGGCCGGCCGCAGCATCCTGGTTCTGGACGAGGCGACGAGTTCGGTGGACACGCGCACTGAGGTGCAGATCCGGCGCGCGATGCTGCAGCTGAGGCAGGGCCGGACCAGCTTTGTGATTGCCCACCGTTTGTCCACCGTGCGGGACGCTGATCTAATTCTGGTCATGGACCACGGACGAATCGTTGAACAAGGGAACCACCACCAGCTGCTCGCAGCCAACGGGCACTACAGCAGGCTCTGCGATGCCCAGTTCGCCGGCAAGGAAGAGGCCTTGCGCGCAGGGGAGTCCGGGCTGTGAGCGGTGTGAACGAATTTCCCGGGACCTGGAAGCCGAACCAAGGCAGTTCCGTGCCGCTCTTCGAACAGTTGCGCCTGAACATCATCGAGCGGGCGGACAGCGGCGTCCTTGCCCCAGGCACCCGCCTGCCGGCGGTTCGCAGCCTGGCCACCGCCCTGGGCGTGGCTCCGCACACCGTGGCCCGCGCATATAAGGAACTGGAAGCGGCAGGAGTCGTTGCAACCCGCGGCAGACACGGAACCATCGTCTGCGCCAGGGACGAAGCCTGGTCCTCGCTGAGTGCGGCGGCGGCAGAATTCGCTACCGCGGCCAAGGCCCAGGGCGCCAGCTTCGCCGAGGCGGTCCAGCTGTTGGCGGCGGCCTACGACGCCGAATAGGCGGCCGCATGGAAATTCGAAGAAGTTTTCGATTAGCATTAGTGGGTGCCTAAAGCCGTAGCTGAAGAACCAGCCGTTGATGCCCGCTCCGCCGTCGTACCCCTAAACCAAGGAAAACCGGCGCGTCCTGACCTTTCCCGCCTCGTGGTGAAAGGGGCGCGCGAGCACAACCTGCGAAACGTGGACCTGGACCTGCCGCGGGACTCGATGATCGTTTTCACCGGGCTGTCCGGATCCGGCAAGTCATCCCTGGCGTTCGACACGATCTTCGCCGAGGGCCAGCGCCGCTACGTTGAGTCGCTCTCCGCATACGCCCGGCAGTTCCTGGGGCAAGTGGACAAACCGGACGTCGACTTCATCGAAGGGCTGTCCCCGGCGGTCTCCATCGACCAGAAATCCACCAGCAAGAACCCGCGTTCCACAGTTGGCACAATCACCGAGATCTACGACTACATGCGCCTGCTCTGGGCCCGTGTGGGGCGCCCGCACTGCCCCATCTGCGGCGAGCAGGTGGCCAAGCAGACGCCGCAGCAGATCGTCGACCAGTTGCTGGAACTTCCCGAGGGCACCCGCTTCCAGGTGCTGGCACCCGTGGTCCGCGGGCGGAAGGGCGAATTCGTCGATCTGTTCAAGGAACTCACGGCCAAGGGCTACTCCCGGGCCCGGGTGGACAGCGAACTGATCCAGCTCAGCGACCCTCCCAAGCTGGGAAAGCAGTTCAAGCACACCATCGAAGTGGTAGTGGACCGGCTAGTGGTCAAGGACGGCATCCGCCAGCGCCTGACCGACTCCGTGGAAACCGCGCTGGGTCTGGCCGAGGGCCGGGTTCTGGCGGAATTCGTGGACCTCGAAGCAGACGATCCGGAACGGGTCCGGGCGTTCTCCGAGCACCTCGCCTGCCCCAACGAGCACCCCCTCGCCATCGACGAAATCGAACCCCGCTCGTTTTCCTTCAACAATCCCTTCGGTGCGTGCTCGGCGTGCAGCGGCATCGGCACCAAGCTCGAAGTTGATGAGGAACTCATCATTCCGAACGCCGAACTTTCCCTGGGCGAGGGCGCCATCGCCCCCTGGTCCCTGGGCACGGCCACCAGCGAGTACTGGAACCGGCTGCTGTCCGGGCTGGCCAAGGAGCTCGACTTCTCCATGAAGACGCCGTGGCAGAAGCTCCCCGAGGACATCCGGCAGACCGTCCTGCACGGCAAGGACCACAAAGTCGTGGTGCAGTACCGCAACCGCTTCGGCCGGGAGCGCAAGTACAGCACCGGCTTCGAGGGTGTCATCCAGTACGTGCACCGCAAACACCTGGAAACGGATTCCGATTCCGCCCGGGACCGGTACGAAGAGTACATGCGGCAGATCCCCTGCCCTGCCTGCAACGGCGCCCGCCTGAACCCGGCCTCGCTTTCGGTGCTGATCAACGGCAAATCCATTGCCGAGGTCGCCGCCATGCCCATGCGTGAATGTGCGCACTTCCTGGACTCCCTGGTGCTGACCGGCCGCGAAGCCCAGATCGCGCACCAGGTCCTGAAGGAAATCCAGGCGCGCCTGACCTTCCTCCTGGACGTGGGGCTCGAGTACCTGAACCTGGAGCGCCCCTCCGGCACCTTGTCCGGCGGCGAGGCCCAGCGGATCCGCCTGGCAACCCAGATCGGTTCCGGCCTGGTGGGCGTTCTCTACGTCCTCGACGAGCCGTCCATCGGCCTGCACCAGCGCGACAACCGCCGCCTGATCGAGACCCTCACCCGCCTGCGCGACCTCGGCAACACCCTCATCGTGGTGGAGCACGATGAAGACACCATCCAGGAAGCGGACTGGGTTGTCGACATCGGACCCGGCGCCGGAGAACACGGCGGCCAGGTGGTGCACTCCGGCTCGTACAAGGAACTCCTGGAGAACACGGAATCGCTCACCGGCGACTACCTCTCCGGCCGCAAGAAGATCGACATTCCCAAGAAGCGGCGCAAATACGACAAGAAGCGTGAGCTGAAAGTCATCGGGGCCAGGGAGAACAACCTCGTCAACGTGGATGCCGCGTTCCCGCTGGGCCTGTTGACGGCCGTGACAGGGGTGAGCGGCTCCGGCAAGTCCACCCTGGTCAACGAAATCCTTTACAAGGTGCTCGCCAACAAGCTCAACGGCGCCAAGCAGGTGGCCGGACGGCACAAGTCAGTGCAGGGCCTTGAGCACCTGGACAAGGTGGTACACGTCGACCAGAGCCCCATCGGC
Organism: Arthrobacter oryzae; assembly: GCF_030718995.1. NCBI lineage: Bacteria > Bacillati > Actinomycetota > Actinomycetes > Micrococcales > Micrococcaceae > Arthrobacter > Arthrobacter oryzae. Next base: position 4,008,664 of record NZ_CP132204.1, read on the forward strand.
CGGACACCGCGTTCCAACCCCGCCACGTACACGGGTGTGTTCGACAACATCCGGAAGCTCTTCGCCGAGACCACGGAAGCCAAGGTCCGCGGCTACCAGCCCGGGCGGTTCTCGTTCAATGTGAAGGGCGGCCGCTGCGAGGCCTGCTCCGGCGACGGCACGCTGAAGATCGAAATGAACTTCCTGCCTGACGTCTACGTGCCGTGCGAAGTCTGCCACGGCGCACGGTACAACCGGGAAACCCTGGAAGTCCACTACAAGGGCAAGACCATCGCCGACGTCCTGGACATGCCGATCGAGGAGGGCGCGGAATTCTTTGCCGCCTTCACGCCGATCGCCCGGCACCTCCGCACGCTGGTCGACGTCGGACTCGGTTACGTGCGGCTGGGACAGCCGGCCACTACGCTGTCCGGCGGTGAAGCGCAGCGCGTCAAGCTGGCTGCGGAACTCCAGAAGCGTTCCAACGGCCGGAGCATCTACGTCCTGGACGAGCCCACCACAGGGCTGCACTTCGAGGACATCCGCAAGCTGCTGATGGTCCTCCAGGGGCTGGTGGACAAGGGCAATACCGTGATCACCATCGAACACAACCTCGACGTCATCAAGAGTGCGGACTGGATCGTGGACCTGGGACCCGACGGCGGCTCGGGCGGTGGCCAGATCATCGCGACCGGCACCCCCGAACAGGTCGCAAAGTCCACCACGAGCTACACGGCCTCGTTCCTGGCTGAAATCCTGGGCTAGCCGGCCACTGCGCCGAATGGCTGGAGCGTGCTGATCCGGCGGGTAGAAGTATTCCCGCCGGGGAATGCGAGTTTCAGCCATTCGCGCACTCATGAGAAACTAGCCCGGTGACCCTTTCAACAGTGCCCGTGATCTTCGACCTGGACGGCACTCTTGTCGATCCGGCAGGCGGGATTACGGGCGGAATCTCCGCGGCCCTTACCCAACTCGGCATCAGGGTTCCCGCCCAGGCCCAACTGGACGCCATGATCGGTCCGAAACTCAGCGACTCCCTCCTCAACGTCGCCGGGGTTCCGCAGGAGCAGCTGGCCGAGGTCATCCGCCTGTACCGGGCCTACTACCTGGAAACCGGCATCGCGCAGAGCCGCCTGTATCCGGGCATCCCCGGCCTCATCGAGGAATATGCCGCGTCCGGCCGTCCCATTGCAGTGGCCACGCAGAAGCCCGAAGGTCTGGCACGGATTGTGCTTGAACACCACGGCATCGCGTCCTCGTTCCATTTCATCCGCGGTTCGGCAGCCGATGAAGCTGCCCACGCCACGGCCCCGCGCGGCAAAACCGAGATTGTTGCCGCAGCCCTGTCCGACCTCCGCACACAGCACGCCGTCATGGTGGGCGACCGTGCGCAGGACGTCGCCGGTGCCCTGGCCAACGGCCTTGACTGCATCGGCGTGAGCTGGGGGTTCGCGCCCGACGGTGAGCTGCAGGAGGCGGGCGCCGTGGCGATCGTGCACTCCACCACCGACCTCGCCGCCACCGTTAACAGCATGGACGCACTGCGTGCCGCAGCACTGGGCGGGGTGAACAACGATGGCGTTGTTTGATGCGATCCGCTGGACCACGCGCACGCTGATCTCCGGAACGTGCCGGCCCACCGTCATCGGGCTGGAGAACGTTCCCAAGGAGGGGCCCTTTATTGTCGCGCCGAACCACCTGTCCTTTCTGGACAGCGTGATTGTGCAGGCCCTCATGCCCCGGCCGGTGGCCTTCTTCGCCAAGGCCGAATACTTCACCACCGGAGGCGTCAAGGGGAAGGTCATGAAGTCCTTCTTCGAATCCGTCGGCTCCATTCCCGTGGAACGCGGCGAACAGGCCGCCAGCGTGGCGGCGCTCAAAACCCTCCTGGACATCCTCGAATCCGGAAAAGGCATCGGCATCTACCCGGAGGGCACCCGGTCCCGGGACGGCATCCTGTACCGCGGACGCACCGGTGTCGGCTGGCTCGCCCTGACCACGGGTGCACCCGTCATTCCCGTCGGCCTCATCGGAACCGAGCACCTCCAGCCGGCAGGCCAGAACGGCGTGAAGCCGCAGCACTTCACCATGAAGGTCGGCGAGCCGCTGTACTTCGAAAAGACCGGGCCCGACCACTCGCTGCCGGCACGCCGCCAGGTCACCGACCGCATAATGGACGCCATCGCCGAGCTCAGCGGCCAGGAGCGCTCCACCAGTTACAACCAGAGCAAGGTTGCGGAGTAGCGTCGGGGGCACCCGTGCATCCTCAGTAGACTTGATTCGTGGCAAATCCAGCTAGTTACCGACCCCAAACGGGTGAGATTCCAACCAACCCGGGCGTGTACCGCTTCCGGGATCCGCACGGCCGCGTCATCTATGTCGGCAAGGCCAAAAGCCTTCGCTCCCGCCTGAATTCATACTTCGCCAATCCGGGCGGCCTGCTTCCCAAGACCTACGCGATGGTCCACGCGGCCAGCAGCGTGGAGTGGACCGTCGTCGGAAGTGAACTGGAATCGCTCCAGCTGGAATACACCTGGATCAAGGAATTCAAGCCCCGGTTCAACGTGGTTTTCCGGGACGACAAGACCTACCCGTACCTCGCCGTCACCATGGGGGAGAAGCTGCCCCGTGTGCAGGTGCTCCGCGGAGAACGCCGCAAGGGCACCCGCTACTTCGGCCCGTACACGGCAGGGGCCATCCGCGAAACGATGGATACGCTGCTGCGCGTTTTTCCTGTCCGCAGCTGCAGTCCCGGCGTCCTGAAGCGGGCGCAGGCCAGCGGCCGGCCGTGCCTGCTCGGCTACATCGACAAATGTTCAGCACCGTGTGTGGGCCGCGTGACGCCGGAGGAGCACAGGGCACTGGCGGAAGACTTCTGCTCATTCATGGGCGGTGAGGCCAAGCGCTTCATCGGACGCCTGGAAAAGGACATGGCCGCTGCGGTCGCCGAACTCGACTACGAGCGGGCCGCGCGTGTCCGCGACGACATCATTGCCCTCCGGAAGGTTTTCGAACGCAACGCCGTGGTCCTGTCGGAGGACACCGACGCCGATATCTTCGCACTGCATGAGGACGAACTGGAGGCAGCCGTCCAGGTGTTCCATGTCCGGGGCGGCCGCGTCCGCGGCCAGCGCGGCTGGGTAGTGGAGAAAGTCGAGGACTCCACCACGCCGGACCTGGTGGAGCACCTGCTCCAGCAGGTCTACGGCGAGGAAGGCGAAACGCAGGGGCGGATGCCGCGGGAGGTCCTGGTTCCCGAAGAGCCGAGCAACGCGGCCGAACTCGCTCAGTGGCTTGCCGGCCTGCGGGGTGCAAAAGTGGACATCCGCGTCCCGCGCCGCGGCGACAAGGCAGCCCTCATGTCCACGGTGCGGGAAAATGCCGAGCACGCCCTGAAACTGCACAAGTCACGCCGCGCCGGAGACCTGACGAACCGGTCGCTGGCATTGCAGGAACTCCAGGAGGCCCTGGACCTGCCCGTCGCGCTGCTCCGCATCGAATGCTTTGATATCTCGCACGTGCAGGGGACCAACGTGGTGGCGTCCATGGTGGTGGTGGAAGACGGCCTTCCCAAGAAATCCGACTACCGCAAGTTCTCGATCACCGGCGCCGCAGCCGCGGACGACACTGCGGCCATGCATGATGTCCTCACGCGCCGCTTCCGGAACTACCTCCAGGAGCAGTCGGACCACGCCGAAGCCGCCAGGCTTCCCGGGCACCAGGCAGCGCTGGAGGCCATGGCGACCGCTTCCGTGCAGGACACCACCACACCCGCACCGCGCGCCAAGTTCGCCTACCCGCCCAACCTCGTGGTGGTGGACGGCGGCAAGCCCCAGGTCAACGCCGCGGCACGTGCCCTGGCGGAGCTCGGCATCGACGACGTCTACGTGGTTGGACTTGCCAAGCGCCTTGAGGAGGTATGGCTGCCGGACAGCGACTTCCCGGTAATCCTGCCGCGGACCTCCGAGGGCCTCTACCTGCTTCAGCGGATCCGCGATGAAGCCCACCGTTTCGCTATTACCTTCCACCGCCAGAAGCGCGGCAAGGCCATGACGGTGTCCGCCCTGGACAGTGTTCCCGGCCTGGGAGAGGCCAAGCGCAAAGCCCTGCTCGCCCAGTTCGGCTCGGTCAAGAGCATCCGGACAGCCAGCGCTGCGGAACTTGCCACCGCCAAGGGCATCGGGCCTTCGCTGGCGGACGCCATCGTCAGCCATTTCAGTAACGCCGCCGCATCCCCGGACCCTGAATCGCCGGCCATCAACATGACGACCGGCGAAATCATTGAAACTTAGCTAGGGTAAGGACCTGAAGCGGAACGCGCGGTTGCGTCGAATTACACAGCAGGAATGGGGCATTACTCATGGCAGAGTCAACGGCAGGATCCGACGCGGAACAGGACGGCATGACGCCGGTCAGGCCCGTTGAAGCGGAACTGCTTGTGGTGACGGGTATGTCCGGGGCAGGGCGCAGCACCGCTGCGGATGCACTCGAGGACCATGGCTGGTATGTCGTCGAGAACCTTCCGCCGCAAATGCTCGGCACCCTCGCCGAACTGGTCTCCCACGCCCCGCAGTCCATTCCCAAGCTCGCTGTGGTGGTGGACGTACGAAGCAAGGCCCTCTTCACCGACATCCGGGCAGCCCTTAAAACACTTGAGGCGAGCGGTGTAACGTTCCGGGTCCTGTTCCTTGACGCCAACGACGACGTCCTGGTTCGCCGCTTCGAGCAGGGCCGCCGCCCGCACCCCCTGCAGGGAGGCGGGCGGATCCTCGACGGCATCGCCGCGGAACGGGACCTGCTGCATGAACTTCGGGATTCCGCGGACATCGTGCTGGATACCTCCGAATTCAATGTCCACGCCCTCGCCACTGCCATCACGGAACTTTTCAGCGACACCGGCCCCGTGGCCCTGCGGCTGAACGTCATGAGCTTCGGCTTCAAGTACGGGCTGCCCGTGGACGCCAATTTTGTGGTGGACGCCCGCTTCATCCCCAACCCCCACTGGATCCCGCAGCTCCGCCCCCACACGGGCCTGGACAAGGACGTCAGCGATTACGTTCTGGAGGCTGAAGGCGTCAAGAGCTTCGTGGACCGCTACGTGCTGGCCATCGAGCCGGTTCTGGATGGCTACCGCCGGGAGAACAAGCATTACGCCACCATCGCCGTGGGCTGCACGGGCGGAAAGCACCGTTCGGTGGCCGTCGCCATGGAGTTGTCCAAGAAGCTCGCGCAATATCCGCGTGTCACAGTGACCACCACCCACCGGGACCTGGGCCGCGAGTAATGGGACTGCTTACCGGGCCGCTGCCCATGGTTCCGCCGGCCGGCGGCGCCGGCGGCGGGCAGCTGGACAAGGGTCCGTCCGTCGTCGCCCTCGGCGGAGGGCACGGACTGTCCGCCTCGCTGTCCGCCCTTCGGCTGCTCACCTCCGACCTGACGGCCATCGTCACCGTAGCGGACGACGGCGGGTCCTCCGGCCGCCTGCGCGAGGAGTACGGCGTCCTCCCGCCCGGCGACCTGCGGATGGCGCTCACGGCACTCTGTGACGACACTGACTGGGGCAGGACCTGGCGGGACGTCATGCAACACCGCTTCCACCCCGGTGGCGGCCGCGGCGGCTCCCTTGACGACCACGCGATGGGCAACCTGCTGATCGTCACCCTCTGGGAACTGCTGGGCGACACGGTCGGAGGCCTCAAATGGGCCGGCGCACTGCTGGGTGCCCGCGGACAGGTCCTGCCCATGTCCAGCGTGCCACTGACGATCGAAGGGGATGTCCGGGTGCCGGGTCCTGACGGGTCGTACACGCTGGAGACGGTGACAGGGCAGGCCAAGTGCGCAGTGGCGGGCTCGCTGGAGAGCGTGCGGCTCCTGCCGGAGTCGGCGCACGCCTGCGTGGAAGCCCTGACTGCCATCGAGCTGGCCGACTGGGTCATCCTCGGCCCGGGGTCCTGGTACACGTCCGTGCTGCCGCACCTGCTGCTGCCCGAGATGCGCCAGGCGCTCTCCGATACGCCGGCCAAGCGGTGCCTCACCATGAACCTGGCCACGGACACCAAGGAAACCTCCGGGATGTCCGCCGCCGACCACCTGCACGTGCTGCGGAGCTATGCGCCCGACTTCAGCATCGACGTCGTGCTGGCGGACCCGGTCTCCGTGCCGGACGTCGAAGAGTTCAAGCGGGCAGCGGGGATGCTCGGTGCCGAGGTGGTGTTGGGTAAAGTAGGGGCGTCGAGCCGCCGACCGATCCACGACCCCCTGCGTCTGGCAACGGCGTACCACGATATTTTCGGGAACAGTTAGGAAGGTGCCATGGCACTGACATCATCAGTCAAGGAAGAACTGTCCCGCCTGGACATTAAGAAGTCCTCGGTCCGCAAGGCTGAAGTCTCCGCAATGCTGCGATTCGCCGGCGGTCTCCACATCGTTTCGGGCCGCATCGTGATCGAGGCCGAGGTGGACCTCGCGTCCACGGCACGCCGGCTCCGGGCTGCCATCGCGGAGGTCTACGGCCACCAGAGCGAGATCATCGTCGTCTCCGGCGGCGGGCTCCGCCGCGGCAACCGGTACGTGGTGCGGGTAGTGCGGGACGGGGAAGCCCTGGCCCGCCAGACCGGCCTGCTGGACGCCCGCGGCCGCCCTGTGCGCGGCCTGCCCTCTGCCGTGGTCAACGGATCCGCCGCCGACGCAGAAGCCGTGTGGCGCGGCGCCTTCCTGGCCCACGGGTCGCTGACGGAACCGGGCCGCTCCTCGGCCATGGAAGTGACCTGCCCCGGGCCCGAGTCGGCACTGGCCCTCGTGGGCGCAGCGCGGCGCCTCGGCATCCAGGCCAAGGCCCGGGAAGTCAGGGGAGTGGACCGGGTGGTCATCCGGGACGGGGACACCATCGCAGCCCTGCTCACCCGCATGGGCGCGCATGATGCGCTGATGGTCTGGGAAGAGCGCCGCATGCGCAAGGAAGTCCGGGCCACCGCCAACAGGCTGGCCAACTTCGACGACGCCAACCTGCGCCGCTCGGCCCAGGCCGCCGTTGCCGCCGGGGCCAGGGTTGACCGCGCCCTGGAGATCCTCGGCGACGACGTGCCGGACCACCTGAAGTATGCCGGCGAGCTGCGCGTGGCCCACAAACAGGCCAGCCTGGACGAACTTGGCCGGCTGGCCGATCCGCCCATGACCAAGGATGCGATAGCAGGCAGGATCCGCAGGCTCCTGGCCATGGCCGACAAACGTGCCCTCGACCTGGGCATTCCCGGCACCGAGGCCAATGTGACGCCGGAAATGCTGGACGAGTAACGGCGCCCCTAGAATCGAGACCGGGTTACGGAAACCCGCTAAATTTCCGGGTGACCAGTCATCCGGATGCACAATCCGAGAGTTACCAAACCGGACAACCTGTCCACGACATTGGAGGATTTTGTGACCGAGTACGTACTGCCTGAACTCAGCTACGACTACGCAGCGCTGGAGCCCCACATCTCCGCACGCATCATGGAACTGCACCACAGCAAGCACCACGCAGCCTATGTGACCGGCGCCAACAACGCGCTGGCCCAGCTGGCTGAGGCACGCGAAAAGGGCGACTTCGCCAACATCAACCGTCTTTCGAAGGACCTGGCCTTCCACACCGGCGGCCACGTCAACCACTCCGTGTTCTGGAACAACCTCTCCCCGGACGGCGGCGACAAGCCCGAGGGTGAACTGGCCGCAGCCATCGACGACGCCTTCGGTTCCTTTGACGCCTTCCGGGCGCAGTTCAGCGCTGCCGCACTGGGCCTGCAGGGTTCGGGCTGGGGCTTCCTGGCCTACGAGCCCATCGGCGGAAACCTCGTCATTGAGCAGCTCTACGATCAGCAGGGCAACGTTGCGCTGGGCACCACGCCGCTGCTGATGCTCGACATGTGGGAGCACGCTTTCTACCTGGACTACGTCAACGTCAAGGCCGACTACGTCAAGGCTTTCTGGAACATCGTGAACTGGGCCGACGTCGCCAAGCGCTTCGACGGTGCACGCAGGAACGCCACGGGCCTCATTACCCTCTAAAGCCGTTCAGGCGTGACGTGGCAGACATGCCCCTGTAACAAACTTCACATTTAGCCCGTTTCGGACCGAATCGTGGAAGGTCGGCCCCCGCACTTGCGGGGGCCGACCTACTTAAACGTAAGATGGATCACGGAAGGCGGTTAGCCTTCAGCAATGTGGCTGGTCGCCCTCCGATCTGGTAATCATCTCTGCCCAATGGCGTGCGGGATCTGTTAGTTGGCTTGAACGCCCGCTCAACTAGTTGTGCTTCTACAAGCACCAAGGAGACTGAAAAAGTGACGACCCGTATTGGTATCAACGGCTTTGGCCGTATCGGCCGCAACTACTTCCGCGCAGCACTCGCACAGGGCGCTGACCTCGAGATCGTTGCAGTCAACGACCTCACCAGCCCCGAGGCGCTGGCCCACCTCTTCAAGTACGACTCCGTCGGCGGGCGCCTGAAGGAGACCATCGAGGTCAAGGACGGCAACATCGTCGTCAACGGGAACGTCGTTAAGGTTCTTGCCGAGCGCGACCCCGCCAACCTCCCCTGGGGCGAGCTGGGTGTTGACATCGTCATCGAGTCCACCGGCTTCTTCACCAAGGCCGCAGCTGCCAAGAAGCACATCGACGCCGGCGCCAAGAAGGTCCTGATTTCCGCCCCCGCCTCGGATGAGGACATCACCATCGTGATGGGCGTGAACCACGAGCTGTACGACAACGCCACCCACCACATCATTTCCAACGCGTCCTGCACCACCAACTGCCTTGGCCCGCTGGCCAAGGTGGTCAACGACGAGTTCGGCATCGAGCGCGGCCTCATGACCACGGTCCACGCCTACACGGCTGACCAGAACCTGCAGGACGGCCCGCACAACGATCTCCGTCGCGCCCGCGCCGCCGCCATCAACATGGTGCCCACCTCCACCGGTGCGGCCAAGGCAATCGGCCTGGTCCTCCCGGAGCTCAAGGGCAAGCTGGACGGCTACGCCATCCGCGTGCCGGTCCCCACCGGTTCGGCCACCGACCTCACGGTCACCGTTTCCCGCGAGACCACCGTTGAGGAAGTCAACGCCGCCCTGAAGAAGGCGTCTGAGTCCGAGGCACTCCAGGGCTTCCTGACGTACACGGATGAGCCGATCGTCTCCTCCGACATCGTCGGCGACCCCGCCTCCTCGATCTTCGACTCCGGTCTCACCAAGGTCATCGGCAACCAGGTCAAGGTTGTTTCCTGGTATGACAACGAATGGGGCTACTCCAACCGCCTGGTCGACCTCACGGAGCTCGTCGCATCCAAGCTGGGCTAGGGTTAGACACATGACATTCCACACCCTCAACGAACTGATCGCTGATGGTGTCCGCGGGCGGTACATTCTGGTCAGAAGTGACCTGAATGTGCCGCTCGACGGCTCTGAAGTGACTGACGACGGCCGCATCAAGGCCTCCCTGCCAGTACTGACGAAGCTCACGGACGCCGGTGCCCGCGTGCTGGTCACAGCCCACCTCGGCCGCCCCAAGGGCGCCCCGGAAGAGAAGTACTCCCTCAAGCCTGCCGCCACGCGGCTTGCTGAACTGGCCTCCTTCAAGGTCACCCTGGCCGGAGACACCGTCGGTGCCTCGGCCCGGGAGCTTGCCGCTGCGTTGCGGGACGGCGAAGCGCTGATCCTTGAAAACGTCCGCTTCGATGCCCGTGAAACCAGCAAGGACGACGCCGAGCGCGGCGCCTTCGCGGACGAACTGGTGGCTTTGACGGGGGAGAACGGTGCTTTCGTGGATGACGCCTTTGGCGCCGTCCACCGCAAGCACGCCAGCGTGTACGACGTCGCCACGCGGCTGCCGTCGTACCAGGGCGACCTTGTGCACACCGAAGTCGAGGTGCTGCGCAAGCTCACGACGGAAACCCAGCGGCCCTACGTTGTGGTTCTCGGCGGCTCCAAGGTTTCGGACAAGCTTGCCGTTATCGATAACCTGATCGGCAAAGCCGACACCATCCTGGTGGGCGGCGGCATGCTGTTCACGTTCCTCGCGGCTGAGGGCCACAAGGTGGCAGGCAGCCTCCTCGAAGAAGACCAGATCCCCGTAGTGCAGGAGTACCTGAAGCGGGCGGCGGACGCAGGCACCGAGTTCATCGTGCCCACGGACGTTGTGGTTGCGGCCAAGTTCGCTGCGGACGCTGACCACGAGACGGTCAGTGCTGACGCCATCGAAGACAGCAGCTTCGGCGCGCAGGGCATCGGCCTGGACATCGGCCCCGAATCCGCGGCTGCATTTGCCGCCCGGATCAAGGGTGCCAAGACGGTGTTCTGGAACGGCCCCATGGGTGTGTTCGAATTCGAGGCCTTCGCCGGGGGCACCCGTGCCATCGCGCAGGCGCTCACCGAAGCGGACGCGTTCACCGTGGTTGGCGGAGGCGACTCTGCTGCTGCGGTGCGTACGCTGGGCTTCGCTGACGACCAGTTCGGCCACATCTCCACGGGTGGCGGCGCCAGCCTGGAGTACCTCGAAGGCAAAGAACTGCCGGGCCTCAGCGTCCTCGACCGCTAGATCCTCCAGCCGGCAGGGCACCCACTGAAAAGTCGGGGCCCTGCCGGCTGTTCACATCACAAGCATTTTTGGAGAACACGTGACTACGTCAACGAATGGCAAGTTCGACCGCACGCCCCTGATTGCCGGCAACTGGAAGATGAACATGGACCACGTCCAGGGCATCACGCTGCTGCAGAAGCTGGCCTGGACCCTGTCCGACGCCAAGCATGATTACAGCCGCGCTGAAGTTGCTGTCTTCCCGCCTTTTACCGACCTCCGCGGCGTCCAGACCCTGGTCCAGGGCGACGAGCTGGAAGTTGTCTACGGCGCACAGGACCTGTCGCAGTTCGACTCCGGCGCCTACACAGGTGATATTTCGGGCCAGTTCCTGAACAAGCTGGGCTGCAAGTATGTGCTGGTGGGACACAGCGAACGCCGCACCATCCACAACGAGTCCGACGACGTCCTCAACGCGAAGGTGAAGGCTGCCTTCCGCCACGGAGTCACCCCGGTGCTGTGCGTCGGCGAAGGCCTGGAGATCCGGCAGGCCGGGACGCACGTCCAGCACACCCTTGACCAGCTGCGCGCCGACGTCGAAGGCCTCAGCGCCGAAGACGCGGCCGAACTCGTGGTCGCCTACGAGCCCGTCTGGGCCATCGGCACCGGCGAGGTGGCAGGTCCGGAGGACGCCCAGGAAATGTGCGCCGCCATCCGTGCCGAACTCGTCACCCTCTTCGGCGATGACGTTGCCGCCAAGGTCCGCCTGCTCTACGGCGGTTCGGTCAAGGCCAACAACGCAGCGGCCATCCTGAACGAACGCGACGTCGACGGCGTGTTGGTGGGCGGGGCCAGCCTCGATCCTGCTGAGTTTGCTAATATTGTCAGGTTCGAGAGTCACCTGCTGACGGATTAGTCCGGACACAGGCGTGACCCCCGCAATCATCAACTTCTGAAAGGCCGTCGTGGACGTTCTTCATGTCATTCTGCAGATCCTCCTGGGCATCACCAGCCTCCTGCTGACGCTGCTCATCCTGCTCCACAAGGGACGGGGCGGCGGTCTGTCGGACATGTTCGGCGGAGGAATGAGCTCCGGCCTCAGCTCGTCCGGAGTGGCGGAACGGAACCTCAACAGGTTCACGGTCATCCTCGGCGTCACTTGGGGCGTTGTCATCATCGCGCTCGGCCTGCTGATGCGCTTCTCCGGAGGCGGCGACTCCTAGCATTCCGCTCGAAACAGATCGGGGACCGGGAGTTTTCCCGGAATTTACACTCCCGGTACTAACGGCCCTGCCGCCGTCGGGAACTCCGCACTAAACTGTGGCTGTTGGCTTCCAACAACCGGTCAGTCGAGTAGCCAGGAGTTCCCGATGGTGCATGCTGCTTCAGGGTTCCGGGGAACCCGTGTCGGGGTGGCCGAAGGGTCAGCCCCCAGAATCCAGCCAAACGACGTTGTCGGTGAACGCTTGCCGCGTATTCGTGTTTCCTATTGGTGCGCCAAAGGACACGAGACGCGGCCAGTTTTCCTTAAGCTCCCGGAAGACCAGATCCCCGTCGTCTGGGACTGCCGCCGTTGCGGCTGTCCGGCGTCGCGCGACGAGACGCTGGTGGAAGTCCCGCACCATTCCGAAGAGGGCTACAAGAGTCACCTCGAGTACGTTAAAGAGCGGCGCTCCAGCCAGGACGCCGAAGACGTACTGGCTGGAGCGCTGGAACGGCTACGAGCCCGCGGAACCCTTTCGGACTAGCTGCTCGGGAACCCTTGAGGCGGCATTCTCATCGATCAGCCACAGTGTCCGTGTGCGGCCCCTTGGCCCTGCCGCCGGGACCTGTACCGGGTTTGCACCGGCCAGGGCAAGCCCTACGGCCCCGGCCTTGTCCTCACCCGCCACAACCATCCACACTTCACTGGCCGTGTTGATCGCGGGCAATGTCAGGGAAATCCGCTCCGGCGGCGGTTTCGGCGAGTTCCGGACACCCACCACCGTGAGCTCCTTTTCCCGGATGCCTGCCTGTTCCGGGAAGAGCGAAGCAACATGGGCATCCGGGCCCACGCCAAGAAGGACCACATCGAACCGCGGCAGCTTCCCCGGGTTCTCGGGCCGGTCGTCGGACATGTCCGCGGCATGCTCCGCCGCGGCTGCCTCGGCGAGTCGGCGCGCGTAATCGGCCGCCGCGTCCTCCGGGCTGTCGAAGTCGTCCGTGGACCCCGGCTGGTTTACGCGGTCCGGGTCCACTGATATGCGGGACAACAGGGCGTCGTGGGCCTGAAGGGTGTTGCGGTCGCTGTCGGTGCTGCCGACGAAGCGCTCGTCGCCCCACCAGAAGTTAACTTTGGACCAGTTCACTGCCGGAGCCGCCGCGGAGTCAGCAACCGCCTTGAGGGTTCCAATGCCCACAGTGCCGCCCGTAAGCACCACCGTCGCCTCATCGTGTTTGTCCTGGACGTCCACGAGCTTGGTGATGAGCCGCGCCGCAATGGCAGCCATCAGTACGGATGAGTCAGGGTGGATGCTTACTCTGGGATCAGCGCTCACTGGGACGGACACTCCTTAGATTTGTACGGGGCAGTCCAATAGTAATCACTTCGCCGAACACTTCGTCGGGATCCAGGCGCCGGAGCTCTTCCGCCAGGCAGTCCTTCAGGCTGCGGCGCGGGAGGGAGATGCGCTGCGCCGGCTGGCCGGGCTGGGTCAGTTCCGCCACGGACAGTCCCGGCCGGAACAGCTGGACGTCACCGCTGGCACGGCTCAGCCGCACCCGGCGGATACCGGTCCCGGCAGGATCGGCCACGATGGTCACGGGGGCGTCCAGGGCCAGCGTCAGCCATGCTGCGAGGAGCAGCGTGCTGGGGGAGTCCGAGGCGCCTTCCACGGCCACGGCCGTGACGGGAGACGGGTCCACCTGGTCCAGCACTGCGGCCAGCTGGATCCGCCAGTTGGTCAGGCGTGTCCAGGCGAGGTCGGTATCCCCGGCCTTGTAGGTGTTCCGGATGTTGTCCAGAGCCCGCTGCGGATCCTCCTCGTTGGCTGAGTCGGTGATCCGGCGGTGGGCTATGCGGCCGATGGATGTATCACAGGCGCTCTTCGGCGCGCCGTGCGGCCACCAGGCCACAATCGGTGCGTCCGGGAGCAGCAGTGCCGCCACCAGGGACTCGCTTTCCTCCGCGAGTTCGCCGTAGCCGCGCAGGACGATTACTTCGGACGCGCCGGCGTCGCCGCCCACCCGGATCTGGGCATCCAGCCGGGTGGGGGCCTTGGCACCGGCATCGGCGAGGACGATGATCCGGCAGGGGTGTTCCCGGCTGGCTTCGTTGGCCGCTTCGATGGCCTCTTCCTCGAGCCCGGACTTGGTGACGACCACGAGGGTCAGCACACGTCCGAGCGCGATCACGCCGCCCTGCTCGCGCAGGGACATGATCTTCTTGGAGATGGCGGAGGTTGTTGTATCGGGAAGATCTACGATCATGGCCTTCTCCAGGTTCGTCCGTCGCGGGCAAGCAGCTCATCCGCCGAGGCAGGGCCCCAGCTTCCGGGGGCGTAGGGTTCGGGCTGTTCGTCCAGGCTGGCCCAGTACTCTTCGAAGGGATCCAGGATCTTCCAGGACAGTTCCACTTCCTGGTGCCGCGGAAACAGCGGCGGCTCACCCAGCAGCACGTCCAGGATGAGGCGTTCGTACGCTTCCGGGCTGGATTCGGTGAACGAGTGCCCGTAGCCGAAGTCCATCGTCACGTCTCGGACTTCCATCTGGGTGCCCGGCACCTTCGAACCGAAGCGGATGGTTGCGCCCTCATCAGGCTGCACGCGGATCACCACGGCGTTCTGGCCGAAGTCGTCCTCGCCGTGATCGCGGAACAGCAGGTTGGGTGCGCGCTTGAAGACGACGGCGATTTCCGTCACGCGGCGTCCCAGGCGCTTGCCGGCGCGCAGGTAGAACGGCACACCGGACCAGCGACGGGTGTGGATGTCCACACGGACCGCGGCGTAGGTTTCCGTGGTGGAGTCGGCGGGAATGCCTTCCTCCTCCAGATAACCGAGGACCTGCTCGCCGCCCTGCCAGCCGCCGGCGAACTGACCGCGCGCCGAGTGGGTGGACAGGTCATCGGGGAGCTTGACCGCGGCCAGGACCTTTTCCTTCTCGGCACGCAGGTCATCGGCGTTGAAGGAAATGGGCTCCTCCATGGCGGTGAGCGCCAGGAGCTGCAGCAGGTGGTTCTGGATGACGTCGCGGGCAGCGCCCACACCGTCGTAATATCCTGCCCGGCCACCGGTACCGATGTCCTCGGCCATGGTGATCTGGACATGGTCAACATAGTTGGCGTTCCAGAGCGGCTCGAACAACTGGTTCGCGAAACGCAGCGCCAGGATGTTCTGGACCGTTTCCTTGCCCAGGTAGTGGTCAATCCGGAACACGGCATCCGGCGGGAACACGGACTCCACGATGTCATTGAGCTGCCGGGCCGACTCAAGGTCGTGCCCGAACGGCTTCTCAATGACCACGCGGCGCCACTTGTCACCCTCGGCCTGCGCCAGCCCGTGCTTGGACAGCTGCCGGCAAACCTGCTCGAACGCCTTCGGCGGAATGGACAGGTAGAACGCATGGTTGCCCCGCGTTCCGCGCTGTTCGTCCAGTTCGTCAATCGTGTCGCCGAGCCGCTCAAAGGCGTCGTCGTCGTCGAACTCTCCCTGGACGAAACGGATGCCCTCGGACAGCTGGTTCCACACGGCCTCGTCAAACGGGGTCCGGGCATACGCCATGACCGCCGCCTTCACCTCGGCGGCGAAATCCTCGTTCTCCCACTGCCGCCGCGCGAAGCCCACCAGGGCAAAGCTCGGCGGCAGCAGGCCACGATTAGCCAGGTCATACACGGCAGGCATGAGCTTCTTGCGGGCAAGGTCGCCGGTCACGCCGAAGAGGACCAGCGAGGAGGGGCCGGCGATGCGGTTCAGCCTGCGGTCCCGAGGGTCCCTCAACGGGTTGCGGCCCCGCGCTGCTGACTTCCTGCTGCCGTTTTCAGTTTCTGGCATGGTTGGTTCGGTGCCTTAGCTTTCAGTGTGGGATGCTGCCTGGCCGGCAAGCTCTGAAACAATGTCCTGCAGCTGCTTGACGCCGGCGGCGCGGTCCGTTAGGTGCAGGCGGAGGACCGGACGTCCGTGGTCGCTGAGGACCTGGGCATCACCGGCGGCCTGAGCCGAGATCAGCTCACCGAACGTGAACGGCCGCTCCGGAATGGAGAGGTCCGTCGCGGACTCGGCGGTGACCTGCAGGAACGCACCGATTGCCGGTCCGCCCTTGTGGAACTGGCCGGTGGAGTGCAGGAATCGCGGACCCCAGCCGAACGTCACAGGACGGCCACTGACTGCAGCGAGCTGGTCGCGGACGCCTTCGAACGGTGCGTATGCCAGCCGGTCGAAGTAGGCCTGGACGCTGAGGTAGCTGTCGTCTGCCAGCTGGGCGAGCAGTGCGGACACGGCGCCGGACGCCGTCGAAGCATCTCCGAGCCAGTCTCCGCCACGGACCTCAATGGCGCCGTCGACGAAATTGGCGGGCGTGGGCTCGGGCTGGGCGTCCAGCAGGCCGCGGGCGGCCACCTTGGCGGCCTCGACGTCGGGCTGGTCAAACGGGTTGATGCCCAGCAGGCGGCCGGCAACGGCCGTCGCGAATTCCCACACCATCATCTGCGTCGCCAGGCCACCGGCGATGGCAACCTCGTTTTCGCCGAGCTGCACGTCGTCAGCGTCGGCTGATACAAGGCGTACCACCAGGACATCGGCTGCACCGGAAGTGACCTCCGGTGCAGACGGGCCGGCCACCACGGGGAGAACGCCGGTGCCCAGCTTGCCGGTAGATTCGGCAATGAGCTGTTCGGCCCAGTCAGCGAAGCCGACAATGCCGGACCCGTCCTCCGCGATGACGATCTTGTTGCGCAGCGGGCTGGTGCCGCCCAGGGCGGTGCCCAAGGCCAGGCCGATGTTTTCGGCGGTGTCCTCGTTGAGGATCTCCGCGGCTTCCTCGGCTTCGTCCAGGAACCCCTGGATGTCCACTCCGGCGAGTCCGCAGGGAACGAGCCCGAAGGCGGTCAGCGCCGAGAAGCGGCCGCCGACGTTCGGGTCCGCGTTGAAGACGGCGCGGTAGCCGGCCTCCCGCGACGCCTTGTCCAGCGGCGAACCCGGGTCGGTGACGATGACGATCCGGCTCTTGGCGTCGATTCCGGCGTCGGTGAAGGCCTGCTCGAAGATCCGTCGCTGGGAGTCAGTCTCCACGGTGGAACCTGACTTGGAGGACACCACGATGGCTGTTTCGGTAATCCGGTCCACCAAAGCGGCACTGACCTGTTCGGGGTCGGTGCTGTCAAGCACAGTCAGCTCGACGCCAGCGGTTCCCGCGATGACCTCAGGCGCCAGCGAGGAACCGCCCATGCCGCAAAGGACAATGCGCGTCACGCCGTCGGCCTTCAGTGCATCACGGAGTTCCAGGATGTCGCTGACCAGGGGCTGGGAGACGGTGGCCGCCTCGACCCAGCCCAGTCGGATAGCGGATTCCTGCTCGGCATCCGGACCCCACAACGTATGGTCCTTCGCGAAAATCCGGGTGGCAATGCGGTCTTCCAGCAGTGCGGGAAGGTGCTGCTCAAGTGCCTTGCGGGCTGCGCCGGTGGCGTCGTAGCTGAGTGTGCTCATGGTGGGTTAGGAAGCCTTCCGTGCGGAGGCCAGCGCGGCTTCGACGTCGCCGAGGAGTTCCTTCCAGCTGGCCACGAACTTGTCGAGGCCTTCGGATTCGAGCAGTGCCACGACGTCGTTGTAGGAGATTCCGAGCGCGTCGAGGGCGTTCAGGGTCGCGTTGGCGTCGTCGTAGCCGCGGGTGACGGTGTCGCCGGTGACTACGCCGTGGTCGAACGTGGCGTCGAGGGTCTTTTCCGGCATGGTGTTGACCACGCCGGGGGCGACGAGTTCGGTGACGTAGAGGGTGTCCGGGTAAGCCGGGTCCTTCACGCCGGTGGAAGCCCACAGCGGGCGCTGCGGAAGCGCGCCGGCTTCGGCGAGCAGTGCCCAGCGTTCGGTGGAGAAGAGCTCCTCGTAGACCTGGTAGGCAAGGCGGGCGTTGGCCAGGCCGGCCTTGCCCTTGAGTGCCTTGGCTTCGTCGGTGCCGATGGCGTCGAGGCGCTTGTCGATTTCGGCATCGACGCGGGAGACGAAGAAGGACGCCACGGAGTGGATCTTGGAGAGGTCGTGGCCGTTGCCCTTGGCCTGCTCCAGGCCGGACTGGAAGGCGTTGATCACGGCGCGGTAGCGTTCCAGCGAGAAGATCAGGGTCACGTTGACGCTGATGCCCTCGGCCAGGGTCGCCGCGATGGCTTCGAGGCCTTCAAGGGTTGCCGGGATCTTGATCAGGACGTTGTCCTTGGCGACCTTCTTGTACAGGTGCTTCGCTTCGGCGATGGTCCCGGCGGTGTCCCAGGCGAGGCGGGGATCCACTTCGATGGAAACCCGGCCGTCAACACCCTTGGTGGCTGCGGCGACGGGAGCGAACAGGTCGCAGGCGTCAGCCACGTCGGTGGTGGTGATTTCGAAGACGGTCTCTTCCACGGTGGCGCCGGCAGCGGCCTGGGCGGCGATGACGGTGTCGTAGTCGTGGCCGGTGGTGATGGCTGCGTGGAAGATGGACGGGTTGGTGGTGACGCCAACGACGTTCTTCTCTTCGATGAGCTTGCGCAGGGTGCCGGTCTGCAGGCGGCCGCGGGAGAGGTCGTCGAGCCAGATCGAGACGCCGGCGTCGGAAAGCTGCTGGGTGGGGGTAGTCATGTCGAACTCCTTGAAGTCATGGGTTCCGGGGGACGGTGTCCCCCGGAACCGTGGTGGATCAGTTGGAGAGGCCGGCGAGGGATTCCTTCGCCGCGGCGGTGACGGCTTCTGCCGTGATGCCGAATTCCTGGAAGAGGCGCTTGTAGTCGGCGGAGGCGCCGAAGTGCTCGAGGCTGATGGAACGGCCGGCGTCGCCGACGAATTCGCGCCAGCCCAAAGCCAGGCCGGCTTCGACGGAGACGCGTGCCTTCACAGCCGGGGGCAGGACGGCGTCGCGGTAGGCGGCGTCCTGCTTGTTGAACCACTCCACACACGGCATGGACACCACACGGGTGGGGATGCCTTCGGCCTGGAGCGCTTCGCGGGCGTTCACGGCCAGCTGGACCTCGGAACCGGTGCCGATCAGGATGACCTGGGCGTCGGCGGTCTTGCCGTCCTTGGAGGCCTCGGCCAGGACGTAGCCGCCCTTGGCCACGCCGGAGACGGCACCGAACGTGTCGCCGTCGGCGTCGCCCTCGCCGCGGGCGTAGGTGGGGATGTTCTGGCGGGTCAGCACGATTCCGGCCGGGTTTTCGTGGTTTTCCAGCATGACCTTCCAGGCAGCGGCGACCTCGTTCGCGTCACCGGGGCGGACAACGTCCAGGCCCGGAATGGCACGCAGGGAGGCCAGCTGCTCCACCGGCTGGTGGGTGGGGCCGTCTTCGCCCAGGCCGATGGAGTCGTGTGTCCAGACGTACAGGGACGGAACACCCATCAGCGCGCCGAGGCGGATGGCCGGGCGCTGGTAGTCGGAGAAGATCAGGAACGTGCCGGAGAACGCCCGGGTCTTTCCGTGCAGGGCGATGCCGTTCACGATGGACGCGGCGGCGTGTTCACGGATGCCGAAGTGCAGCACGCGGCCGTACGGGTTGCCCTTCCACGCACCGGTGGACCGGGACGCGGGAATGAACGAGGGCGAACCCTCGATGGTGGTGTTGTTGGACTCGGCGAGGTCGGCCGAACCGCCCCACAGTTCCGGCATGACCGGGCCGATCGCGTTCAGGACCTTGCCGGACGCGGCACGGGTGGAGACGTCCTTGCCTGCTTCGAACACCGGCAGGGCGGAGTCGAGCTCCACCGGGAGCTTGCGGGCCTCGACACGCTCGAGCAGCGCGGCTGCTTCCGGGTTGGCGGCCTGCCATGCCTCGAAGGAGTCCTGCCATTCGCTGCGGGCAGCGGCACCGCGGTCCACGACGGCGCGGGCGTGCGCCAGGACCTCCTCGTCGACCTCGAAGGTCTTCGCCGGGTCAAAGCCCAGGACGTCCTTCAGCGCCGATACTTCTTCAGCACCCAGGGCCGAACCGTGGATCTTGCCGGTATTCTGCTTCTTCGGCGCCGGGTAGCCGATGATGGTGCGCAGCGACACGATCGAGGGCTTGGTGGTCTCCGCCTTCGCCGCG